>UQPI01000062.1 GCA_900542945.1 uncultured Collinsella sp.
CGGCCTTTTAGGCCGCGCTTTTGTTTTGGTTCGCGCCATGTGGGGGTGGTGGCGGCGTGCATTTTTGCGAGTATTCTGCAATCGAAGGCCCCTGCATACCGGCCTCGGGCAAAAAATCGGGATTTCTCGATGTTTTCTACGAATGATGGGCGGGGTTATGGGCTGACAGCGTTTGATTTGCAGGGATATTTGCGCTCTTTGGCATTTATCGCGGCGCCCGAAGCCCTTGGTTATGTTGAATACTCCTAAAAATGCACGGCACTTAGAGGGGGACCTTCGCGATAAGGGAAACCGCCCCGTCGAAGTATGCATTCGACGGGGCGGTTTATGCATTTGGCCGATTAAAGATGCGCTGTCAAACTACTAGAACTTGACGGTCGGGGCCTGGCGGGCTGCTTCGGCGGCCTCGAAGCCCTGGCGCTCCTTAAACTGGAAGATGCCGGCAAAGATGACAGCCGGGAACGTCTGGATGGCGTTGTTGTAGCTGAGCACGCAGTCGTTGTAGCTCTGGCGTGCATAGCTAATCTTGTTTTCGGTATCCTCGAGCGATGCCTGCAGCTGCGTAAAGTTGGTGTTTGCCTTCAGATCGGGGTAGGCCTCGGCCACGGCGAAGAGCTGGCGTAGCGCACCGGTCAGCACGTTGTCGGCCTCCATCTTGGCCTCGGGCGTGGTGGCCTTGACGGCGGTGTTACGCGCGCTGATCACGGCGGAGAGCGTCTCTTGCTCGTGCTTGGCGTAGCCCTTGACGGTCTCGACCAGGTTGGGGATCAGGTCGTTGCGGCGCTGCAGCTGCGTATCGATGTTCTGCCAGGCGTTATCGATGCGGTTACGCTTGGTGACCATGTTGTTGTAGATGCCGGCGATGGCACAGACAATCACAATGACAACAACGATGCCGATGATGACGGTAATCATGATGTCTCCGTTTCGAATGGCCGCGGCGGCATGCGCCAGCTGCCGTTGGTATAACGCTACTAGTATACCCGCAACGTTTTGCCGTGCCGAACTTTCCGGTAAGCGTTATGTTTTCGCGGGGTCGGCACCGGGGTAAAACGCGCGAGGTACAGGTGTAAGATATGCGACAGATTGACGAGTGTTGTCTTTGCCCTGAGGATGGCGATACCAGTGGACCTTCGCATCAAGAAAACCTACCGCGCCCTGTTCGATGCCTTTACCGAGCTTCTCGAGGAACATCGTTTTGAGGACCTGACGGTTGCCATGCTGTGCGACCGCGCCATGATTCGCCGCACGACGTTCTACAAGCACTTTCGCGACAAGAACGATTACTTTGCCTTTTATATCGATGAGCTCATGTCGGGCTTGCCGCAAAAGCGGGTTGGCGAGGGCGGCACGGTGTCGGCCGACGACGTGCGCGTGCTTCGCCACGAGGTGTTCACCGACGCCATGGACCTGATTCTGGCCCACGAGCAGCTCATGGACAACATTTTGGCGAGCAGCATGTCGGGCATGCTGACCAGCATGATTTGCGATCGCATTGCCCGCTCTATCCGCGAGCGTGTGATGAGTGCGCTAGACGAGGACGCGCTTGCGCCCGTGTCGCTCGACACGACGGCTGAGTTTGTCGCCGGCGGCATTATTCGGCTCTTTACTATGTGGTGGGAATCGGGCCACGATCTTGAGCGTCGACCTGAGATGGCCGACGTGGTCGATGCGCTGTTCGAGCGAACCATGACGCCGGTGCATCACTAAAAGTGGCGGAGAGAGGGGGATTCGAACCCCCGGAACGCTCTCGCGCTCAACGGTTTTCAAGACCGCCGCATTCAACCGCTCTGCCATCTCTCCGTGAGTCGTAATGATAGCATCGTTTTGAATTTGCAACAGGGAAGGCGAACGATGACGATCACCGAAATCGACGAGAAGTTCATGCGCAAGGCGTTGGCGGAGGCGCGCGCCGCCGCTGCGGTGGGCGAAGTGCCCATCGGAGCTGTAGTGGTGCGCGACGGCGAGATCGTCGCGAGGGCGCATAATCGTCGCGAGCTCGACCAGGACCCTTCGGCGCATGCAGAGTTCGCGGCCCTGTGCGCCGCTGCCCAGGCGCTTGGCCGCTGGCGCCTTTCCGACTGTACGGTCTACGTGACGCTCGAACCCTGCTGCATGTGTGCGGGCCTTATGGTCAACGCGCGCGTGGGGCGCTGCGTGTATGGCGCGAGCGACGCCAAGGCGGGCGCGTTGGGATCCCTATACGATTTGAATGCCGACTCGCGCCTGAATCATCGGTTTAACGTGACGGCTGGCGTGCTGGCAGACGAGTGTCGTGAGGTGTTGAGCGGCTATTTTAGTGGGTTGCGTGGCACCGATGGTACTGGCTGCGGTTGTGGGGCCGATCTTGAGGCACATGCCGCTCATGCCGAGGCGCTCGCGTGTGCCGAAGATATCGCCGTTGAGGCGGTCGATTTTGGTACCGCGTGCCGCCGGCCCCGCCGTGTGCTGTTGGCGATTGATTCCTTTAAGGGCAGCGTGTCGAGTGCACAGGCGGAGGCGGCGGTTGCCGAAGGCGTGCGCCGTGTGTGGTCCGATGCCCAGGTGGCCACGTTGCCGCTGGCAGATGGTGGCGAGGGAACGCTCGACGCCGTTGCCGCCTGCGGTGGCGAGCTTGTGACCTGCGAGGTGGCAGGCCCCTTGGGCGAGCGTGTGCCTGCCCGGATGCTGGTTGATGTCGAGCGCGAGTCCGCGGTCATCGAGATGGCCGAGGCGGCCGGCATCGGGTACTCGCCTTGCACGGAGTCGTCGGCGCTGGCCGCTACAACCTATGGCGTGGGCGAGCTCATGCTTCGCGCGGTTCGCACGGGCGCAAAGACTATCTATATTGGCTTGGGCGGCAGCGCCACCAACGACGGTGGCGCCGGCATGCTGCAGGCGCTGGGCGCGCGTGTGGTCGATGATCGGGGCTGCGTTGTCGCCCCCGGTCTTGCGGGTCTCGAGCAGGTGGCGAGCGTTGATTTGGCGCCAGCGCTGCAGGCTTTGGATGGCGCTCGTATCGTTGTGCTTTCGGATGTAGAGAATCCACTCGTGGGACGCCGAGGCGCTCTGGCGGTGTTCGGTGGGCAGAAAGGCCTGCCGGCGGATGATGCCGAGGCGCTGAACAGGTGCGACAGCTGGATGGTCGGCTACGGTCGCTTGCTCGACGCTGCGATTGCCGGAGCTCGAGCCCAGGGATTGTTGCGCACACCTGAGAGCGCACGGACATTTGGCTCGGTGCTCGGCGTGCCCGGCGCCGGTGCCGCCGGTGGTCTGGGAGCAGCGCTGTTGGCACTCGGTGCCGAGTTGCGCTCGGGCGTGGAGACGGTGCTCGACCTCGTGGGGTTTGACGAGCGCGTGCGCGATGTCGACCTCGTCATAACGGGCGAGGGCAATATGGATGAGCAGTCCGCCGCCGGTAAGGCGCCGGTGGGCGTGGCCCGTCGTGCGAAGCGATATGGCAAACCGGTGGTCGCCGTCGTGGGCGGTCGTGCCGACAGCCTGGATGCGGTGTATGGTCAGGGCGTCGACTTGGTGCTTCCGATCTGTCGCAAGCCCATGTACCTGGAGCGGGCACTCGATCCGCAAGAAGCCGCAACCAACCTCATCTGCGCCGGCGAAGCAGCCGCTCGATCCTACGACCTCGCCCGCCTCTAAAACCAATCCGAAGTTGATTGCCCTGAGCCTTGCGTCGGACCGTTTGCCTCGAAGTGGTGTTGTCTGGGGATCGGAGACTATGCACTTCAGGTGTTGACGCTGTCATTCATGTGCCATTAGTAGATTGCTCTTCGTTCAGTTGTTCGCCAATTAATCCTGCCAATTAATTACCATTTCGGGCGAAGACGTGGATTATCTCCATGATGGGCCTCTTTGGGCATAATGTTGTCTTTAACTGTCCTTAATCAATAGATCGCTCTTGGGAAGAGAAGGCGACACCAGAGGGGGAGAAGGGAATTGGAGAGGAAAGTTTTCGGCGGGGGGGGGCAGAGAGTCGCTGCTCTCTGCCTTGCGCTGGTTCTCGGCTTCGGATGTTTATCCGTTGGCGCGACGGCCGGTGTCGCATATGCGGCCACGGAATCGCGGACTGCGTATACTGCGGAGCAGTTTGAGATCACCCAGGACGGCGTGACCTATTCGTGCGAGACCACGGATAAGGGCACGGCGGAAATCACATGTATTGTTGCCGACGACAGTGTGACCGCGGTGAGTGTACCCAGCTCCATCGCGCATGGTGGCCAGACCTACAAAGTCACCGAACTTTTTTTCTCGTCTGGTATCGTGGCCAAGAACGTTGAGCAGCTGACGCTCCCCGACACGCTCGAAAACGTGCGCGGATGGTATTTCCGGAAGTTCGTAAAGGTCAAGGAGCTCCATATCCCTGGCTCCATCAAGGACTTCAGTTGCACGCTGCAAAACGCCGGCTCGCTCGAAAAACTCTATTTCGATGAGGGCGTCGAGAAGATTAGCGCCAACTCGATGGTCACGGGCTGCAAAAGCCTTTCGGAGATCGATCTCCCCTCCACCCTCAAAATGATTTCGGGCCCGAGCGCCTTCGGGGGGGCTACGGCCCTCACAAGCATCGAGTTTCCAAAAGATGTCGCCTTCGCCGACACCATAACGGGCGTGCTCAAAGGCTGCACGTCTCTGACAAGCGTGTCGTTGCCCGCTTCGGTTACGAAGATCCCCTCGCACATGTTTGACGGATGCACCTCTCTAACGTCCGTCACCGCGCTGAGCGAAATCGAGTCCATCGGGGATGGGGCGTTTCAGAATTGCTCGAGTTTGACCGGCATCGATTTCCCGGGCACATTGACGAGCATCGGATCCTCTGCTTTCCAGGGGTGCGCCAGCCTGGTGAGCGTGCCCAATCTAAGCAAGGTGACAAACATGGGCTGGGGGGCTTTCTACGAGTGCAAAAAGCTGCGGGCGTCCGTGGACCTGTCCTCGCTTCAGAGCATTCCGGGCTATGCGTTCTGCTACGCGCCGGTTAAGATCGTGGGGCTTTGCGACAGCCTGCAGAGTATCGGTGACTGGGCCTTTATCTGGAGCAACGTCGCCGTCCAGCTTCCCGAGACACTTGAGAAAATTGGCAACTACGCCTTCTATGGCGGCACGTTGCCGGAACAGCTTTCCATTCCGGATTCCGTGACTTCCGTTGGCATGTCAGCCTTCTCGGGCGTAGATGGCGTGAAGGATGTGACGATCGGGCGCGGCCTCACCAAAATACCCTCGGGTATGTTTGACAAGAGCACGGTTCAAAAGATCACGATCGAAAACAGCAGGGACGACATCACCGGCTCGGAGAACCTCCCGTCCTCTGGCGTCGATATCGTCTACACACGCGAGTCCATCGATGACAGCGTCGGCGATACCGTGAGCGATGGCAGCACCAAGACCCTTCAGGATCTGGTCGACAAGGCCCCCGATGGCAAGGAAACCGTCATCACCCTGAAAAAGCACGTGAAGCTCGGCTCCACGCTCACGATTCCTGCCAAGAAGATGATTAAGATCACGTCGGATGAGCCCTATACCATCTTGGCAACAAAGAATAGCGGCGTCTCCGTACTGGCCAATGTTGCCGAGAGGGCATCCCTCGAGCTGTCGGGGAAAGTGTCCCTGAGTGGTCGCTACAACAAGGGCGCCATTATTTCTAGCAAGGGAGCAGTTGTGCTCTCTGACGAGGCCGTTGTGTGCGACGGCGCTGCGAGCACCGTCAATACTGGTGTTGTCGACGTGTCGGGAGACAAGGCTTCGCTTACCATGACGGGCGGCGTTATCGAGCAGTGTGAACTTAAGGACGCGTATTGCGGCGCTGTCCACGCGAAGGACGGCGCTCATGTTGTCATGAAGGGCGGCGTTATCCGTAAGAACGGAATCGTCGTTTCCGGAGACACTAACGGCTATCACCTCACATCTTCTGGCGTCATGTTGGTGGGCAATGCCCGCTTCGACATGAGCGGGGGCAGCATCGAGGGCAACAGCGGCTATCGAGGCAGCGCGGTCCTTGCGTACAGTGAGGGGGAGGGCGATAGCCAAAGAGCCAAGTTCACGATGACTGGTGGTCAGATTTCCGGCAACAGGAGCAGTAAACTGGAGGCGGGGCCCTTAGATCCCTCTGGAGCAGTTCACATTGAGGACAACGCCGAGTTCACCATGAAGGGTGGAGAGATTGAGAACAACGTTGCGTCTGGCAACGGCAAAGGCGGCGGAGTGTGTGTGGTCGACCCGGGCTGTCAGGGCGGCGAAACAGGGAATACTGCTTTCACCATGCAAGGCGGGTCCATATCTGGCAACTCCGCTTCCGCCGGCGGAGGCGTCTATGCCTATTCGAATGGCGTCACGCTCAGCGCGGGCAAGATCGAGGGTAATACTGCTCGGAGCATGGGCGGCGGCGTGTATAGCGAAGGCAACGAGGCTCATGGCTATAGCACGCTCCGCATCGAAAACGCCCTCGTTGTTGATAACCATGCGGATAAGCAGGGCGGCGGCATGTGGTTCTGCCCGACCGGAGATGCCAAGGTCTACGTCCAGGACGGCGGCCTGATCGCCAAGAACACGGCTGATGAGGCGGGAGACGACTTCGTCTTCACCGGCGCCAAAGACGCCAAATACAAACTGACCTTGGCCAACCGCGCTCCGGGCGGCGGAAAGGTCAGCTGGTACAGAGACGGTGGGCTGTTTAAGCCCTACGGCACTATTGCGGCAACAAACCCCAAAATCCCGCGATTCTCGCCCGATGGCGACAACGGCGATCCCCTGTCCTTTACCGACGCCACGCCGAACGTCGCGCTTAAATCTGTGATGAGCGAGGATGTGTATAACCTCGGCGGCGGTCAGACGTCGCTGACGATCTCCGGCAATACGGCGCCGTTGGGAGGCGGCGTCGGCGCCAACGGCGGTGTTGTCATCGGCAGGTCCGAGAACATCAACATTCCCATCAAAAAGGTCTGGGAGAACCCTAAGATCCCCCATCCTAATAAGGTCAAAGTAAATCTCAAGAACGGCGATACCGTCATCGATTCGATCACCTTGAGCGAGTCTGACGGCTGGGAGGGTGCCTTCTCCAATCTGCCGCAGCGTGACGCTTCCGGCTCCGTGATCGACTACGCCGTGGCCGAGGTGCCCGTCGAGGGCTACAGCTCTAAGGTCACCGGCGACGCCGAGCACGGCTTCACCGTGACCAACACCTCCACGGCCAAGGTCTCGGTGCCCGTCGAGAAGAAGTGGGTCGGCCCGGCGGCCGAGAAGGCCACCGTGCGCCTGCTCGCCGACGGCAAGGCCACCGGCGACCCGATCGAGCTCAACGAGTCCAACGGCTGGAAGGGCTCCTTCAAGGGCCTGCCCAAGTACTCCAAGTCCGGCTCCGCGATCGACTACGCCGTGGCCGAGGTGCCCGTCGAGGGCTACAGCTCGAAGGTCACCGGCGACGCCGAGCGCGGCTTCACCGTGACCAACACTGTGAAGACGGGCGAGCTCGACGTCTCCAAGACCGTCGCGGCGCGCGAGGGCCTGGCGGTCGACGCGGACAAGACATTTGAGTTTGCGGTCGAGGCCACCGATGCCGCGGGCCGCAAAGTATCCGGCGCCTACGGTGACGCGACGTTCGAGGACGGCAAGGCGACCCTCAAGCTCAAAGATGGCCAGACGGCGAGGATCACGGGGCTGCCCGCGGGAACTGCCTACGCGGTAACCGAACGTGCCGCCGAGGGCTACACGACCGCGGTGAACGGAGCCGAGGGATCCAGGGCCGATGGCTCCATCTCGGCCGATCAGGTCGCCTCCGCCGCCTTCACCAACACCTTCGACCCCGCCCCCGCCACGGCGTCCGTCCCCGAGCTCACCAAGGTGCTCGCTGGAGGCCGCAAGCCCGGCCTCCAGGAGGGGGAATTCACCTTCGAGCTCTCCCTCACCGATGGCGCGGGCAATGTCCTCGAGGGCTACCCAATCGAGGCGAAGAATGACAAGGACGGCAAGGTTTCCTTTGGCGAGCTCAGCTTCACTAATCTGGGCACCTACCACGCGACCGTGACCGAGAAAGCAAGCGGCGATGTCCTGATTGAGGACGATGCGCATGCCTACACCTTCGACATCGCAGTGACTCAGACTGGTGCCGGCCTTAAGGCCGAGATCTTAAACGAGCGGGGCAAGAAGACCTTCACCAACACCTTCACGCCGCACGACAACACCAAGACCGTCACCAAGGCGGACGCCTCGGGTGCCAAGGTCAATGTGGATGGCAGGCTGGTGGGCGTGGGCGATACCCTCACCTATACCATCGGCTGGGCCAATAACAGCGTCGACGACAGGGGCGCCGCGCAGGCGGCTGACGTGACGGTGACCGATGTCCTGCCCAAGGGCGTTAACTATGTTGAGGGTTCTGCCGACGGTGCCGCCTACGACGCCGCGACGCGCACCCTTACCTGGTCGCTCGGCGAGCAGGCTGCGGGCGCCACGGGCACGCTCAGCTTTGACGTGAAGGTCTCCGCCGAAGCCGCCGTGGTCGACGACATCTCCAACACCGCCACGGTCAAGGTGGGGGAGAACGAATCCCAGACCAACACGACCCACAACAGCGTGTCCCGCGAGGGCAGCCTCACCGTCAAGAAGACGGTCGTCGGCGGCGACAGCCAGCGCGAGTTCGGCTTCACGGTCGCGCTGACCGACGGGGACGGCGAGCCCGTCTCCGGCGCCTTCGGCAAGGGCGAGCACGCCGTGACGTTCGCGGACGGCAAGGCGACCTTCACGCTCAGGGACGGCGAGGAGAAGACCGTCGCCGGCCTGCCCGTGGGCGCGCACTACACCGTGACCGAGGATGCCGCCGAGGGCTACACGACCACGGTCAACGGGGCCGACGACTCCAAGGCCGAAGGCGCCGTGACCGAGGACGGCGCGACCGTCGCGTTCACCAACACGTACGGAACGGCCACCGAGGGCAGGGACGTCTCCACCGCGGGGCTCTTCACCAAGACGCTCGAGGGCCGCGACTGGGCCGAGGGCGACAGCTTCCAGTTCGCGCTCGCGGGCGAGGGCGGCGCCCCCATGCCCGAGGGCTCTGCCGACGGCTCCAAGACCGTCAGCGTGACGGCCGCCGCCGGCACCAGGGCGGGCGATAGGGTCGCCTTCGACTTCGGAGCCATCCGCTACACGCTCGATGACATCAAGGATGCCGGGTTCGCCGAGGTCGGCGGCAAGCGCGTGCGCGCCAAGACCTTCACCTACACGGTGCGCGAGGTCAGGCCCGATGACGGCTCTGCCATCGCCGGCGTGGCCTACGACGGCCACGTCGCCACGATGACGGTGACCGTGACCGATGACGGCTCCGGTAACCTCACGGCCTCGACGCCCGCGATCGCGCAGGCGAGCGGCGGCGACTTCGTCAACACCTACACGACCGAGCTCGATTACTCGGCCCGCGCGGGCGTGCGCCTGTCCAAGACGCTCTCCGGCCGCGCCATGGAGGCGGCGCAGTTCGCCTTCACCGTGACCGCGGACGCCGAGACGGCCGCCAAGCTCGGCCTCAAGACCGGCAAGGACGCCTACGCCGTGGCCGCGGCCGATGACGGTGCGGCCGGCCTGGTCGACCTCATCGGCGGGACCGCGGAGAGCGACGTGAAGTTCACCGACGCCGACGCGGGCAAGGTCTATCGCTTCACCGTCACCGAGACCAAGCTCGGCGGCGAGGGCTACACCAACGACACCGCGCCGCGCACGGTGACCATCGCGCTCGCCTACGATACCGCGACGGGCAAGCTTACGGTCACGACCACAGTTGCCAAGGACGGCTTCGAGGTCGCCCGCAGCGAGGTCTCCACAGCGAATGACGTCACGGCGACGCCCGCGCCCGTGACGGTCGCGTTCCAGAACTCCTACGAGGCCACCGGAACGCTCGGCGGCGAGGGCAACGTGGCCATCAACGCCACCAAGACGCTGACGGGCCGCGCCGCGGCGGCGGGCGAGTTCTCGTTCTCCGTCCGCGATGCCCAGGGTAACGTGGTCGCGACCGCGACCAACCAGGCCTCCGGCGACGGCGTGGCCGTGGGACTTGCGTTCTCGCCCATCTCCTACACCACCGACGCTCTCGGGCGGATGGTGGCGGAGGGAACCGCCACCCGGGCCGCCGACGGCTCCTGGGTCATTCCCTATACCGTTTCCGAGGACGGCACGGACCGGCTGCCCGCGGGCGTGACGGCGGCCGCATCGCGCTTCGGCATTACGGTCAAGGTGACCGATAACGGCAAGGGCGGGCTGGATGTGGCCGTGGTCTACCCCGAGGGATCCGACGGCACGCTGTCGTTTGTGAATGCCTATAGCGCCGGCGAGGCGACGGTCGACCTCGCGGGCACCAAGACGTTGGCGCTCAGCCAGGCCGGACTCGGCCTCACGCAGGCCGACATCGCGGGCAAGTACACCTTTAAGATTGAGCCGCTGGACGGCGCGCCCGCACCGGTTGACGCTTCGGGCAAGACGGTGGCCGAGGCGACCAACGACGCCACCGGCAACGTCGCGCTGGGCCGCGTCACGTTCAAGCAGCCGAGCGACCTTGATGACGTCGAGATCGACGGCGACGGCCTGCGCACCAAGACGTTCGCCTACCGGGTGAGCGAGTCCGGTTCGGTCGACGGCGTGGTCAATGACGCGACGGCGACCAGGACCTTTACGGTCAGGGTGGTCGAGGACACCGCCGCGGGCACGCTTGTCGCGAAGGTCCTGCCCGCAGAGGGCACGCCCGAGGGCAAGGGCGCGTTCGAGTTCACCAACACCTACGGCGTGAATCCGACGCCGAGCTCCGTCACCGACCAGATCAAGGTGAACAAGAAGCTCGAGGGCCGTGATCTGGCCGAGGGCGAGTTTGAGTTCCAGCTGGTCAAGATTGCCGCTGACGGCAGCGAGAGCGTCGCGGCGACGGGTAAGAACGCCGCCGACGGCACGGTCGCGCTCAGCCCCGTCACCTACACCGCGCCCGGCACGCACAGCTACGAACTGCGCGAGGTCGCCGGCACGGCGGGCGGCGTGACGTACGACAAGACGACGTACCGCGTGCGCACGATGGTCACCGATGCCAAAAACGGCACGCTTACCGTCAAGCACGAGCTGACGGATGCCGAGGGCGACACCTCGGTGACCTTCACCAACGGCTACCAGGCCGCACCCGTCACCCTCAAGCTGGGCGCCGCCAAGGTGCTCAAGGGCGCTGAGCTCAAGGCGGGCCAGTTTAGCTTTGAGCTCAGGGGCCGGGACGGCAAGGTCATGTCGACCGCCAAGAATGCCGCCGATGGCAGCGTCGCGTTCGATGCGCTGACCTTCAAGCAGGCCGGCACCTACACCTTCACGGTGAGCGAGGTCGACGACGGCCAGGCGCACGTGACCTACGATAAGGCGGTGCATAAGATCGTCGTCACGGTGAGCGACGAGGCGGCAGACGGCACCAAGACGGGCTATCTGTCGGCGGAGGTCTCCTACGAGGGCGACGCCAACCTGCCGCCGGTCTTCACCAACAGCTACGCCGAGAATCCCGGGACCCCCGACACCCCCGAGAACCCCGGCACGCCGGGCGGCGGCTCGGACGGCGGTTCAGATAACGGCTCCGGCAGCGGCTCTAGCGGCGACGGCTCCAAGGGCGGCATGCCCGACACCGGCGACCGCAGCCTGCCGGTCGAGGCGCTCGGCGCCATGGCCGGCATCGGCGCGCTGGCCGCAGCGGGCGGCGCGGTCCTGTACCGCAGGCGCCGCTAGCGATATGGACGAGTGGGGCGAATCCATCCGATGGGTTCGCCCCACTTGCCGTGGCGGGCGGGAGCAGGTAAGATATACCGAGCGCCTAGCGCGTTCAATGGGTTCGGATGACGACATGTTCCGAATCTGGTCAGGTCCGGAAGGAAGCAGCCATAAGGAGCCTCTGTCGGGCATCCGAATCCATCGAGTGCGCAGGCGTTTTTTGGTGCCGCGGCTACCCGCGAGTGCCGGCAGGGCGCTTGGTGTCTCGCTGGTCCTCGGCTTCGCCTGCGGGATCGCTC
>UQPI01000063.1 GCA_900542945.1 uncultured Collinsella sp.
GTCGTTGGGGACGTTCTTGTATGACTAGTCGTTTAAGAACGTCCCCAACGACTACATGGCATGAGAGTGGATAATCTCCCGGTTTGAGCCTGCATTCAAGCTCAAAGTGGGAGATTATCCACTCTCATTTGTTCTGTGTCCGGAAATCCACGCTCGTTTCTACTCTGCCTACATTTGCAGGAACAGTTCGTGGAGGCGGGTGTCTTCGTCGAGTTCGGGGTGGAAGGTTACGCCGAGCTGGTTGCCCTGGCGGGCGGCGACGATGCGCCCGTCGACTTCGGCTAGGGCCTCAGTGTCGCCGTGCACTTCGACGATGCGGGGCGCGCGGATAAACGTCAGCGGCACTTCACCGTCGATGCCGGCTACCTGCCCCTTGGTGCGAAAGCTGCCGAGCTGTCTGCCGTAAGCATTGCGCTCAACGAGCACATCCATGGTTGCCAAGCGCGGCGTCCCCTTATCGTCGTGGGCGGCAAGATCGCGCGCCAACAGAATCAAGCCGGCGCAGGTGCCCAGGACGGGCATGCCCTCAACAATGCGGGTGCGAAGCTCATCGAGCATACCAAGCTCGGCAAGTAACTTGCCCTGAACGGTGGACTCGCCGCCGGGGAGGACCAGGCGGTCAAAGTTCTGCTGCAAATCGGCCGCCTGCCTCATCTCGATACAACGTGCGCCCAGCTCGGACAGTCTTGCCTCGTGCTCGGCAAAAGCGCCCTGGACCGCCAGCACGGCGACCGTTTGGTCTGCATAATCGCTCATGTGCGATCCTTTCTGCTGGACTAGCGCCCGCGCTCCTCCATGATAATCTCGATTTCGTCGGCGTTGATGCCCACCATGGCCTCGCCCAGGTCCTCCGAAAGCTCGGCGATGAGCTTGGCGTCGGTGAAGTTTGCCACGGCCTTGACGATGGCGGCGGCGCGCTTGGCGGGGTCGCCGCTCTTAAAGATGCCCGAGCCAACAAAGACGCCCTCGGCGCCCAGCTGCATCATCAGCGCGGCGTCGGCGGGGGTCGCGACTCCGCCGGCGGCAAAGTTTACGACGGGGAGCTTGCCCGTGGCATGGACCTCGCTCACCAGCTCGACCGGAACCTGCAGCTGCTTGGCTGCCTCAAAGAGCTCGTCGTCGCGCAGGGCAACAACGTCGCGGATCTGCTTTTGGATCTTGCGCATATGGCGCACGGCCTGAACGACGTCGCCCGTGCCCGGCTCGCCCTTGGTGCGAATCATCGTGGCGCCCTCGGCAACACGGCGCAGTGCCTCGCCCAGATCGCGGGCGCCGCAGACAAACGGCACGTCAAACTGGGTCTTGTCGATGTGGTAGACATCATCGGCGGGGGAGAGGACCTCGGATTCGTCGATGTAGTCGATTTCGATGGCCTGCAGGATCTGCGCCTCGACAATGTGGCCGATGCGGCACTTGGCCATAACAGGGATGGAGACAGCTTTTTGGATGCCCTTGATCATCTTGGGATCACTCATGCGCGAGACGCCGCCTGCGGCGCGGATGTCGGCCGGGATGCGCTCGAGCGCCATGACGGCGCAGGCGCCCGCCTCCTCGGCGATGCGTGCTTGCTCGGGCGTGGTGACGTCCATGATGACGCCGCCCTTGAGCATCTGCGCGAGCTCGCGATTAAGTTTGACGCGATCGGCTTTGCTGGTCTGTTCTGCCATGGTTGCTCCCTTGGTTGGCATGTGCATTGCTTGACGGAACATCCTATCGGGGAGCTGGGTATGGCGGAATACTCAGTTTTGGAGATAATAACAAGGTCAGACTAATACCAGATTGAATGATTCGATAAGGTCAGGTGATAGACCCATGCTTGACTACAATTTGGAAAATCGCGGCGAAGCATCGCTTTATGAGTATGTTTACCAGCAAATTCGCGATGATATTGTTGCTGGCCGTATTGCGGCGGGGGAGCATCTGCCGTCTAAGCGCGCCTTTGCGAGTCATCTGGGTATCAGTGTCATTACCATCGAGAATGCATATAGCCAGTTGCTTGCCGAGGGCTATATTTGCTCAATGCCGCGTCGTGGCTACTACGCGTGCGAGCTTCCGGATGCGCCGGTTTTGGCTTTGGCTGCGGGGGATATCGACCGAGATGCTGTCCCTGTTGGTCCCAGCGCGCATGATGCCATGGGGCAGGCAGAGCGATTCGACGCACTTTCTCCTTCCGCTTTGGAGGCGGCGCGGCTTTGGCAAAGTGCGCTACGGGCGACGCTGACGTCCGAAGACGAACGTGAAATCTTTTCGCCCGCACCGGCGCAGGGCACCGCTCGACTGCGACGTGCGATTGCGCACCATCTGCGCGGGACAAGGGGCATGAATGTCAATCCCGACAATATCGTTATCGGTGCGGGCGCCCAGCTGCTCGATACCATGTTGGTTCAGTTGCTTGGCGCGGACAAGGTGTATGCCGTCGAGGATCCAGGCTATTTGCGCTTGACGCGCATCTATCAGGCCATGGGTTGCGAAGTGCGGCATGTCCCGTTGGATGCTGAGGGCGTGGACTTGAGCGCGCTGCAGAAAACCGGGACCGATGTCCTTCACCTGATGCCGTCTCATCAGTATCCGACCGGTCTTGTGACGAGCATTGCACGTCGCTATGCGTTGCTGAGCTGGGCCGCCGAGCGGCCAGGTCGGTATCTCATCGAAGACGACTTTGATTGTGAGTTTCGCCTTGCCGGCAAGCCGATTCCCGCACTCGCGTCGATCGATGCCGCCCAGTCAGTTATCTACACCAACACGTTTTCGAAGAGCCTGTCATCGGCGTTGCGTCTAGCGTACATGGTGTTGCCCGATGAACTAATGGAGCGGTTTAAGCACAACCTTGGTTTTTACGCCTCGTCGGTGAGCTCTGTTGACCAGGTTGCTTTGGCACGTTTGCTGGAATCGGGTGATTACGAGCGGCATGTGAACCGCGTGCGCGTTCGTGCTCGCGAGGCGCGTGATGGCCTGGCGGCGCTTGTGCGCAAGGCGTTTCCGGCAGGGGAGGTCTCGATCGAGCATGCAGACGCAGGCCTTTACTGCACTGTGGTTGCGGAGCGTGGAACGGGCGGAAACTCTTTTGCACAGGCCCTCACGCGCTCGAGCACTCCTTTTATCGATATCAGTGACTGTTTTTGGTGTGCCGCCGGCGTATCTGTCCATGAAAACCCGACTCGAATCCTTGTCCAGTATGACGATTTGAGTCCAAAAGAGCTAAAAACCCTGGAATCGCAGCTAATGGATGCGCCCTCTAACCTAAGTGAGTAGACTTTTGGCGCTTTGGCGAGCAGGCCGTTTTGAAGCAATCCATCTACCTGCGATTTTGTAAAGCAGTATGGGCGGTCCGCTCGGCGGGTCCTAAATAGTCTACTCACTTGCTGTGCAAGGCTTCCGCATGAGCGAAAAATGAGTTTTCAACAGCGCTCCGTCCAGCTTTTGGCAAGCTTTTGGCCAGTTGGGGAGGGCTGTTGAAAACTAAGTAGTCCGTTCGGCGCCCTTTTCGGCGCGTTCGCGCCAATGCGTGAGCGCCCGGGTTGAAATTCGTGTTTTCCTGTGCCTATGAAGGATCTACTTTGTGACATATCGGCTTTTAAGTACTGGCGCTTGCCCCCTCAGGCCCGCGCTCTGTGTCCGCCGCTCCCGCGACCGGAAGAAGACCGGCGGCGATGCGAGCTCGCCCGTAACCCGACGGCTACGGTTGTGCTCGGCTTTCCGCTGTATACATTGGTTCGGACGAGAGGCAAGCGGACTTGCCCTGTCAGCATTAGGCAGCGGCTGTTCCTAGGCGAGTTTCCCAGGGAATCCGTGCTGGAAACGGAACATGGGTTTTTGGTTACGTCTCCTCTGCTGACGGCATTCATCATGTCGCGGCATCTGACGGATCTCCAGCTTCTTTTGGTGTTGGCGGAGATGTGCGGCTTGTTTACGGTTTGTGCCTTGCCAGCAGCACTCGAGGCAGAGCTTTCGCGTGCAATTGAGTCGGGCGCGATTCCGGCAACCTTGGGTTGGGCGCGCTGTCCGTCCGAGGACGGCGCCGCCTCAAATTTATGGCGGCGCGACGCTTTGGTTTTGGGCGAAGACCTTGACCGTTTTTGCTCAGATGTTTGTGGGATGCGTTACGGCAAGCGATTTGTCGCGGTATCTCATCTCGTTCCACTGGGTGCCGCATCGCCTTTTGAGGTTGAGACGTATTTGTTGCTTGGGTTGCCACGATCCCTGGGAGGCGAAGGTTTTTGCGGCATAGAGCTCAATGTCGAAGTGGCGCTAAGCGCAAGTGCTCGGGCGATTGTAGGCAAGTCCCGCGTATACATTGACCTACTTCTGTCTTCGCCGGACGGAGAGCGACAGGTGGCCATTGAATGCCAAGGAAAGGGCTCACACGGGCGAGCCGGGGATGGCTTGCGCGACGCCGACCGCATGACGGCGCTTCAGGCCATGGGCTACGATGTATTTCTCCTGACATACGGACAGATATCCGATGAGGATAGATTCCACGCGATTGTTAAGGCCGTGTGCAGGTTGCTCGATGTTGAATATCGCGATAAAAGCTTGGAGGAGCAAGGGGCCGAGGCATTACTTCGGTCTGAGCTATTCGTTGACTGGTCAAAACTGGGAGAAATCGACAAAAAGATGCCCGTTAGACACAAAAAGGCCCGATCATGGACGGTTGCAAATCTAAGTGAGTAGACTTTTAGCGTGATGGCGACCAGATTGTTTTGCGGCAAGCTATCTACCTGCGGTTTTATAAAGCAATACGGATGGTCTGCTCGACAAGTTCCCAAAAGGCTACTCACTTAGTTTTTGACGCGAAGCCGATGCCGAAGGTGGTCCTTTTTTGGGACGTTAACTGGTTCGCTAGACACGAAAAAGGCCCGGATCTTGCGGTCCGGGCCTTATCGAGCTAGAGATTATCTCTCAGGCGGTTGGCTTAGCCAAAGTAGCGCTTGAGCAGGCCGGCGAAAGCCTTGCCGTGGCGGGCCTCGTCGCGAGCCATCTCGTGCACGGTGTCGTGGATGGCATCGAGACCAGCGGCCTTGGCGCGCTTGGCAAGATCGGTCTTGCCGGCGGTGGCGCCGTTCTCGGCCTCAACGCGCATCTCGAGGTTCTTCTTGGTGGAGTCGGTCACGACCTCGCCCAGGAGCTCGGCGAACTTGGCGGCGTGCTCGGCCTCCTCGTGAGCAGCCTTCTCCCAGTACAGGCCGATCTCGGGATAGCCCTCGCGATGAGCGACGCGAGCCATGGCCAGGTACATACCGACCTCAGAGCACTCGCCCTCAAAGTTGGCGCGCAGGTCAGCAACGATGTCCTCGGAGACGCCCTCCATCTTGGCGACGCCCACGACGTGCTCGGCAGCCCACTCGAGCTGACCCTCCTCCTGCTTCAGGAAGCGAGAGCCGGGAACGCCGCACTGGGGGCACTTGAAATCCTCGGGCAGCTGGTCGCCGTCGAACTCTTCCACATAACCGCAAACGGGGCAAACAAACTTCATGATTCGATCCTTTCGATCGATGGCGATGGAGCGCTCGTCCGGTCCCGTAAGGGCCCTCTCCGGACGTGCGTCTTGACGGGTTCTATTATCCATAAATGCAACCAAATGTGAAGCCTATTAGGAATGATTTTTAATAAAATATTTTAGGCATGTGAAGATGTTGATTGATTAACGATTGCTAGACCTCGTGCGACCTCCGATGAGTACAATCGGTCGAGCAAATGTTGACCTATCAACAAATGAAGGAGTTTCCTTTATGCATCTAGCCCGTCGTGCCTGGTGCCGAACATATCAGACGGTTTTTCGCATCGCATTGCCGATCCTGCCCTATACCGAGCCGCGCATTTTGGAGCATGCCGAGGACGTGCCCGCGGTGCTTCAAAAGCGCTCGATACAGCGGGTTCTTATCGTGACGGATCCCGGTATTGCCCGTCTGGGGCTCACGGCGCCGCTCGAGACGGCGCTCGCGTCCAAGGGAATTGGCGTTACGGTCTATGCCGAAACGCGTGCGAACCCCACGGTCTCAAACGTGGAGGAAGCGGCGTCCCTGTATCGCGAGAGCGCCTGCCAGGCCATTATCGGCTTTGGCGGCGGTTCGGCCATGGACTGTGCCAAGGGCGTGGGCGCACGCATCGCACAGCCAAATAAGCCCATCAACAAGATGCGCGGCCTGTTGCGCGTCCACCGTCTCCTGCCGCTGCTCATCGCCGTCCCCACCACGGCGGGCACGGGAAGCGAGGTCACGCTTGCAGCGGTCATTACCGATGACGAGACGCACTACAAGTACCCCATTAACGACTTTGTGCTGATCCCGCGCTTTGCGGTACACGACCCCGAGTTTACACGTGGCCTGCCCGCCTCCATTACGGGGCAGACGGGTATGGATGCCCTGACGCATGCCGTCGAGGCCTTTATCGGGCGCAGCACCACGCCCTATACGCGCAAGATGGCGCGCCAGGCGGTGCAGCTCATCCACGACAATTTGCTCGAGGCCTATGAGTGCGGTGGCAACATGCGTGCGCGCCGCAATATGCTTTCGGCGGCGTATAAAGCGGGCGTTGCCTTTACGCGCTCTTATGTTGGATACGTCCATGCCATCGCGCACAGCCTGGGCGGGCGTTACGGGATTCCGCACGGTTTGGCCAACGCGATCATCCTGCCGCACATGCTTCGCGCTTATGGTGACGCCGCCGCCCCCAAGCTTGCCGATCTTGCTCGCATGGCGGGCATTGCGCCGGCTACCGCGCAGGACAGTCTTGCGGCCGAGGCCTTTATCGATTGGGTCGACCGCATGAATGCCGCCTTGGGCATTCCCAAATATGTGACGGGTATTCGCCGCTCCGATATTCCGCAAATGGCGGCCCATGCCGATGCCGAGGCCAATCCGCTATACCCCGTTCCGCTTCTAATGGACCGTTTGGAGCTCGAGCGTATGTACGAGGTCGTCGCGGGTGGTATGTTTGAGGGCGAGAATTAGGAGGGTCCATGAACACCGAGGAAATTGCGCGCATCGTCGGCGACCAGTGCGCCTACTTTAAGACGCACGCCACGTTTGATGTCGATGCTCGACGTCGCGCCCTCGTGCGCCTGCGCGAGGCGGTGCGGGCACACGAGACCGATATTGCCCATGCGCTCAAGACCGATTTGGGAAAGTCGCATGACGAGGCCTATATGTGTGAGATCGGCACCTCGCTTTCCGAGATTCGTCATCAGATTGCGCATGTGGCTCGATGGAGCCGTCCGCGCCTGCGTCCGTGTGACCTCGCCAACGCCGTGAGTGTGTGCAAAACGCAAGCCGTACCCTATGGCGTCACGCTCATTATGGCGCCCTGGAACTACCCGTTTTTGCTAACGCTCGAGCCGCTTGCCGGCGCCCTTGCCGCGGGCAATACCGTGGTCATCAAGCCGAGCGCATATGCTCCGGCATCGAGCGCGGTGCTCAGGCGAATCTGTGAAGAGGCATTTGATCCGCGTCTGGTAACGGTTGTCGAGGGCGGCCGCGCCGAAAACGAAGCGCTGCTCGACGAGTGCTGGGACAAGATCTTCTTTACCGGCAGCGTTCCGGTCGGCAAACTCGTCATGGAGCGTGCAAGTAAAAACCTTACGCCCGTGACGCTTGAGCTGGGCGGAAAGAGCCCCTGCATCGTGGATGCCACGGCAAACTTAAGGGTCGCCGCACGACGCATCGCCTTTGGTAAATGGCTCAACGTGGGACAGACCTGCGTGGCCCCTGACTACCTGTTGGTCGATACGCGCGTGCACGATGAGCTGTTGGGCCTCATCAAGGAGGAGGCCCGTCGCATGTTTGGCGAGCACCCGCTCGACAACGAGGATTACGGTCATATCGTCAACGCCAAGCATTTTGCGCGCGTGCGCGGGCTGATCGATCCCGATAAGGTTGTGCTTGGAGGTACCGCGCGCGAGTCGTCGCTCAAAATTGAGCCGACGATCCTAGACGGCGTGGCGCCTGGGGACGCCGTAATGCAGGAGGAGATCTTTGGCCCGATTTTACCGGTGCTGACGTTTGAGAGCTTAGACGAGGCCGAAACGTTTATTACGGATCGTCCGACGCCACTGGCCCTGTATATCTTTAGCCAGGACCGCGCAGTTCAGGAGCGCTTTGTGCGCTATGTGCCCTTTGGCGGCGGCTGCGTCAACGACACGATCATGCATCTGGCTACGAGCCATATGGGCTTTGGCGGCATGGGCGCGAGCGGTATGGGGCAGTACCATGGCCGCGAGAGTTTCGATACGTTTAGCCACAAGAAGAGCATCGTGAACAAGGCAACCTGGCTGGACGTGCCATTCCGCTATGCCCCGTATGCGAGCTGGAAGCACAAGCTCGTGCGCATGTTTGTGCATTAGAATCAGATGACTTAGAGACAAGCAAAATGGCCGCCCCCGCGTAAGCGAAGACGGCCACTTCTCACGATGTAAACGTGCACTGGAGTTGGCAAGACCCGCTGCAACGGGTGCCATCCGTGCCTCTATCTTATCTGCAAGCGCTCTGTCTCGCAAGCGTTGCGGCAAATGGGTGAAAGGTGCGAGCGGGTGAAATTTTGTCCGCACGGGCCCGTAAGCTTCTCAGTAAGGTTAAGTGCCGGTTTATTCGGCCGTTAGAGGAGCTGCCATGTACGAGCCTTCACGTGTTCTTCTGTCATTTCATATCGCGGGATTTCAGTATGCCGACGGCGCTTTGGTCCTGGGCGATCTTAAAGCGGGCGATAAGCTGGCGCTGTGTGCCGAACGTGATAATCCTCACGACCCTGAGGCGGTTGCGATCTATTATGGCAAGACCAAGCTTGGCTATGTTCCGGGAGACGAGGTTGGCCCGCTGTCCTTGATGATGTATTACGGGCATGAGGACGTATTTGAAGCCCGTGTGCAGCAGGTTGCTCCCGAGCGCAGCCCGTGGCATCAGGTGCGCGTTGGCCTCTATGTGGTGGATGCCCGCTAGTCGGCAATGGAGGCGGTCATGGTTGATGACGACGACCTGTTCGATCTGACAGACGATCCGTTTGAGTGGGATATGCTGCTCGATGACGATGAGTTGGAGCAGGACCGGAAGAAGCGGCAGGACAAGAACGCCCAGGGTGACGCGTCGAAAAAGAAAGACAAACGCCGCCGAGGTCCGTTCGGTGGGCTCTTTGGCTAACCGACGCGCCAAAGCGTCTGTATACTAGGCACGTGTTAGACACGTTGCGAAATGAGGATACAGACGATGATGTGGTTTACCGCCGACCTGCACCTGGGCGATACGAATATCTTGCACGATATGGATCGGCCGTTTGATTCGGTCGAGGAGATGAACCGCAAGGTCATCGATGCCATCAATGAGTGCGTGGCGACGGACGACCGTCTCTACATTTTGGGTGACTTTACCTATCGTTTGCCCCTGGCGGAGGCAGTGCGCCTGCGCGAGCGTATCAAATGCCAGAACGTGGCGCTCATTCGTGGCAACCATGACGGCGATTGGGAAGATCCGGACGCGCCGCACATTTGGGATGAGGTGCGCGATTACCTGGAGGTTGCCCCGGGCTATGCCAAGGGCCATCGTCTGGTGATGAGCCACTACCCCATGCTCAGCTGGAATGGCAAGGCGCGCGGTGCCATCATGCTGCACGGACATATCCACAGCAGGGGAGACCGCGTCAACGCGCGCAACCGCGATCGCGAGCGCCCCATTTACCGCTACGATGTGGGCCTCGACGCCAACAACTACAAGCCCGTAAGCCGAGACCAGATCCTGAATTTCTTTGGCCTGTAGCTCGCAAACCGCCACGAAGGGGGCAGCCACCTTCGTGGTGGTTCTGGCGCCGTTGCCATTATGGCAGCGGCGCCTTTTTTGTCCGTGCGGCGCGGTAGAGTGTAGGCGGTTGAAATTTGCGTCCATCGAGGAGCTGCCATGAACGAGATCAAGTGCCCGCATTGCGGCGAAGTTTTTAAGGTCGATGCGTCCGGTTATGCGGATATCGTCAAGCAGGTGCGCAATGCCGAGTTTTCGCGCGACCTGGATGAGCGCGTGAAGGCGGTCCAGCGCGAGGGCGAGCAGGCACTGGAGCTTGAGCGCTCGCGCTCGACGGCTGCTTTGCAAAAGGCAGAGTCTCAGCGCGACGCTCAGCTTGTCGAGCAGAAGAACGCTGCAGCTCAGCAGCTGGCACAAGAGGTTGCCAAGCGCGACGCTGAGCTTGCCGAGCTGCGCGCCAAGCTCGAGGGCGCTGCCGCAGAGCGTGAGGGTGCAAGCCAGCGTGCAGCGGTTGAGGCCCGTGCCGATGCTCAAAAGGAGAATGCTGAGCTTCAGCGCGAGATTGACAATTTGCGTGCGCAGCTGGGACGCAAGGATGACGAAGCCAAGCTTGCCGAGGCTTCGGCGCGCAATGCTGCTCAGAACGATTTAGCTGCACGCGATGCGCAGATTGCAGAATTGCAGGCAAGGCTCTCCGCGGCGGACAAGGCCCAGGAGATGGCGCTTGCCGCCGCTGCGGCCGAGTCGCAGCGTGAGATCGATGCCGCTCGCGGCGAGGCTGAGCGCACGCTTGCTGACTATCGCGCAAAGGTACAAGAGAAGTTTTCCGCCGCAAAGGCTCAGTCCGAGCAGGAGGCCGAGGGCCTGCGTGCGCAGCTGCGCGAACAGGAGCTGACGGCCAAAATGAACCTATCGGAGGCGGTCGCCGCGGCAGAGCGTGAGCGTGACGAGGCACGTGCCAAGCTGACGAGCGAGCTGGCAGTGCGCGATTCTCGCGAGGAACAGGTCAAGGCGGCACACGAGCTCGAGCTCGCGCAGGCCAAGCGCGTGAGCGACGAGTTGATCCGCTACAAGGACGAAGAGATTGAGCGCCTTAAGGAAATGAAGATCCGCCTGTCCACCAAGATGGTGGGCGAGTCGCTCGAGCAGCATTGCGAGACCGAGTTTAACCGTCTGCGTATGACCGCGTTTCCTAATGCGTACTTCGAGAAAGACAACGATGCGTCCGAGGGCACCAAGGGTGACTTCATCTTCCGCGAGTGCGACGCGAGCGGCAACGAGGTCATTTCGATTATGTTCGAGATGAAAAACGAGAACGACGAGACCGCGACCAAGCACAAAAACGAGGACTTCTTTAAGAAACTCGATCACGATCGTCGCCAGAAAGGCTGTGAGTACGCGGTGCTCTGCACGCTGCTCGAGCCCGAGAGCGAGCTCTATAACGCGGGAATCGTGGACGTGAGCTACCGCTACGAGAAGATGTACGTGATTCGCCCACAGTTTTTCATTCCCATGATCACACTTCTTCGCAACGCCGCCATGGGTTCGCTGCACTATAAGCAGGAGCTGGCGGAGTACAAACAGCAGAATATCGACGTCACGAACTTCGAGGCCAAGATGGAGAAGTTCAAGGACGGCTTCTCGCGCAACTACAACCTGGCGAGTAAGCAATTCGAATCGGCGATCAAGGAGATCGATGCCGCCATTAAGCAGCTCGAGAAGACCAAGGACGACCTGCGCCGCAGCACCGAGAACCTGCGCTTGGCCCACAACAAGGCCGATGAACTTACCATTCGCAAGCTCACGTGGGGCAACAAGACCATGAAAGCAGCGTTTGATGAGGCACGCGAGACTGCGTCGGAGACGGGCGATGAGCCCGCCGAGGCGGATTCGTATGAGGTCGAGGAT
>UQPI01000064.1 GCA_900542945.1 uncultured Collinsella sp.
CTTAGAGGTCCTCGCGCCAGAAGGGCATGCTCATGCAGCGCGGGCCGCCGCGGCCGCGGGAGAGCTCGGCGGAGGGCACGACGAGAAGGTCCAGGCCCTCCTTGTACAGCACGTCGTTGGTGACGGTGTTGCGGGCGTAGACGCAGATCTTGCCGGGCTCGACGCACAGGGTGTTGGAGCCGTCGTTCCACTGCTCGCGGGAGGCCGCGATCGGGTCGCCGCCGCCGCAGGGGATCAGCTTGACCTGGTCGACGCCGGTGGCGTCCTCCAGGACGTGCTCGAGGGTGTCCTCGATCAGGCGGATGTTCACGTCGCCCGGGTTCTTGCCGGCGGTCAGCTCGTAGACGCGCAGGGTGCCCATGATGGCGGGGTGGATCGTGAACTTATCGACGTCGATCTGGGTGAAGACCGTGTCGAGGTGCATGAAGGCGCGCGAGACCGGGATGTCGAAGGCCAGGATGCGCTCGACCTTGGAGTCGGAGTTCCAGAAGATGTTCTGGGCCATGACGTCGATGGCTGCGGCCTGGGTGCGCTGGGAGATGCCGACGGCGAGGGTCTTCTCGTTGATGTTCAGCACGTCGCCGCCCTCGGTGTGGAACTGGCAGTCGCGGCGGAAGTACAGGGAGACGTCCTTGTAGTCGGGGTGGTACTTGAAGACGTACTTGCCGTACAGGGTCTCGCGGTTGCGGGTGACCGAGTACATGCGGTTGAGGTTGACGCCCTCGCCGACGACCGCGAACGGGTCGCGGGTGAAGTAGAGGTTGGGCATCGGGTCGATGATCAGGTCGGACTCGGACTCGGAGTTGACCAGGGAGTCGAGGGTCGTGGACGCCGTGAGGGGCATGTCGATCTCGGCCTTGGTCATGCCGGCCATGGTCTTCTTGACGAACTCGAGGTTGTCCTCGATGGAGTCCAGCTTCTCGCGGACGATCTGCGGCATGTGCTGGCCGCGGATGCCTGCCTCGGCGATGTACTGGTCGGTGAACTCGGCGCGGGCGCCGGGGACCTGGTCGAACACCTCTGCGACGAGGTTCTCGAGGTAGAGCACCTCCACGCCCTGGTCCCTCAGGATCTGGGCGAAGGTGTCGTGCTCCTGCTGCGCGACCTCAAGGAACGGGACGTCGTCGAACAGGAGTCGCTCGAGCTCGTCGGGCGGCAGGTTGAGGAGCTCGTCGCCGGGACGGTGCAGGCAGACCTTCCTGAGCTTGCCGATCTCGGAAGGCACGTGCAGACCTTTCGTCATGGCCTCCTACCTTTCTTTCGGGCCCCTGTCAGGGCCGATTCGTTAGCGCCCCTCCGTGTGAGGCGTTATTGCTGACGACATATTTATATCCAAAATCAGTCCATACTTCCACCTCGCCCCCGAACGGTTTTATATGAGGGGTGAACGGCATACACATATACTTCACGCATGGCACACTTTGATATAATAAAGTGTATTTACGTGCTAAAACGCGTTTTCAGTCCAAATAGCAAATGGAACTTAACTTTATTAAACCACCCTCAAATTGCATATTTCTAATAAAGCTATGAATAGAATCAGCGATTCATGCTACGTCTCAACCATTTTCATTTTTATTCAGAAAAAAGTTTGTCCTATTCATTTCTGGTAAACAAATTACCGTTTACCAGACGCTTGATACCGTTCACCGGAAGCTCAGTATAAGGCCCAGCGGATACCGGCTCGCTTTACGGCCCCATTTGTAACAACTTGACTTCTCGGTATAGAAAAACGAACCCGCTTCCCCTGGGGAAACGGGTCCGTTTTCGATTATCTTCGGCCAATTTGGATAAGGCCCTCGAAAATCGTCGGAATCCTAGCGATCGAACTCCGCCAGTGCCTCGCCCAAAAGCCTCAGGCCCTCGCGAAGAACGTCTTCGCTCGCGCAGTAGCCCAGGCGTGCGCCGCAGGGAAGCTCAAAGCGGCTACCGGGAACCAGCAGCACTCCCCTCTCGGCCAACAGGCGCTTGCAGAACTCCTCGTCGTCCTCGGGAATATCCAGCTGGATAAACGAGGTGGACACGCCCCGCGGGGCCGTCCAGGAGACGCGGTCCTGCGTATCAATCCAAGCCTGTGCGATATCGCGGTTGCCAAAAACGATCTTACGGTTGCGCTCGAGAATCTTGTCCTTGTGCTCGAGCACGTAGGTCGCCAGGGCGTCGTTGAACACGCCGCCGCAGATCATGGTGTAGTCGCGATATGTGCGGATGCGGTTGGACACCCCTTCGTTGGCCACGACCCAGCCCACGCGGCCCGCAGGCGTCGAATAGGTCTTGGACACCGAGTTGGTGACAATGGCCTTCTCGTACACGTCGGCCATCGACATAAAGGAGTCAGTGTTTTCGAGCGGCAGGTACACCTCGTCGCACAGCACATAGGCGCCAGCCGAACGGGCGATCTCGGCAATCTGGCCGAGCGTATCGGCATCGAGCACCGTACCGATGGGATTCGATGCGTTATTGATGCAGATGAGCTTGGTGTTGGGGCGCACCGAGCGCTTGAGCTCCTCGATATCGGGCTTCCAGCCGAGCTCCTCGCGAAGCTCCCAATACTCGACCTCGGCACCAAGCGTACGCGGAATCTCATAGAGCGGCGCATAGGTAGGCCACTCGGCAATCACGTGATCGCCGGGCTCGACAACAGCCATGATGGCATTGAGGTTAGCACCCGTACAGCCATTGGTCTGCAAAATGTGATCGGGATTGACCTCGCGACGATACAGCTTGGCGACTTCGGCCTTAAACTCCGGCGAACCCTCGATCCAGCCGTAATTCATCTTCTCGCGATCCAGGCGCTCGTAGAACGTAGCACCGTCCTGCTCGTCAAGTGCGCGAAGCTCACCCATGGTCAGCGACGAGATCGTCGACTGAGCGATATCCCAGGTAGCACTCTTCTCCCAAACGTTGAGCCAATCCTCAACGCCAATTGTCTTGATATCCATGGCCACCTTATCTGATCTTAATTTAGCGTCAATAAACATGAATGGGACGGTGCGAAAGAACCGCACCGTCCCATTGGGAGACATCTAATGTCAGCTAGATGTTTGTAGTAAGACCTGTACGGGTCTTTGAAAACCTTAGAGGTCCTCGCGCCAGAAGGGCATGCTCATGCAGCGCGGGCCGCCGCGGCCGCGGGAGAGCTCGGCGGAGGGCACGACGAGAAGGTCCAGGCCCTCCTTGTACAGCACGTCGTTGGTGACGGTGTTGCGGGCGTAGACGCAGATCTTGCCGGGCTCGACGCACAGGGTGTTGGAGCCGTCGTTCCACTGCTCGCGGGAGGCCGCGATCGGGTCGCCGCCGCCGCAGGGGATCAGCTTGACCTGGTCGACGCCGGTGGCGTCCTCCAGGACGTGCTCGAGGGTGTCCTCGATCAGGCGGATGTTCACGTCGCCCGGGTTCTTGCCGGCGGTCAGCTCGTAGACGCGCAGGGTGCCCATGATGGCGGGGTGGATCGTGAACTTATCGACGTCGATCTGGGTGAAGACCGTGTCGAGGTGCATGAAGGCGCGCGAGACCGGGATGTCGAAGGCCAGGATGCGCTCGACCTTGGAGTCGGAGTTCCAGAAGATGTTCTGGGCCATGACGTCGATGGCTGCGGCCTGGGTGCGCTGGGAGATGCCGACGGCGAGGGTCTTCTCGTTGATGTTCAGCACGTCGCCGCCCTCGGTGTGGAACTGGCAGTCGCGGCGGAAGTACAGGGAGACGTCCTTGTAGTCGGGGTGGTACTTGAAGACGTACTTGCCGTACAGGGTCTCGCGGTTGCGGGTGACCGAGTACATGCGGTTGAGGTTGACGCCCTCGCCGACGACCGCGAACGGGTCGCGGGTGAAGTAGAGGTTGGGCATCGGGTCGATGATCAGGTCGGACTCGGACTCGGAGTTGACCAGGGAGTCGAGGGTCGTGGACGCCGTGAGGGGCATGTCGATCTCGGCCTTGGTCATGCCGGCCATGGTCTTCTTGACGAACTCGAGGTTGTCCTCGATGGAGTCCAGCTTCTCGCGGACGATCTGCGGCATGTGCTGGCCGCGGATGCCTGCCTCGGCGATGTACTGGTCGGTGAACTCGGCGCGGGCGCCGGGGACCTGGTCGAACACCTCTGCGACGAGGTTCTCGAGGTAGAGCACCTCCACGCCCTGGTCCCTCAGGATCTGGGCGAAGGTGTCGTGCTCCTGCTGCGCGACCTCAAGGAACGGGACGTCGTCGAACAGGAGTCGCTCGAGCTCGTCGGGCGGCAGGTTGAGGAGCTCGTCGCCGGGACGGTGCAGGCAGACCTTCCTGAGCTTGCCGATCTCGGAAGGCACGTGCAGACCTTTCGTCATGGCCTCCTACCTTTCTTTCGGGCCTTTCGGCCGAATCTCTCAGCACCCTTCCGTAACGGGTGCTGCTTGCTGACAGCTCTAGTTATATCCAAATTCCAACCGCAATTCCACCTCGCCCCCGAACGGTCAACAAAGTTCGATGAACGGTATATCGAATATGATTCCCCCATAATGCACTTCGGCGTTCTAAAGTAACTTTTCTAAGGTAAACGCTCTTTTTCCCATAAATTATCCCCCATCGCATCTATAAATCCATGATTCAGAATTGCATAGGTAAAACGGTTTTATGTATATAAATGAAGCTAGCTCACGTTTTGGACCGAATTCGATGATATTCAGCTCACCATCATTCTTATTCACGCATCCCTATCAGTTGAGTGAGAATATTGAACGCTAGCAATAGCGTCGCGAGCGTTAGTTCTATGGCCGGGCATCGTAAGAAATAGGTAAAGATACCGTTCACGCGATACGTCCGTGCCAGCGGTCAACTAAATTGAGACAATAGAATAGAGTTAGGCTATCGTCCCCTGCGGGGACTGAACGGACAGATGCATATGCCGAGCAAAATCGAAAAGAAGCAAAAGGCCGCCAAGCTGCGCAAGCCGCCGCGTGATTTTTCGTATACGCAAAACCGAGAGCTTAGCTGGCTGCGCTTTGACAACCGCGTGCTTGACGAGGCCTTTGACGAGACCGTCCCGCTGTTTGAGCGCCTCAAGTTCGTGTCGATCTTCGAGTCCAACCTCGACGAGTTTCTCATGGTGCGCGTGGGCGGCCTGTCCGACCTGGCAGAGCTCAAAAAACAGCCTGTCGACAACAAGAGCAATATGACCGCCTCCGAACAAGTCGATGCTGTCATGGCCGAAATGCCCGGGCTCCTTACCCGATGGGAGTCCATCTTTAAGAGCATCGAGGGCAAGCTCGACACCCTGGGCGTTCACCGCGCCCGCATCGATTCGCTTACGCCCGAGGAGCGCACCTTTGTAACCCGTTACTTCCAGGCCTACGTGTCGCCGGTCATCTCACCGCTGGTGATTGACCCGCGCCACCCCTTCCCCAACCTGCGCAACGGCGCACTCTACCTGGCCTGCGGCCTGGACGGCGTCACCGACGAGGAGAGTCTGCTGGGCCTTATCGAGATTCCCACCTCGATGAACCGCGTGGTCGAGACCCCCTCGCCCACCGGCACCTACTCCTACATCTTGCTCGAGGACGTCATCCTCGCCTGCCTGGACAGCTGCTTTGGCTCCTATAAGCCGCTCGACCGCGCGCTCATCCGCGTCACCCGCAACGCCGACATCGACCCGGACGGCGAGGGCGTCGAGGAGGAAGAGGATTACCGTCAGCACATGAAGCGCATCCTCAAGAAACGCTTGCGCCTGCAGCCGGTGGTGCTCGCGGTCTCGGGGTCGCTCGAGAAGGCGACGCTCAAGACCATCCGCAAGGCGCTCGAGCTTTCGCGCCGCTCTGTCTTTACCTGCGATATCCCGCTCGACCTAGGCTACGTCTTTGGCATTGAGGGCAAGATTCCCGAGCACCTGCGCAACGAGCTGCTCTTTACACCGTTTAAGCCGCAGCCCAACCCCACCATCGATATGACCCGCTCCATCCGCGAGCAGGTACTTCAGCACGACAAGCTGCTCTTTTATCCCTATGAGGCCATGAACCCCTTCCTGGATCTGGTGCACGAGGCCGCCTACGACCCCGAGTGCATCTCACTGCGCATCACGCTCTACCGCGTGGCCAAGCAGAGCCGCCTGTGCGAGTCACTGATCGATGCCGCCGAGAACGGCAAAGAGGTCACGGTGCTCATGGAGCTCCGCGCGCGCTTTGACGAGCAGAACAACATCGAGTGGGCCGAGCGCCTGGAAGAGGCCGGCTGCACCGTCATCTACGGCTCCGAGGGCTTTAAGTGCCACTCCAAGATCTGCCAGCTCACCTATCGCGAGGGCATGGCGCTAACGCGCCTGACGCTGCTGGGCACCGGCAACTTTAACGAGAAGACGGCCAAACTCTACAGCGACTTTATGCTCATGACCGCTCACCCCGGCATCGGCGAGGACGCCAACCTGTTCTTCCGCAACCTGTCGCTGGGCAACCTGCGCGGCGATTACCGCTTCCTGGGTGTGGCGCCCGTCGGACTGAAACCGCTCATCATGCGCGGGCTTGACCGCGAGATCCAGCGCGCCCTCGCCGGCGAGCCCGCCCGCGTGTTCTTTAAACTCAACTCGCTCACCGACCGCGAGGTCATCGACAAGATCGCCGAGGCATCGTGCGCAGGAGTCCGCGTGGACATGATCATCCGCGGCATCTCGTGCCTCAAGCCGGGCGTTCCTGGCAAGACCGAGAACGTGCATGTCCGTTCTATCGTCGGACGCTTTTTGGAGCATGCGCGCGTTTACGCCTTTGGCGTGGACTCGGACATGATCTATCTGAGCTCGGCCGACATGATGACACGCAACACCGAGCACCGCGTGGAGATCGCCTTCCCCGTGCTCGACCCCACCTGCCGCGCCCTGGTGCACGAGTACATGAGCATGCAGCTGCGCGACAACGTGAAGGCCCGCAGCCTCACGAGCGACGGCACCTGGGTCCCCGTGGAGCGCGCAGAGGGTGAGAAACCCTTCAACTCGCAGGAAGCCCTGCTGGAGCGTGCCTACCGCAACGCCGAGGCCGCGCCCGGGCCCGTCATTGAGGCAAAGCCCGCCCCTGCTCCTAAGCCGCAGCCGGCCACACCCGAGGTTCAGAAGGTCCAGGCGACCGTCATTGAGCCCGAGCCCGCACCTGCACCTCAGCCCGAGCCGCAGGCAGCTAAGCCCGCACCCGAGACGAGCGCCCGTCGCGATAAGCCCGCCGGCAAGACCAAGGCCATCGAGCGCCATCGCCCCGGTCGTGTGCGCATGGGCCTGGGCCTGATCGGCCTGGGTCTTAAGACGCTCATTACCGGCAAGACGAAATAGTCGTTTGTAGAAGCAGTTTGTAGAAGCGCCCCGCATTTGAGGAAAGCCTCGGATGCGGGGCGCTTTTCCCTGCTACCATGGTGCGAGCAACAACACGAATGACAGGCAGGGATATGAAGCTCACTATAGAATCGATGACCTACGGCGCCGACGGGCTGGCGCACGCCGACAACGGCAAAGCCGTCTTTGTGCAGGGTGCCGTGGCAGGCGACACCGTCGAGGCCGAGGTCGTACAGGACGGCAAGTCGTTCATGCGCGCCCGCACCACCGAGATTCTGGAGCCGAGCCCCGATCGCATTCAGCCCCCCTGCCCCTACGTGGGCATCTGCGGCGGCTGCTCGTGGGGCAATCTCTCACGCACGGCACAGCTCGCCGCCAAGGAGCAAAACCTGCGCTCCACGCTCGAGCGCATCGGCAAGTTCGCTCCTGAGCAGGTCGATGAGTTGGTGCAGCCCATCTGCCACACCAAGGACGACTGGGGCTACCGCAATAAAATCGAGCTCGAACCGACCGTCGTCAACGGTCGCGTGCGCCTTGGCATGCACGGTGTCGACCCCAGCAAAATCGTGACCGTCGATGCGTGCCCGCTGTTCGATAAACGTTTTCCCAAGGCGCTCAAATCGGTCGTCGGCGCACTCAACTATCTAAGCGGCAGCCATGACTTAGGGCTCGAACGCGTGGGCATTCGCGCATCGCGCCGCACCAAGGCGCTCGAGGTTGCACTCTGGACGCCCACGGGCTCTTTTCCGCGCTCGCAAGTCTCGCGCGTGCTGGCAGACGCCGCACACCCCACGAGCATAGTGCGCGTTATGAGCAAGGGTGAGAAGAAGGCCCGCCGCGTCTCCAAGGTTGAGATGCTCGCCGGAGAGGGCTCATGGACCGAGAATATCGCCGAGGGTCAGATGCGCTTGTCTGCCCCGTCTTTTTTCCAAGTCAACACCAAGGGTGCTGAGATTTTGATCGAGCTTGTCATGGAAGCGCTCGACCCGCAAGAAGACGAGCTTGCCGTGGACCTGTACTGCGGCGCCGGAACCTTTACCCTGCCGCTCGCCCGCCGCTGCGACTTCGTCGCCGCCGTCGAGGCCTACGGCCCGGCCGTGCGCGACCTGCGCCGTAACCTCGAGATCAACAAGCTCGATAACGTCGACGTCATTGGCGGAGACGCGGTGCGCGAGTTCCCCGACCAGGATGCCGACGTCTTGGTGGTCGACCCGCCGCGCGCAGGCCTCGCCCCCGAGGCGATCGACCTTATCGCCAGCACGAGCGCTCGCGATGTCGCCTACGTGAGCTGCGACCCCGCCACCCTGGCACGCGACCTTAAGCGCTTTGTCGAGGAAGGTACCTTCTCCCCCGTCAAGATCACGCCGGTCGATCTGTTCCCGCAAACCTTCCACTGCGAAACCGTCGTCCACCTCAAGCGCAACTAGACTGTTTGCCCCAGACCACGCCCGATGATTTTTCTGGCACGGGGATAAAAATAGATTTGCTCCGAATGATTATTTAATCCCCGTCCCGAAATTGAACCGCCCCTCATTTCTTGAACATTAGAAATGGGGGCTTCTTTATGGACGGGAGAGTCAGGCACGACGCCACGCTGAGGACTCTTGCAGCAGAGCTTTGCGACAGGGGGTGCGGGCGCGCCGAAGGCTAGCGGGAGGCCGAAGGGTGCCCGGACCCGGCCGGGGCCGGCGGCGTGCGAGGGCAAGCTCATGCGACGGAGCTGCTGCCCGGGCGCCTGAAGGACGAATTCTACAGGAGCCGGACGTGGCGGAGCTTCGAGGAGTTCAAGCGGGACCTCGAAGCCTATACCGTTCACTGGAACAAGAGGAGGCGGGTTAAGCAAAAGGGACTGACCCCGGAGGAGTTCCGAAATCAGTCCCCATGTGCGGCATAGGCCGCTAATTGACCCGTCCAAGTATCGGGGCGCAGTTCATTTCAGCGCCGCCCGAGAAAGCTAAACGCCTTCTGGCAGGTTGTCCCGGGCCGAGGGCGGCCACCTTGATCGCCCTCGGCCCTCACCCACCTCAACTGCCCCTCAATTACATAGAGCTGATTGAGGAGGGCGCAGGCTAGCGGGTGCCCTCCTCATCGTCGTTGGGCCGGTAGGTGATGAACTCGATAACAAAGGCCAGGACGGCAGAGACGAGCGAGGCGATGATCGCGAAGATCATGTGGGAGATCCCGGCGCCACCAGGGGTCCCGTCGATAAAGTTGAGCAGGTTGAAGACGCCGAGGCCGCCCGAAATGTACATGAGAGCGCCAGTCATTCCCACGATGGCGCCGCCCACGGAGGAGCTCAGGCATGCCACGACGAACGCGCGCTTGTTGGGGAGGGCGATGCCGTAGATGCCCGGCTCGGTGACGCCGAAGAAGAAGGCGGAGATCATCGCGGGAAGGGCGATGCCGCGGAAGCGCTCGTCCTTGTTTCTGAGGTACATGGCAAAGATGACCGCTCCGAGCGCGAACCCGTGGCCGATGGTGGCGGCGAGCACGCTGTCGTGGCCGAGGGTGTTCAGATTCATGATGGAGATGGGGATGAGGCTCCAGTGGAAGCCAAAGATGACGAGGCACATCCACAGTCCGCCAACCAGGGCGCTGCCCAGGACGGAACCAACCACGGGGAGCTGGAAGATGAACGAGAATGCCGCGCTCAGCAGGTTGGTGATGAGGGTGGCCACCGGGCCGATGATGAGGTAGCCCAAGACGATGGAGACCGTCATCGTGGCGAGCGGGACAAGGAACATCTTGAGCGCAGCCGGCATCCAGCTCTTGAGCCAGCGCTCAAGGATAGAGCCGAACCACACCATGAGAAGGACGGGGATCACCGGGCTCACGTAGCCGGACACGGGCATGATGATGGGGAGCCCGAGGGCGGTGGCGTACCACGAGAACGTGCCGGCCACGCCGAGGTCGATGCTGCCGAGCGCCTCGCCCGAGGTCAGGGCGACCATCGTCGGGTAGAGAAGCGCCACGCCGATTGCCACGCCGGTGAACTCGTTCATGCGGAACTTGCGCGCGGCACTGAACGCCAGGGCGACGGGAAGGAAGTAGAAGAAGCCGTCAGCCACGGTGTAGAGCAGCGTGTAGAGGCCGTCGTTTGCAAAGGCCGGGACGAAGTAGGTGATGAGGGCAAGCAGTCCCTTCATGATGCCTGCGGCGGCAAGCGGTCCCAGGATGGGCTGGAAGATGCCAGAGATGAGGTCGATGACGACGGAGGCAACGGTCTTATCGCCCTGGGGCTCGTCGTCGGCGCTTGCGCCGCCCGAGAAGTTGCCGGCCTCCAGGACCGCGTCGTAGACGTCCTCGACGATGTTACCCACGACCACCTGGTACTGGCCGTTGGCCAGGATGACCTGGATGACGCCCTTGAGGGCCTCGATCTTGGCAGTGTTGGCGCGGGACTCGTCCTTGAGTTTGAAGCGCACGCGCGTGATGCAGTGCGCGACGCTGGCGACGTTCTCTGTGCCGCCTACGTTCTCGAGTATGGATCTGGCCAGATCGTCGTATTTTTCAGCCATTATTTTCTCCTTAGTGATATTGCCCGGGCGGCTAGCCCAGGTCGCCTCCGTTGGTGGCGATGGCCTGTTGATACCAGTAGAAGCTCTTCTTGCGCCTGCGCTCGAGCGTGCCGTTGCCCAGGTTGTCGCGGTCCACGTAGATGAAGCCGTAGCGCTTCTCCATCTCGCCGGAGCCCGCGCTCACGAGGTCGATCGGCCCCCAGGTGGTGTAGCCGAGCATCTCGACGCCGTCCTGCTCGATGGCGTCACGCATGGCCTCGATGTGCTCGCGCAGGTAGGCGATGCGGTAGTCGTCCTCGATCGTGCCGTCGGGAAGCACCTCGTCATAGGCGCCGAGGCCGTTCTCCACCACAAAGAGCGGCTTCTGGTAGCGGTCCCAGAGGTCGTTGATCGTGATGCGGAATCCCAGCGGGTCGATGACCCAGCCCCAGTCGCTCGTGCGCACGTAGGGGTTCTCCACGCCGGCGAAGGCGTTGCCCTCGGCGACGCCGCCCACGGAGTCGGGGTCGCCCGCGGTGCAGCGCGAGGAGTAGTAGCTAAACGAGATGAAGTCGACGGTGTTCTCCGCAAGGATGCGCTCGTCCTCGGCGGTCATGCCCACGTCGATGCCCTCGCGCTCGAGCATCTTGAGCGCGTAGCCGGGGTAGCGACCGCGCGCCTGCACGTCCACGAAGAAGAGGTCCTCCTGGTTCTTGACCTGCGCCGCGCGAACGTCCTCGGGACGACAGGAGTAGGGGTAGTAGCTTCCCGCGGCGAGCATGCAGCCCACCTTGTTCTCCGGATCGACCTCGTGGGCGATCTTGGTGGCCCAGGCGCTC
>UQPI01000065.1 GCA_900542945.1 uncultured Collinsella sp.
ATCGTCGGGCGGGGTCGGAGGGCCCTGCGTTTACATACTCGCCGGGGCTATTCGTCTTCTTGCTGCGGGTGCCTGGTCTGAAATTAAGTTGCGGTGAAATAGTTCCCGCTTAGCCCGCAAATGGCTGAATCTAGAAACTATTCCACCGTAACTTACTGAGTGGGGACTCCTGGCTGCTACTTGCACTGACATTTGTCCTAAAATGGCTGGTCGTTAGGGGTTGCTACCGGTAGTTGCGGTAGGGTCGGAGCAGATTCTAACTAGAAATGGTGGTCGCTACCGGTTGTTCTCGGCATACTCGGCTCATTCGATTCGACCATCAAACGAAAGGAACCACCATGGATCTTGCGATGGCACAGCGCCTCGTCGATCGCCGTAAAGCTGCCGGGCTTTCTCAGGAGGCGCTTGCTGCCCAGCTGGGCGTAAGCCGCCAGGCTGTTAGTAAATGGGAGCGCAGCGAGTCCTCACCCGATACCGATAACCTTATTGCGCTCGCCTCGCTGTATGGCGTGTCGCTGGATGAGCTGCTGTATGGGGTGGCGGTGGCTAGCGCTGATGACTCACAGGCTGATGATGAGGCACAGGACAGCAACGCCGGCACCAAAGCTTCAGATGAGGCTGAGGATTCTGCCGAGCACGCCGATTGCGGCGACAAACCACTTGTCGATATTTCCCTCGCGCGCGGTATCCACGTCATTGATCCCAATAAAGGCGAGGAAGTCCATGTTGGCTGGAGCGGCATCCATGTGACCAACGAGCGCAAGGGCGAAGAGGTGCATGTGGGGCCGGGCGGCGTGCATATCGATACGCTTGAGGACGATGGACATAGCGTGCGTACCAATGACAACGGCACCGTCACCATCGATGGCGAGACGTTTTCCAGCTGGAAGGAAGCACACGACAAGCTCGACCATCATGGTAGGCATTTCCACACCAAGGTCGGACGTGCATGGAACAAATTCCCCTTCCCCGCACTTGTCACTCTTGCCTATCTGGTGCTTGGCATTGTCTACGGCACATGGGGCATGGGGCTCTTCCTCGTCTTTTTGATTCCCGTCTATTACGCGCTTGGCGACTTTATCGACCAACGCCGCTTATCTAAGCTGATCGATGTCGTCTATTCAGTCAGTGCCGAGGCATGGTTCCTCTACATGTGGCTCTGCCTGGAGCAACCCCATCCCGCCTGGGTAATACTCATCACCATCCCGGTCGTAAAAGCACTCATGCGTTGGTGCCGTAAACAATGGAAGTGTCGCAAACAGGCCTAAACCATCCCAGCCCGACAGCAGCACCCAACTAGTACTCCCCCGCCCATCCCTCCTAAGTTGCGGTGAAATAGTTCCTGCTTAGCCCGCAAATGGCTTAATTTAGGAACTATTCCACCGCAACTTACGAATGATCGGAGCGGCTACAGCACAAGCGTCGGCGTTCGTTTGATGGTCCGCCAAGAAAAGGGGCCATCTACTACGTTTAACTCGATGGGGCCAACCATGACCGCCTTTTTCGAAAATCGACAGGCCTTCTACCTGCGGTTTTATTTTTCGTTTTCCCGGCATGGTTGAGGGTATCCAATTAAACGTAGTAGATAGGCCCGCTTTGTGGCATACGACCCATTCAAGCCCAATCTCGAAGGCTGGAGAAAGCCCTTCATCCACGCCTGTGAGCGAAAACCAAATAGAATGAAAGGCAAATGGAAAAGCCCGTTTAACGAGCGGAGGACATATGCGCGACGTAGCCGAAAGCGACTGGAAGCTGTTTAAGAAAATGCTTCCTCAATGGCAAGAACGTTATATGGAAAAGCTCATCGGCCAGTATGTTGAGATACTGAATGGCGACAGTGAAGCGTCCAGTAGATTTTGGGCACTAGAAGAGCGCCTCAATAGAGACAAGCTGTCCTCAGGCGTAATTGCAAACGACATTCGCCGCAGCACAATGCACCGCGAGATAGCCAATTTGCTTATCGACAGCGTGATCACCCTTGACGACCTTGACGGTTTTACCGAGGACATTAAGAGCTATGCGCAACACTGGATTGGCCAGTAAGAGCACTGAACGACAGACATCCCCAGCAAAACGGGGAAAACGCCGGGCCATCTAATGGTTGTCCGGCGTTTGCCCAGATAAAACCTGCCAAAATAAACCTGTCCCTTTTTGGCAGGTTACTCGGCGCTCTTGAGGGCGCCGACCATGTCGATCTTATTGAGGGTACGATTGGTAGCGAGGTTGACGATGATCGTAAAGCCGAAGGAAAGCACCACGGCGAGCACGTAGCTCAGCGGCTCGACCTCGACGTCAAAGTACAGCGACGGCATCTGCAAAATGTACGTAAAACTCTCGGCCAGCAAGCCGCCCAGCGGCACGCCCAGCGCGGCTCCGATCGCCGTAAGAATCAACGTCTCCTTGTTGACGTAATGGTGCACCTCGCCACGACGGAAGCCCAGCACCTTAATAGTCGCCAGCTCGCGTTCGCGCTCCGAGATGTTGGTGTTAGACAACGTAAATACCACCACAAACGACAGGCACGCCGCCATAAAGGTCACAAGCACCACGACCGAATTGATAATCGTAAAGTTTGCCTCATAGTTTTCCCAATGCTCGGCGGTACTCGACAACGTAATCCAACCATCGCTCTTAAGACGGTTGGTAAACGCAATCTGATCGGCCGACGAACCCTTAAGCAGTGCAAGGATGCCGTTGAGGCGCGCATTTCGACCGAACGCGCGCTCGTAGGTACCCTGCGTCATATAGAGCGTATTGCCCAGATAGTTGAGCGAGATGTCGCTGACTTTGACCTTGGCGACATTGAGCGACGAGTCCTGGACCTGCGCCGTATCGCCCGGCTGAATTCCCAGCACCAGCTGCGAGCTCTTGCTCAGATACACATCGCCATCGCGCAGGGCAAGCGGCTCTTTGGACTCATCCTCCAGGCACACGTAGTCATCCAGATCGCCGGTGCGGTCATCGGGCACCACGATCAGCTGCACGGTCTCGCTCTTGCCGCCAAAGGTAAAAGTGACGTTGTCGGTCATAATCGGCAGCGTCGAAGCTACGGTCACGTCGGAATCCTTGGCTGCGCTGCGCTCATCTAGCGCCGCGCACGTCTGCGAAAAATCATCGGAATTGGCAACCGCCAGCAGGTCGTAGCGCGTGATATGCCCGTACTGCTTGGGCGAAAGCGCCACCGACGTATCGCGGATGCCCATGCCGCAAATCACAAGCGCCGTGCAGCCGGCGATACCGAAGATAGTCATAAAGGCGCGTTTTTTGTAGCGGAACAGGTTACGCGCTGCCACCTTGTTCAAAAAGCCCATGCGGTGCCAGATAAAGCCGATGCGCTCGAGCAGAATGCGCGAACCGGCGCGCGGGGCCTTGGGACGCATGAGCGAGGCCGGGGTCTCAGCCATCTCGTGGCGGCAGGCGATAATCGTGGCTCCCACCACGCCCACGGCAAACAGCGCCACCGATACGAGCGATGACACGATGTCGTACGAAAGCAGCATCTGGGGCAGTGAGTACATGTCGTCGAACACTGTAAACAGGAACAGCGGCAGGCCCACGAATCCGATGACGTTGCCGAGCACGCCGCCAATCAGGCATGCCCACAGCGCATAGTCCACGTATTTGGACAGGATGCGTCCGCGTGAATAGCCGAGCGCCTTGTACAGGCCAATGAGCGTGCGCTCCTCCTCGACCATGCGCGTGGCGGTGGTGAGGCTGATGAGCACGGCGACGATAAAGAAGATAAACGGGAACACGGTGGCGATGGCCTCGATCGAAGAACTGTCGCTCTCGACGCTCGAGTAGCTTGCGATGTTATCGCGGTCCTGGATGTACCAGGTGCATTCGCCCAGGTCAGAGAGCTCGGCGCGGGCATCGGCAAACTGCTGGTCGGCGGCGGCACGGCGCTGGTCCAGGTCGGCTTGCGCCTGCGCACGCTCGTCGCTGCCCTCGGCCATGCGATTGATGTTGTCCTGCTCGATCCCAAAGACCATATTCGCCTGACGCTCAGCCGCGTCCAAGCTCGCCGGTGTGTCGACCGTCAGCTCCTGGGCGCGCGCCTTCTCACGCTCCTCGCGGATCTTCTCGATATTGCCCTTGACCTCATTGATCTTTGCCGAGTAGGCATCCGAATAGGAGTTGAGGCTCTTGGCTCCCTCGACGACCACGTGGACAGCGGAGTAGGAAGAAGATGTCGCGGCATCCTCGCTCACGTAGAACTTGTAGTCCGCAGTCGAAGCAGCGCGAAAGGCGTTGACCGTCGAGTCGGAGCTCACATCAGTGGGATCGAGGACCTCAGCCGTAATGGTGTAGTCCCCATCGGCAAACTGGTCCTTGGCGCTTTGGTTCGACGAGCTCGCATCGTTGGCGGCAAAGCTCACCGTATCGCCGATTTTCTTGCCCGAAGCCTTCAAAAAACGTGAGGTCACTGCCACTTCGCCCGAAGTCTCGGGCAGCTCGCCGCGTACTAGCACCGGTTGGTCAATATTCTCTTTGGAGAGGCTCTGTACGACGACACGCTCGCGCGTCGTACCCACGGCGGTATAGGCGGTCTCGGTATAGATGCCCTCGGCCGTCTCGACGCCATCGACCTCTTGGATCGCGGCAATATCGTCATCGGTCAGACCATAGGTCGACTGCACGTTGATGTCATAGACATTCTGCTGGTCAAAATAGGCGTCGACCGAATCACACAGGTCCTCGCAGCCCGCCTTAAGGCCGCACATCACGCTCACGCCAAGCGCGGTGATCACAACGATAGACAAGAAGCGTTTGAGGCTGCCGCGAATCGTGCGGTAGATGCCACGGCGAAAAACCGTCGGCACCATATCGTTTGAGCTTTGGGCGGTACGGTAGGTCGTAAAATCCTGCTCGCGCTCCGTGTTCTGCGCGTCGCGGCGTTGGCTGTTTTGGCGGTCCTGATTCATGGGCGCTACCACTCGATCGTCTCGATAGGCACAGGATTTTGCTGGACCGTCTCGCTCTCCACGCGGCCGCTCTTAAAGCGGATCAGGCGATCGGCCATGGGCGCCAGCGCAGAGTTGTGGGTGATGATGATGACCGTAATGCCTTGCTTGCGGCAAGTGTCCTGTAGCAGCTGCAAGATCTGCTTGCCGGTTTTGTAGTCGAGTGCACCCGTAGGCTCGTCGCACAAAAGCAGCTTGGGGTTCTTAGCCAGCGCGCGGGCGATGGATACGCGCTGCTGCTCGCCGCCCGAAAGCTGCGCCGGAAAGTTGCCCAGGCGCTCGCCCAGGCCAACCTGGCGAAGCGTTTGCTCGGCATCGAGCGAATCGGGGCAGATCTGCGCCGCGAGTTCGACGTTCTCAAGCGCCGTCAGGTTAGGGACCAGATTGTAGAACTGGAAGACAAAGCCGACGTCGGCGCGTCGGTATTCCACGAGTTGCGCCTCGTTGGCGGAGCTCACGTCACGCCCGTCCACCGTCACAGTGCCGGAGGTCGCCGTGTCCATGCCGCCCAGAATGTTGAGGGCCGTGGTCTTGCCGGCGCCCGAAGCGCCCAGAATGATGGCGAGCTCGCCGCGCTCGACCGTAAAGCTCGCGCCGTCAAGCGCGTGGATGCGGGCGTCGCCCTCGCCGTATGCCTTGATGACGTCTTTGAATTCGATATAGGCCATCGATTAATTCCCATCTGGTCGGATAACTCTTTAGTATTACCCATTTCCCACCTACCAAAAAGGGCAGGTTTATTTTGGCAGGTTTTATATGGGGAAACGGCAGCTATAGATAGGGCGCCGGGGAGGCCGAGAAATCATCGACGGGGTCAGGCCGACCGCCAAACACAACGCACGCATCTCTATCTGTCATCAAAATCATTCGAACAGTTGTTCGTTTCTATGATATGATTCCGTTATCTAAGCAGGCCAATACGCAGAAAGGCGGCCAGCATGGCGTTCGACTTTAAGAAGGAATGCAAGGAGCTCTACAAACCTGCAAGCAAACCGAGTATCGTAACTGTCCCACCTATGAGCTACGTTGCCGTTCGCGGCAAGGGCGACCCAAATACCGAAGGTGGCGAGTATCAAAACGCCCTGCCGCTGCTTTACGGAATCGCCTATACCGTCAAGATGTCGAAGAAAGGATCAAGGAGTATCGAGGGCTATTTCGACTTTGTGGTACCGCCGCTCGAAGGTTTCTGGTGGCAAGACTCCCCGAGCGGCGACATCGATTATGTACGCAAGGACGATTTCAACTTTATCTCGTGCATCCGCCTGCCCGATTTCGTCACCCGAGATGACTTTGACTGGGCAGTCGCGGAAGCCACGACCAAAAAGAAACTGGACTTTTCCGCCGTCGAGCTGCTTAAAGTTGACGAGGGTCTTTGCGTTCAATGCATGCACACCGGGCCCTACGACAACGAACCGGCGACCGTAAACGCCATGCATGAATACACGACCGAGCAGGGCTATGTCCCCGACTTCTCAGACACCCGTTTACATCACGAAATCTATCTCTCCGATCCACGCAAATGCGCACCGGAGAAACTTAAGACCGTGGTTCGTCATCCTATCAAGCGCGCTGAATAGCGTGGGGCGTCATTTCACGCGCTAGGTTTTAAGCCAGCCAACCAGCCGCCTCCTAGGCCGTCCGGTAATTATCTTGACGCGGCCCGTCGTATCTTATAAGTTTGTTTTGCTAAAGCTGGAAAGCCTCTCAACGATGCGCAACTCCAGCTCTTTTTCTATCAAGAGAGCAAGTGTCGGAAAGCAAAATGTCAGAAAGCAGCGCTTCGAGCAGAATCAAACGCCTGGTCAACACCTATAGCGGTCTCGTGCTCATGGGCGCCGTCGGAATCCCTATCGGCGTTATCGTTGGCGCCATCTGTGCCCTTTTTGGTCGTGTGCTCCTGGCAATCGGCGCCTTCCGTGACGAGCACATCGTACTGCTCCTTCCCTTCCTCGCCCTCATGGGCTTGGCCATCGTATTTGCCTACCTCACCTGGGGCAAAGGCACCGATCGGGGCATGAGCTTAGTATTCGACGTAGGTCACGGACGCGAGGACGCCATCTCCCCGCGTCTGGTGCCGCTCATTATGCTGAGCACGTGGGCCACGCATCTCTTTGGCGGCAGCGCGGGACGCGAAGGCGTAGCCGTGCAGATCGGCGCAACCGTCTCGCATTGGATCGGCCGACGTCTACCTTTCCGAGAACCCGGCAACACGTTTTTGCTTATCGGCATGGCCGCCGGCTTTGCCGGACTCTTCCGAACGCCCCTCGCCGCCACGGTCTTTGCGATCGAAGTACTGGTCGCAGGACGCATGGAATACCGCGCGCTGTTTCCCGCGCTTACAGCCTCGCTCGCCGCAAGCATGACCTCCGGCGCTCTGGGGCTCGAGAAGTTTGAGGTCGCCGTTACCGCCTCGTATGCGCTCGACCTCCCCGGTCTTGGACGGCTGGCGTTGTTGGGTATCGCGTTTGGTATGGTAGGTGGAGCTTTTGCCTGGTGCCTTGCCCATGCCAAGACCCTTGCAGCGCGGCTGCTCCCCAGCCCTTACATACGCGTTGCCGTTATGGGCCTTGCGCTGTCGGCGATTCTGTTCGCGCTGTGGCAGGGGCGATACTGCGGCCTTGGCACCAACCTGATATCCGCGGCACTGGGTGACAACGGCGAGGCGTCGATCATGCCTTGGGACTGGGCGCTCAAATTCGCACTCACCATCGCCACGCTTGCCGCAGGATATCAGGGTGGCGAGGTGACGCCGCTGTTCTCCATCGGAGCCAGCCTGGGTGTCGTACTCGCCGGGATTCTCGGCATGCCCGTCGAGCTCTGCGCCGCGCTGGGCTACGCCGCCGTTTTTGGCAGCGCCACCAATACGCTGCTCGCGCCGATCCTCATTGGCTGCGAGGTCTTCGGTTTCGGTAATCTGCCGATGTTCTTCATCGTCTGCGTTGTGGCTTATCTGTTCAACATGGACAAATCGATCTACGCCCTGCAGGAGCGGGCGTAGGAAGATGTCCAGGCAGGCGGTCTCAACCGGAAACGGCGTCCCACTCTGAGGCTGTATTCCGGGACACGGTTTCCGCTAGGCCCTCCAAGGGGAAGGCTCATCCCATTCCGAGGCGTCAAACCGGGACACAGTTTCCGCCCACAGTCTCCTCCGTCGACGTTTCCCCAGATAAAACCTGCCAAAATAAACCTGTCCTTTTTTGGCAGGTCTTAGAGGCGGACGGTGAAGGTGATCTGGTTACCGTGGCCGCAGACAGAAGCGCTCCCGCCATGGGCTTCGGCGATGGCACGCACCACGGATAGGCCCACACCCGAGCCGCCTGTCTTGGAGCTGCGCGACACGTCCGCACGATAGAAGCGGTCGAACAATCGGTCCAGGTCGCCTTCGGGCAGCTCGTCTACAGCGTTCGATACGACAAGCTCTGCCGAGCCTTTGCCCGCACCGCGCGAAACGGCGCGCAGACTCAACTCGATCACGCTGCCCTCGCTCGCATAGCGCGTGGCATTGTCCAGCAGCAACTCAACCACCTGCGTCACCGCCGCAGCATCGGCATGAGCGCGCACGCCGGTCGCGACCGACATCGACAGGCGCTTGCCGCGCGAGACCGCCACCGATTCAAACGGCGCGGCTGCCTTGTCAACTGCCTCCGAGAGATCGATCGACGCCATGGTAAAGCCCGCCGAGCCCTCGTCCATGCGCGCCAAAAATACCAGACGCTCCGTAAGTGCCGTCAGTCGCGCCACCTGCTCGTGAATGCTCTGCGTCCACTCACTCTCGCCGCTCTCAATCTCCTGTACCTCGTTGGCGGCATCGATCACAGCGAGCGGCGTCTTGATCTCGTGGCTTGCATCGGTAATAAATCGCTTTTGCTTGCTGTAGCTCTCGACCATCGGTCGAATCACGGCACCCGACGCGACCGTTACAATTGCCAGCACCGCCAGCCAGCCAATACAGCTGATTGCCACACTCGCGTTCAAAAACGAATGGAAACTTGCAAGCTCGCGCGAACAGTCCACGAACACATAGGTGATCTCGTCGTCCTGGACGTCGGTCGTATAACGATAATTGCCAGAGAAGCCCGAGGTCCAGCCCTTGGCATGCAGCCTTGCGGCAATACTGGCGGCACGCTTGGCGCCCACCGCGGCAATGCGGGCGGTATTGACATCGACCACCTGCCCTTCGACAAGCGTCACCATAAAGTAGCGCGTGTCGAAGGGAGACTCCGCCGTCATGCCTTCAAAATGTCCCACGCGAGCGCCCGCTCGATCGCCATCCGCAACCATGCCGGTGCTCGTATCCCCGCCATTGCCGGAATCGGTCCTGGACTCGTCTTCCCAATCGATGCTGCCCTTGCCTGCCAGGATATAGTCCAGACGCGCATCAGCCATTTTGCAGACATGCGAATAATTGACGATGTTGATGCCGGCGATGATGAGCGTGAGCACCACGGTCACGGCGCCCATGGCAACGAGGATAAACTTGCGACGCAGACGGCGGCCCAATGCGTCAACAGAATTAGCCCGCCCCTTACTACTCGAGGCGGCGTGAAACCACTCCGTCATGCGCTTGCACCACGCGCTCACGCTCACGCTTATTCGCCTTCCTCGACAACCTCGAGCGAATAGCCCTGGTTGCGCGACGCGCGAATGGCAACGTTGGCACCAAGCGCCGTCAGCTTTTTGCGCAGGTACGAAATATAGACCCACACCACGTTGGCGCCTTCGGGCGCGTCCTCACCCCAAACCTCGAGCATCAGACGTTCAGTGGGCATGCGCGTGCCGGCGTTGCGCATAAAGAGTTCCATAAGCTGAAACTCGCGATTGGCCAGGTGCTCCTCGCCCAAAGGTCCCACAAGCGTGCAAGCCGCCGTGTCGAGGCGCACGTTACCCACGCTGAGCGTCGTGGCGTCAATTGCCGTCGCGGCACGCGTCATGGCACGAATACGCGCAAGCAGTTCCTTGGCGGCAAACGGCTTGGTCAGGTAATCGTTGGCACCGGCATCCAGGCCCTCGACCTTATCGGACACCTCGCTTTTTGCCGTGAGCATGATGATGGGCAGTCGCTTTCCGGCGGCGCGTGTACGCTTGAGCACCTCGATGCCGTCCATGCCGGGCATCATGATGTCCAGGATTGCGGCGTCGTAATCGTTGGTGAGTAGATTCTCGAGCGCCGTCAAGCCGTCGAGGGCGGTGTCGACCTCGTAGTCGCTATGTTGAAGAATCGCGGTGAGGGCGCGGGAGAGACCAGGTTCGTCCTCGGCAAGCATCAGCTTCATAGTTGCTCCTTTGGCGCATGGCTCTACAGGTTTCGATACTGCCGATGATAGCGCACCGCCAGCTGCCTTAGCGCAGCCCTAGCTGCTCAACCTGCACGTTTTTAAATGCGCAGAATATGGCTTAGCCAAACTTAAGGCGCAGATGCTGAGCACTTGGACGCATGCCGACCGCGAAAGGACGGCGACTCGTTCTTTCAGGGCGTCTTGGCTATGCAAAGTGCCCGAGCGCTATTCCTCGTACGCGCCCTCAAGCCGCAGTAGCCACTCCTTACGGTCGAGGCCGCCGGCATATCCGTTGAGCGAACCATCGGCGGCAACCACGCGATGGCACGGCACAATAATCGAAACAGGGTTGCGAGCGACCGCAGCCCCCACCGCACGAGGAGACACAACGGGGTCCTCGTTTCCCGGTACACGATGTCGAGCCGCAACACGCTGGGCGATCTCGCCATACGTAGCGACCTCGCCACGCGGAATAGAAAGCAGCTCGTACCAGACTTCACGCTGAAACGCCGTGCCAATCAAATGCAACGGCGGCGTATACCGAGGCTCCTGCCCCGCAAAATAAGCATTCAGCCAAGCCCAAGAACGCTCAAGCACCGAAGAGGCCACACCATTTGCCGGACTCACCGACGACATGCCACCGGTACCGGAAACCGCGTCGGCGCCTTCAACATGTTCGGAGTCTTCCCGGAGAAGCGTGGAACCAAAGTGCTCCTGCCCCTCAAACCAAAGCCCCGTCAGACCGCGGCCATCAGCGGCAAGCAAGATTTCGCCCAAAGGCGAAGCAAATGTCGTCGTGACCACCAGCGGCTCCTTTCAAAACTCCGCAACATAATACCGCGAATTGTGCAGACAACCCCAATCGACCCCAAAGTCACCCAAGGCAGCAGGCGCGACAGCGCCCCAGCTGCCGCACGACCCCAAAGTCCCCGCAGGCAGCAGGCGCAACGCGCCGCAGCTGCCGGCCGCGCTCCGCAGCCCCCCCCAAGGCAGCAGGCGCAAAGCGCCGAGGCCGCCGCCGGGACCAGGGCCCGCAACAACCACGTGCCCCCACATCAGCCCAGCGGCCCCAACCAACAACGGCCCCATCGTGGGCAGCTCGCAGCAACGTCACCGCAGGCGGGGGCCGGGCTTGGTTTTCAGAACACTCCGCAGACCAGTGTGGCGCCTTGTCCGCGGCTCCGAAGGAGCAGGACAAGGCGCCACACATGGTCGAGGACGTTCTGAAAAC
>UQPI01000066.1 GCA_900542945.1 uncultured Collinsella sp.
TGGCTGAGCGGTATCGATATGCGGGTTCAACGGTATCACATTGGCCACATAGATTTTTAACTTGCATTTCTACCCGCCCTTTTCGTAGAGTCGCCGATACGTGCTTAGCGCACCCTCGGCGCGTCCGGCAGGCTTTGCGAAATGGGATCCAGGAGACTTCGGCGCAGCATCATCTTGCGGAATGCTTCTAATGAGCCTCCCATCCTTCAAAAACAGAATCTCATCGCACAGCCTATCGACCGAATCCAAGATGTGGGATGACATGATGATGCACGTACCAGAATCGGCCAGCTTCCTGAGAATCTCGGAATGCAAGTCCACCCTGCTGGGGTCGAGCGCGTTCATGGGCTCATCTAATAGAAGGTACCGCGCGCCCGTCGCATACGCAATCGCCAGGGTAAGCTGCTGCTTCATGCCCTGGCTCAGAGTGCGGATCCTCATCTTCGCGAACTCGCCTATCTGCGTTTGTTCCACTATCTCTTCGATATCGCGAGCATGCGGCCACATATCGCAAACCATCTTGAGGTGATCTTCCGCACGCAATCCGGGATACAGCAGCGTCCCCTCACCAGGTGCATAGAAGATCATAGAACGGACCTCTCTCGCACCCGTACCCTGCACCTCATCCAGAACGATGCTCCCGTCCACGCGAGGACCCGGCAAACCTGCCATCGCACGCAGCAACGTCGTCTTTCCATGCCCGTTCGGAGCGACGAGACCGTAGACCGTACCCGGGGCAAACTCAGCGTTCACCGAATCTACGAGCACCTTCTTTCCATAAGAGATCGTCAGCGTTTGAAGGCCAATCATCGAGATCATCCCCTTTCGATCTTTGGAACACTCAGGCGCACCATCAACGGAGATACGGCGCCCAAGACCACCAGCAGAGCGCCCGATGCGCCGACGACCTCTCCAAAAGGCATCGCGTTCGTCCCTCGCCCAAGGAACCCAATCGTCCCCACCTGGGAAGCGGGATCAAACGAGGCGAATGGAGCCAGCAGCGCGACGCCCATGCCCACGCTTTCAACATGAGCGCTCAACGAACCCAACACCAAGAGAACCGCGCAAACCATTCCGGTGACAACGGGGTTGCGGCTAATCGCTGCTGTCAACGCAGCGACGACGGAAATCACGCCGTATGCCATGACCAGCAACGGAATACTGCACAACACCGCCTCCCCCACCATGGACGTTGTCGAAGCTCCCGCCCGAATGAGAGCGACGGGATACTCCGATCCACCCGCACCGTTCTTAATCACGGACACAACGACAGCGGGAACCATCGACACCAAAAGCAGCACCAAGCCAAGCAGGAGAGCCAGCGCAACAGCCGTCAGAAAACGCACATGCGCTGTTGCGGGGATCTGGAGAACCAGAAGGGAACGACACTGCAGGTGGGTGCACGCGAGCGATGTGACAACCACGGGCAACAGCAAAAATAAGGAGGGAAGCGCTGCCTGGAGATACGAAAGGAGGATTAATGGGGGCATCTTCGTACTTAACTCGTAAACCTTGGGGTCCGGCAAGCTCGCGATCGACTCAAGCAGAAGGGCGCGCGCCTCCGCACGAGAAGGAGTCTCCGGCTCGATTCCGATCGATTGCAGGAGAGTCGCATCTGCCGCGCCCAGCTCACCTCGAGCGCGCTCGTACGTCGCAAGGCTTCGAAACCCCTCCGCAGGCATAGGCGCGTACACGAAACCCGAAAGAGCATCCCGCATGTCTTCCAGGGCCGCTTTGCCCTCGACGTCCATATTCGCAGCGTTCTGCTCTAGATACCGATCTATTGAACGGAGCTCCCCATCCCTATACCGAACAGCGGAAACGTTGTCAGCGTCAGGAAACATCTCGACCAGAGCCGGGGCCAGCATCGTCGCCGACATTGCAATCGCGCATACGGCGAGGGTAGGAGAACGCAGGAGCAGTTTCCCCATCGTTCTTACGTATGCAACGGCGGAGGCACAAGCGCTCGAACGAGTTGCCGTTCTCGATGCAGCGAAGGAACCTCTCTCAAGACAAATCGGGGATATCGGGCGCGCGCAGCCGCTCTTTCCAGCAACGCAAAGCAGGCTAATTGCCAGCACCTCGATCCCGATTGCGCATACGAGGGCAATCGCGCCACGCTCGAAGCAAAGTCCAGGCAGATTCACTATCTGCGTTGTCGGGTACGGGCTATAGGCGCCGACGGTCAACTCAGTGTTCGCATACGTAAGGGGATTCAACAGGGCGAACTCACGTAAAGCGATGGATCTTCCGTAATACCCGGGAACCATCGTCACCCCCATCAGGGCACATACGAACACGATTCCAAGCGTAGGGTTATTGGCAATCTTCACGGCAAGGTGAACGACAAGCGAGATGAACGCTGCCACCAAGAATTGCAAGATGGCCGTCTGCGCGAACACCAGCCAAGCCGGTTTGATAACCGGAGTCGCATATTGAATGTAGCCTATCGGATAGAACGGCGAGCCCGGGCCATTCTTCACAAGCGCGGCGATTATCCCTGGAAGATTGATGGCGAGGACGGCAAGCATTGCAAAAACACTCGCCCATACGCTCGATGCAACAAGTCTACCCAGCTCGCCCATCGGTGCCTGGATGATGAGCTTTTCACGTTTGTTAAGACGTGCGGCAAGGAACGAGACGGCAACGGCCGTTGCGACCCATAGCAAGTACTCCTTCGATCCGTCATAATAGGTGTACTCTCCATCCGATATCTGCAGAAACGGAAGTAGGGGAGAGAGCGGTGCCAAGATAAGACGTCCCGCGGCAAGAGGGTACAGAAGCGCGGGCATGCTTGATGAAGAGGTATAGACACCGTCCTCCCCCGCATTCACAAGCGCATCCGCATAGGATGCTGACAATTCCTGCTCAACACGGGTTATTCCCGACTCGAGGTATTCGACCCGTCCGTCGATGCCAGCCGCGCTCCTGAAGACGGGCAGAGCACAAAGAACCATCAACGCAACAACGACAACACAGAGCGACCTGGAGGAGAGAAGCGACCTAAAGATCGCCTTCGAGATTTTGAGCATATTCATCGCCAACCTTAACCTCATCCAGTCGGAACAGAGGGGCCGAACAAAATGCTCGGCCCTTATTACTTGCCGGCAAAGTCAATTTAACATAAACTGTTAAAAAGTAACCTGAGTTTTTTAAATTCTTCGGAGGTTATTATGAGTTCCGACAATCGCACTCCCCGGCTTCATTCCTTCCGCATCGCATGTGCGATAGCCTCTGCGACCCTTTGCGCCACCGCCATCGCACAAGTGGCGTTCTCCTTAAAGCCAGCAATCGAAGTGCTCGACAACCCTGTAATTGCAGACTCCCCCGCGTATCCAGCCCTTGCGATCTCGACATTGGTCCCTGCCGTCATCGGTATCGCTACGACCATCCTCAGCGCCGTTCTCGTGTGGACGATCAAGAGCGGAGACCCCTTCAAGAAAGGGTCTGCGACATGCTTGAAGGTGCTCGGCATTCTCTTCGTTGTTCAAGCTGCCACCAGCCTCTACGCCGGCTCACTCAAAACCTCCGTTTCGATGTTTGGCGGCGAGGGGGCCGTCGGCGCCCAAGAGATCGCTTCATCATTCGATTGGACCTCTCTGGTTCTCGGCATCGTCCTGTTCATGCTTTCCCAGCTCTTCTTGTACGCCCGAGAGCTGTACCTCGACTCCGACGAGATTGCGTAAGGAAACGCCATGCCCGTAATTGTTCGCCTCGACAAGATCATGGCCGAGCGAAAGATTTCCTCGAACGAACTTGCCGAAAGGATTGGAACCACGCCCGTGAACCTGTCCCGTATTAAAAAAGGGCATATTCGCGGCATTCGCTTCAACACACTCGAGCAGCTATGCCTCGCCCTTCGTTGCCAACCCGGAGACCTTCTCGAAGTCATGAGCGAAGAGGATGCCCGAAAGGAGTTCGGACTCGATTGGTCCGCCGAGGATTAGAGGGCGGTCGCACTCGCCCTGCACACGGGGATGCGAATCGGCGAGGTCTGCGGCCTTCGGTGGTGCGATGTGGATTTCGAGACGGGCCTGATCTCGATCAGACACTCGGTGGCGTACGCGAAGGGAATGGGTTCGTTCATCAAGGACACCAAGACCCATGACGCCAGGGGTATCCCCATCGACCCGGTCGGCCTACTCCCCTTCCTGAAGGAGACCCACGAGATCGACTGCGGAAAGCTGCGCTTGCGCGGCCTTACCGGGGCGGTCGAGATCGGGGACTGCTACATCCTGTCGGAGCCGGGCGCGACCTTCGCGACGACAAGCTATATCCGCAGGGCGTTCAAGACGTTCTCGGAGACCAACGGCCTCATGGGCACCAACGACGAGCTGATCACGTTCCACGGCCTTCGCCACACGTTCGCAACGCAGTGGATCCGCCAAGGCGGCGATATCAAGGCGCTCCAATCGATCCTCGGCCACAAGGACGCCATGGCGACGCTCAACGTCTATGCCGACATCGAGCCCATCTCCAAAATCCATAACATGCTGCGCGCCACGCCGTGCCTTTGGCGCGGGCACCTCGGGCCGAGGGTCGATCCGGGTCCCATGTTCCAACAGAGGATCCAGGAGTCCATCGAGACGCTCCAGGCGTTCGGCTACGGCATCACCGAGCCGGACGACCGAAATATCGCCATACGCGACGTGAAGACGAACAGTTGGCTCTAGCTCACCGAGTACGCGGCAGTGCTGGGCCCATCCCAACTGAGGTCACGGTGGTCCGATTGGGGCGCCGCCCGCGGCATGCGCCGCGGAGCGGTATCCCCTACCGAAGGGCGGGGATGCCCTCCGCTTCCAGTTCGGAATCAGCCGTCGGAGGCGTTCGGCTGACTGCGGGAGCGGCCTGTTCGCTCAATGTGTTCGGCTGAGATCGGAAATCAACCCAACACGAGCCGGACACGCGCCAGACGGCTCTTCCCCGTGCGGCCTTCCCCCTTACGCTCATGTTGCAGGCATGTAACGCCGCAGCGAGCGCGCCTTTTTTGCGCCAGACAGGTACAATGATGAACACTGTACCGTAGCGGAGCGCCCCGCGCGCGCCGCAATCACGCGAAAGGGTTTCCCATGGCCGAGATCTCGTCCTCCCGTATCGTCATCACCGTCCTTGGCAAGAACCGCCCCGGCATCGTCGCCGGCGTCACCCGTGTCCTAGGCGAGGCCAACGTCGACATCCGCGACATCACGCAGTCCATTATCGAGGACATCTTCACCATGACCATGCTGGCCGATACCGCCGAGTCCAAGCTCGACTTCGCCGAGCTGCAGAAGGCGCTGGCCGAGGCCGGCGAGCTTTCGGGCGTCAACGTGTCCATCCAGCGCGAGGACGTCTTCAACTTTATGTACCGCCTGTAGCGAGCAAGCCGCTGGGGATAGCCTGACGCGCGCATGCCCATGCAAGTCACCCCGATGCGGCCCGGAGAGGAGCGCGCATGGCCTACGACGCCAAGAAAATCTATTACCGCTTCGATGACCACTTGAGCCGCCTGGTTCTGGATTACGAAGCAAGCCGCCAGATTTCGCCTGAGAGCGAAAGCCTCTACCACGGCCTGCCGACCGACCCTTATGACGAGGGCCTGTTTGTTGAGCACAATGTCAAGCGCGGCCTGCGCAATGCCGACGGCTCGGGCGTGGTCGCGGGCCTCACTCGCATCTCGGATGTGCACGGCTACAACAAGGTCGACGGAAAGGTCGTGCCCGATCAGGGCAAGCTCACGCTTCGCGGCTACAGCATCGAGGATCTGGTCAACAATGCCCAGGCCGAGAATCGCTACGGCTACGAGGAAGTCGCCTATCTGCTTATCACGGGTTCGCTGCCCAACAAGGAAGAGCTCGACGGCTTTTGCGAGCGCCTGGGCGCCTTTAGACATCTGAGCGACGAGTACGTCAAAGAGTTCCCTATGACCACGGTGTCGTCGAGCATCATGAACGTGCTCCAGCGCGCCGTGCTGCTGCTCTACGCCTTCGATGCCGAACCAGACGTGATCACGCCCGAGCACGAAATCGACGTCGCCATTTCCATGCTCGCACGTCTCCCGCGCATCGCCGCCTTCGCACACATGGCCTCGATCGCTAAGCTTCGCGGCTCCGAGGTTCACGTGCCGCACCCCACGCCCGGTCTCTCCACCGCCGAGACCATCCTACAGGTCCTGCGCGGCGGCATGGCGTTCACCCGCGACGAAGCCATGCTGCTCGACGTTATGCTCATGCTGCATGCCGAGCACGGCGGCGGCAACAACTCCACCTTCGCTTGCCGCGTGCTGTCGTCTTCGGCCACCGACCCGTATTCCGCCTACGCCGCGGCTATCGGCTCGCTCAAGGGCCCGCGCCACGGCGGTGCCAATGCCAAGGTCGTGTCTATGCACGAGGACATCCGCGCGCATGTTTCCAACTGGGAGGACGAGGACGAGGTCGCGGCCTACCTGGGCAAGATCCTCGACAAGCAGGCCTTCGACGGCACGGGCCTCATCTACGGTATGGGCCACGCCGTCTACACGCTGAGCGACCCGCGCGCCGAGGTGTGCCGCCGTTACGCGCGCACGCTTGCCGCCAAGAAGGACCTGGGCGATGAGTTCGCGCTCATCGAGCTCATCGAGCGCCTGGCCCCGCAGGTGATGCGCGATCACGGCATGACCAAGCCCATCTGCGCCAACATCGACCTGTACACGGGCTTTATCTACAAGATGCTCGGTGTGCCCGAGACGCTCTTTACGCCGCTATTCGCCGTTGCCCGCATGGCCGGCTGGTCGGCGCACCGCATGGAAGAGCTCTTCTGCGCGCACCGCATCATCCGTCCCGCGTATCGCCCGGTTATCGAGCCGCTGGAGTACAAGCCGCTCGCCGATCGCTAGGACGCGGACCGTTATAGAACCCGAGCGTGGCCAGGGCATCACCGCCCTCGGCCACGCTTTTTATGCCAGTAGAAAGGGCTGCATCGAATGATTGTGTTTTCCGATATGGATGGAACGCTGCTGACGAGTGATAAGCAGATGAGCGACGCCACCTGGGCGATGCTCGACGAGCTTGCGCGCCGCGGTGTTGAGTTTGTGCCCTGCACGGGGCGCCCGCTGTCGGGCATCTTTGAGCCCATCCTCGCCCACCCCGCCGTACACTACGCGGTCTGTGCCAACGGTGCCAGCGTCTGGCAGCTCGACGACGGTACGCCCACCGATGTCTTACGTGCTACGCGCATTTTGAGCCGTCCGCTCGATCGCGGCATTGCTCATCGCGTCCATCGCATCGCCGCCGGCCACGATGTGACCTTCGATATCTTCGCGGACGGGCAGTGCTTCCTCCCCCGATCGCTCTACACGCGCCTGGACGAATTCTGCGGCGGCGACCCCCACATCGCGGCTTCGCTCAAGCGCACACGAACACCGATCGACATGGATATCGACAGCAAGATCGACGGGGTCGAGACGCTCGAACGCATCGCCATGTACTGGCACGACCCGGCCGATCGCGACGCCATCGCGGCTGAGCTCGACACGCTCGGAGGCATTGAGGTCACGCGTTCTTACGCCATGAATATCGAGGTCATGGGTGAGGGCGCCACCAAGGGAACGGCCCTCACGTGGCTATGCGAGCACCTGGGCGAGCGTCTCGCCGACGCCTGGGCGTTCGGCGACAACATCAACGACATCCCCATGCTGCAGGCAGCGGGCCACGGCATGGCCATGATCAACGCCGAGCCCGAAGACCGCGAGGCCGCTGACGCCATCACCGAATACGATAACGACCACGACGGCGTCGCCCGCACCATCATGGCCGCCCTCGCCTAGCAGCAGCAAACCGGCAGGGTAGCTAATTTGGGGACACTCTTCGCGGGACGCCGCAAGGGCTGTCCCCATCTGCCGAATTAGGCGAGACTCTCCAGCACGCGACGGAGCTCCTGCTGGACGGCGTGGTCGCGGTTGCACCCCACCACGCGATCGGCGACTGCCTTGAGCGCGGGGCGCGCGTTTTCCATCGCGCAGCCCGTGCCGACAAAGCGAATGATCTCGTAGTCGTTCATCGAGTCGCCAAACGCCATGACCTCGTCGCGTTCGACGCCATAGTGCTCCATGAGCTGTGCGATGCCCGAGGCCTTCGACACACCGGGTTGCATGGCATCGATCCACGCGTTGCCCGAAGGCGCGAAAGAGAACAGGTCGCCCAGCTCGCGCTGCAACACGTAGGCGTTGTCCATCACGTTGCCGTCATCGCAGATAATCGATGCCTTGATGATATTCACATGCGGATCGGGCAGCCCCCAAATGCGTTCGGCGTTGGGCAGATCTTTGTCGATCTCGCGGACAAATTTGTCCTCGTCGTCGAGCAAAAAGGACTTGGTGCGATCAAAGAGCGCCAGATGCATGTTAGGAAACATCTTGACCGTGCGCGCGAGCTTGCGGACGGCGAGATGCGAATATACCTCGCGATCGACCTCGACCCCTTCTGCATAGACCTGCGCACCATTCGCCGCGACAAAGTCCATTTTGTCGACCACGGGCGCAAAGAACTCACATAGGCGGTCGTAACGGCGGCCCGAGGACGCAGCAAAATGCACGCCGTGCTCGCGCAGGGCCTCAATCAGCTCATATGTCTCGGGCGGTACCTGGCTATTCTCATCAAGCAACGTGCCGTCCATATCGGATGCAATCAGTTTAAACATAGAAAAGCTCCCTTCGGACTTGTTGGAATCGAACGTGTATCCGATTCCAACGTACCCAAAGGAAGCTCAGATAAGACTCTGCGGGCGTAAACGTTACAAGGACCTAGCAAATAGCTCACACATGCCAGAGGTCTCACGGTCGCGGCGTCAGGCGACACGTCAAAGAGTGTCCCCGCCGGCTAGTCGTTTAAGAACGTCCCCGATGACTAGTCGGCGTAGGTGAAGGTTGTGACGTCGAACATGCCCTCGGGACGGATGCGGAGCGTCGGAATAACCGGCAGGGGCAGGAAGATGATGCCCATGATGGGGTCGAGCGGCGGCTCGATGCCCATGGCGCGCGCCTTGACCATAAAGTCGTCGTGCTGCGCGGCAACGTCCTCGGCCGTGCCCTCGCTCATCAGGCCACCGAGCGCCAGCGGAATGCGCGCCACGACCTCGCCGTTGCGCACCAGCACGTGACCACCTTGGCCCACGGCCTCAACGGCGGCCATCATATCGGCGGCGTTGTCGCCCACGACGCACACGTTGTGCGAGTCGTGGCCGATCGTGGAGGCAATGGCGCCACCCGTGATGGTAAAGCCGCGCACCCAGCCGCGACCGATGTGCTTGCCAACAAGACCCAGGCCCGCAGGACCATCGTCATCGGCGCCCTCGGCCTGCAGCGACACGCCGCGGCCGTGGCGCTCGATCAGCATAATGCGGCGCAGACCCTCGGCGTTCTCGGGGCGAGCCATACCCGTGATGGCCTTGCCCGGCACCACGTCAATCACGGCCTCGCCCGGCTTAAAGGCATAGTCGAATACGTCGAGCGAAAGCTTCGGCAGCTTAACGGAAGCACGCAGCTCATCGGCAAGGGCCGCGACCTCGGCCATCTCGGGTGCAATCTCGCCCACAAAAGTGCCGTCCTGTGCCACGAGCGCGCCGGCGGCATACACGCGATGCGGAGCCGTGGCAAACGTCAGGTCATTGAGCACCAGCAGGTCGGCACGCTTGCCCGGGGCAATCGCACCACGCAGCTCGTGTGGGTCGCGGCAACCGTGGTCCAGGCCAAACGCCTCGGCCGTGGAGAGGGACGCCATGGAGATGGCGACCACCGGGTCGATGCCGGCCTCGATAGCCACGCGACAGGCATTGTCGATCATACCGGTCGAAAGCGCGTCGGAAGGGGCGCGGTCGTCGGTCGCAAAGCAGCAGCGACGGGCGCGGGTGGGGTTCTCCAGCAGCATCGGCGACAAGTTGGCCAGGTCATGGCTGCACGTACCCTCGCGCAGCATCACATACATGCCGCGGGACAGCTTGTCGAGCGCCTCCTCGGGAATCGTCGACTCGTGGTCGGCGATAATACCCGCTGCAGCGTAGGCGTTGAGGTCCTTGCCGGCAACAAGTGGCGCGTGGCCGTCGACCTGCTTGGACGGCGTCTGGTTGGCAGCGTCGATGCGAGCGCAGGTCTCGGGGTCGGCCATAAAGACACCCGGCAGGTTCATCATTTCGCCCAGACCAAAGACATCGCCCGGATACTCGGCAAAAAACGCCTGCATGCCAGCGGCGGTAATCACAGCGCCCGCTTGCTCATCGGGCAGCGCGGGCACGCACGAGGGCATCATGTACTTGATGGAAATGGGCGCGCGACGGCCGTCCTCGATCATAAAGCGCAGGCCGTTCAGGCCGGAAACGTTGGCGATCTCGTGGCTGTCGGCGATGGCAGTGGTGGTGCCGCGCGTCGCCGCCATGCGCGCATACTCGGCGGGACGGATGTTCGAGGACTCGATATGCAGATGTCCGTCGATAAAGCCGGGGGCGATATAGCGACCCTGGCAGTCAATGACCTCAGCCGCCTCGTAGGTGCCGGCGGCATCGTCGCGACCGTCGTAGAGCACGCCGACGATTACGCCGTCCTTGACGGCAACGCTGCCGGGCGCCACGCGCTGGCCATATACGTCGACAATCTGCGCATTGGTAAACAGCGTGTCGACGGGCACGCGGCCCTCGGCAGCATCGATCACAGACCTCATGACCTCAACGGACATACATACTCCTTTAACCGTAGAAAACATCTGCGGAGCGGACAGGCCTTCACCGCAGCAAGCCAATAGCAATTGTATGCCCAAACGATGGGTCAGCAATACGCCTCTCCGCTTAACGGCATCCGCCACTTGGTGCAGTGGGGACAGGTTGCTTTGCACCAATGACAAGGAGTGTCCCAAAGTGCCGACAGAAAAGGAACGTCCCTAACTGCCGCATCCTGCAGGCACTCATTTAAGTCTGTCCCCAATGAGTACCTCAAAGTGCCGCCAAATGCCAGCCATGGAACCGCCGATGTCTTGGCAAAGTCAGCGAAAACCCGCCAGAGCGAGCAAGGTGCCTTGAAACGAGGCGGCATTGATCT
>UQPI01000067.1 GCA_900542945.1 uncultured Collinsella sp.
CGGCGGGGGCCTGTGTAGTTACTCTTTAGGCGGAACTCTCCTAATAGATTGATCGTTGGGGATACTTTCTTAGTTGCGCTACCGTTTATCGCGTATAGCTACCGTTTGCGGAGTAAGTAACACTTAGCAATAAACCGTGTAGAATCTCAGTTAAGCACGGAGTTTTCCAGGGAGACGCTGTCCTTTGTTATGTGCAAAGGGCGGCGTCTCTTTGGCGCTTGGACGCCGTTGTGCAACAGTGCGCCGGGCGTGTGTCATGTAGTGAAAAGCCAACGTCGAGATGGGTCGTGATAAGAATGGGCAAGTACGTAATCGTGGTTGAGTCTGGGTCGGATGTGACGCCGGAGCTCTGCGAGCGCTACGGCATCGTGCGCGTGCCTATGCATGTCACGATTGGTGACGAGACCGTCGAGGACGGCTCGATCGATCCGCTCGAGATTTACTCGCGCTGTAACGAGTTTGGCGTTATGCCCAAGACCAGTGGCTGCTCGCCTGCGGATTTTGCTCACGTGTACGACCGCATTCATGCCGAGCAGCCCGATGCGACCATTTTGCATCTTGCGTATTCCGAGGCCACGACCTGCTCGCATCAGTCCTCGAAGATTGCGGCCCAGGGGCGCGACTACGTGTTCTCCATGGACACGCGCTTTGTCTCGGTGGGCCAGTCACTCGTTGTCGTTGAGACTGCCAAATACATCGAGGCTCATCCCGATGCCACCGTCGACGAAATTTTCGCCTTCACCAATTCGGTGATGGACCGCGTGCTGTTGGGCTTTGTCCCAACCGATCTCGCCTTCCTTAAAGCCGGCGGTCGCTTGTCCAACGTCGCGTTCCTAGGCGCCCATCTGCTCAAGATTAAGCCCTGCATCGAGGTGACGGGCGGTAAATTCGTGGCGACCAAGAAGTTCCGCGGTTCTATGCTCAAGTGCGCCCGTGCCTTTCTTGACCACATGGTAGCGAAGGGCGAGATCGACTACTCGCATATTGGCCTGGCGTATTCGGTGGGCCTTTCCGAGGAACTGCGCGACGACATGGAGGTCTATGCGCGCGACCTGGGCTTTAAGGACATTACCTGGACTCAGGTCGGCGGCGTCATCTCGAGCCACTGCGGCCCGACCGCCTTCGGTGCGGTGCTCACGCTTAAGGCGTAAAGGCCTGGCGTCTATTGATATCTATCGCCACAGCGGCGGGCGGGTTGCGACAACCCTCCCGCCGCTCTTGCGTAGGGCCAAATAGGATAACCCAATTGACCGCTAAACCGTTTCGCCATCATGCGTATGGGCTAGAATGACTCTGGCATTTATGTAGCTAAAACCAATGAAAGGCAAGGTAGCGGGAATGGCTGAGATGACGCTCGAAGGTGTGGATGCTCGTCCCGAGGACTCTGCGTTTACCCTGGGCCGCGTACATTCGATTGAAACGATGGGAACGGTCGACGGACCCGGCATCCGCTTTGTGGTGTTTGTCCAAGGCTGTCCCATGCGCTGTGCGTATTGCCACAACCCCGATACCTGGTCGGTTAACGGCGGCACCATGGTGACCGTCGAGCACCTGATGGACGAGTTCCAGAGCAACCATGAGTTTTACCGCAGCGGTGGCATTACGGTTTCGGGTGGCGAGCCGCTCCTGCAGCCTGAGTTCTTGGCCGACCTGTTCCGTGCAATGCACAACAATCCCGATGGCCGCGTGCATACCTGTCTCGATAGCTGCGGTTATGCGTTTGACCCCAACCACCCCGAGAAATTTGATGCTGTTCTCAACGAGACCGACATGGTGCTGCTCGACATTAAGCATGCCGATTCGGTTGAGCATAGAAAGCTGACCGGTTGCGATCCTGCACGTATTCTGGCGTTTGGCGATGAGCTGGCGCGTCGCAAGATTAAGGTCGTTATCCGCCACGTGGTGGTGCCGGGCATTACCGACACGGTGGAGGAATGCGAGAAGCTCGGTCGCCTGATCGCTCCATGGCACAACGTGGTGGGTTTGGAGATGCTGCCGTATCACACGATGGGTGTCGTCAAGTACGAGCAACTGGGCATTCCCTATAAGCTTGAGGGCGTGCCCCAGATGGATACCGCGCGCATGCCCGAGCTGCGCAACGCAGTCATGACGGGCATGAAAAAGCGCCGTGCGGAACTCAAAAACGCCATCGGCTAGCAGCACTCATTGGGGACAGACTTAAATGAGTGCGCGATGGCATTGCGGGCGAGCATGTTTTGGTGCGCAACAAGGCAGGCTGGATTAGCGAGGACGGTTACTATTCGACATGCGATGCGGGCCTTATCGACATCGATGGCCGTACCTATGTCATGAGCGTCATGACATCGATGCCGTGGAGCGACCGCTCGAGTGAGGTTACGGCCGCGATTGCAAAGGCGCTGTTTGATACGCGAGCTGCACTGGCTTAGCGTGTTCGTTTGGCGAGGTCAAACAAAATGCTGGTACCATACCGTGGTTGAGAATTTCGTATAGGTTTGGGGAATGGTATGGCTACCATCGCGATTATCGGTGCGCTCGAAAAAGAGATCATGCAGATTAAGGAAGAGCTGAGCGACGTTTGCGAGGCACGGGAGGCAGGCTTGACCGTTGTGAGCGGCGAGCTCGACGGCCTGACAGTTGTCGCCACAACGGCGGGCATGGGCACGGTGAACGCCGCCGCTGCAACACAGCACCTCATTAGCAAGTATGCTCCGCAGGCTGTTGTGTTTTCGGGCATTGCGGGCGGTTTGAACCCCAAGCTCCATATCGACGACGTGGTCATTGGCAAACGCCTGCGCTATCTGGATACCGATACCGCGCTTATCGCCGAGTCCGCACCGGGGCTTGAGGAGTTTGGTTCGACGCCCGCGCTGGTCGATATTGCCGTCGACGTGCTTGCTGAGCGTGGGTTCGTTGACGCTTCGACAAATGCAGTCGCTTCGAACGAGGGCACCAAACAGTTCTTGGTCGGCACGATTGCCACGGGTAACCGCTTTGTGACGGGCGCCGCCATGCGTAGCGACGCTATCGAAGCGACACATGCCGATTGTGTCGGCATGGAGGGCGCGGCGATTGCTCATGTCGCAACCAAAAATGGTGTCGATTGCCTGGTGTTGCGCGCTATCAGCGATAATTGTGACGAGGCGTACGATGCAATTTGCGACCGAGAGTTCGATCTGTTCGAGTACGCGCGTGTCGCAAGTAACATCACGCTCGATATCGTCCGCCGCATTGCCGCCGCGCAATAGCGCGCTCTTTTGTAAGAACCTACGACCAAGGAGTGTCCATGGCCGATTCCATTAACTACCAGCTTGCCAAGTTCGTCGCCAGCTACGGCAAGGTTTCGCAGATTCCCGAGTCCACCTGCCCCGAAGTGAGCTTTGTCGGCCGCTCCAATGTGGGCAAGTCGTCGATTATGAACAAGCTCTTTGGCCGCAAGAACCTGGTCAAGGTTTCGAGCACACCGGGCAAGACAAGCAACATCAATTTCTTCGAGGCCGATGACGTGCACTTCGTCGACCTGCCGGGCTATGGTTTCGCCCGTCGTTCTAAGGCCGAGCGCGACCGCTGGGCCGAGCTTATCGGCGACTTCTTTGACTCCGAGCGCAGCTTTAACCTGGTCGTATCGCTGGTTGACATTCGTCACGACCCCAGCAAGCTCGATCATGACATGATCGACTACCTGCAGGGCAACGAGTTCAACTTTATCGTCTGCCTCACCAAAGCCGACAAGCTCAGCCGCACCCAGCAGGCCCGCCAGGCAGCAGCCATCAAAAAGCAGCTCAACGTCCCGGCCGAAAACGTGATCATCACAAGCTCCCAGACCGGCACCGGCATCGACGAACTAAAAAAGCGCATCGCCGAGGCCTGCCTCTAATCGGGCTGCAGCCCCTCAAAAGCTCTCATCTATATCACCCTAGTGATAGTTATTGGTAAACTATCACTAGGGTGATATTTTTTAGGAGGTCGATATGGAGCTTTGGCACGGGTCGGAGGTTGTTGTCGAGCATCCGTCGCTGGATAGATGTAAGCAGTTCAACGACTATGGACGTGGGTTTTATTGCACGCCACATGAGGAAATGGCGATGGAATGGGCATGCCGGACCGAGTCCGATGGTATCGCGAATCGATATGAGCTCGATATGGATGGTCTCGCGGTCTTGGATTTGGAGTCCGGGGAGTTTTCAATTCTTAATTGGCTTGCGATTTTGGCCGACAACCGGGAGTTTAATGTCTCGACGCCGCTGGCACGCGAAGGACTTCGCTATCTGCTGGATAACTGCCTGATTGATATTTCTCCCTATGATGTTATTCGAGGCTATCGCGCCGACGATTCCTACTTTTCGTTTGCAAGACAGTTCGTTAACGGCATGATCTCGCTCAGGCAACTGCAACTCATTATGCGTTTGGGCGATTTGGGCATCCAATACGCTCTTATGAGTGAGCGCGCGTTCTCGGCGATCAGGTTCCGCGATTGGAAGCAGGCCTCGGGAGCTGAGTTTTATCCCAAACGATTTGAGCGAGAACAGAATGCTCGACGTAAGTATCTGGATACGATAAACGGATTTGACACCGAGGGTGTCGACATTAGGGATTTGATGGCAGGGAGGGTTGATTTAAATGATCCAAGAGTTAACGAATTGTGGGCCGAGTAGGACATACCCCGTCTACTACCTTGAGGATGCAATGAACAACCTCGGCGACTGCTTTGACTATGCCGTTAACGATTATGGGGCAGAAGGATCGGAAGTTGCTGAACTCTTTTGTCTGAGCGGCGTAGCCCGCGAGTTCGAACGCGGCAACGCATGGGTAGTGTCGGGAAAATCGGGCGTTGAGCTGTTCGCGCTCATTGCCGAAAGGTCCGGCTATCAATCAAGGCCGATGCCAAATCGAACCTACCGATTCGAAAAGACACCGGAATATTGGACAGGCTGGATATTGGCATACCTTCAGTGGCGCCTAGGAGAGTCTTTCGAAGATTTGCTGCATGTCGTTCCATTCGATGTGCTACGCAGTCTGTACTACCCCTGGCACGAAGCCTCAGAGGAACGTGTGGCGCGTCTTATTTGCGATATGGCGAAGAAAACACCTCGTCAAACTAAACTGGCGCAAGCAAGAAAGAGGCTCAAGAAAACCCAACAAGACCTGGCATACGAATCGGGCGTATCACTCCGCTCAATCCAAATGTACGAGCAGCGCCAGAGAAACATCAATGAAGCTTCGGTTACAAGCGTAAGAGCCATAGCAAAAGCCCTCCACTGCAACATCGAAGACCTCCTAGAACCAGTCTTCGAATACAAAGAAACCAGCGCCGCCTAAACCAAGCACACAGCCGATGCCCGCCTCTAGGAAGTGCTCCAGCCTAGCAAGAGCCCCTACCAATAAAAAGCAACTATCAGCCCGGCGACTTTCCAGAGCGTAGGTTCCTGTAGCCGCCGCCAGCGAAGTTAACGTAGGGGAGGCCAGGGGCTTTGCCCCCAAATCTTTCCGCAGGACGGCAGGACCCCCGCCGCACGAAGTGCGCAGCGGGGGTCCTGCCATGTCCGAGGACGATTTGGGGGCAAAGCCCCTGGTATCCCCGGCGGGTATAAGGTACGGCGACTACAGGTATTCGATCTGGGCGCCTTCCGTGTCGCACGTCAGAATGTGCGTGTCGCATTTGGGGAACTGCTCGCGCAGCTTGACCTGCAGGAACTTGGCTACGATAGTGTCATCGGTTACAGCCATAAGGGTCGAGCCGGAGCCACTGATCCAGATGGTCTTGGCGCCGCCATTAAGGCAGGTGTCGCGCACAGCGTTGTAATCGGGAATCAGGCGGCGGCGATAGGGCTCCTGGATGCGGTCGTCGTTGGCGGCGGCAATCAGGTCAAGGTCGCCGGTCTCCAGGCCGCGCGTCATGCCGGCGATGCGGCCCATTTGCCATACGGCGGTGGAGAGTGGAATCTCCTGCGGCACAACCTTGCGCGCCTCGCTCGTATGCACCTCGTAGGGCGGAATCACGGTAATAAAACGCAAGCGATCGCTCACCTCGTAGCGCAGGCACTGGGGGAGCGAATCAGTCGGCGTAAAGGAGCAAACGGCACCGCCCAGGATGGCAGGGGCGACGTTATCGGGATGGCCCTCGACCTCGGTGGCAATGCGGACGAGCTCGGCACGGTCGACGGTGTGGCCCGTCAGCGCGGCGGCCGCCATGATGCCAGCGACGACGCAGGTGGAGCTGGAACCCAAGCCGCGAGCGACGGGCACGTCGGTCTGGATGTCGATGGCAACGGGGAAGGCCTGCTCGCCCCAGGCGGCCAGAGCATCGACAAAGCTCACATAGACCAGGTTGTTCTCGTTTTGGAACTCCTCGGGGCAGCCCGTGATGGTGAGCTTGTCGGTACGCTCGAAGGTGAAGTGCGAGTAGAGGCTGACGGCCATGCCGAGGGTGTCGTAGCCGATGCCTAGGTTGGCGCTGGTTGCTGGGACGGTGATTTTGATCATGTGGGTCCTCCTGGGCGGGTCTGGCCGTTTAGTTCGCTGCTCGGGCAGTCCTGGCTCGCTCGGAAAGCACATTAAGTGCTTTCCGGCTCGTGCGGAACTCGCGACGAACTAAACGGCCAGACCCGCTCGCATGCTCGTCATCATCCCGAAAGCTTAATAAAAAGAAGGTGCGCCGGCTTTCGCCGGCGCTTAATAAGGAATCTAGTTGGTGCTCATTCGTTTTGCTGCAGACTCGACGTAGCTTGCCATCTCATCGACGTCGCAGACGTCTTCGAAACGGACGGGTTTGGATTCGAGTTCGGCGAGCTGGGTCGGGGCGACCGTGTTGGTGGCCTGCTCGAGCACACGCATAGCCTCAAAATCATCCTCGGGAACGTCGAGCCCCAGGGCATCGCAGCAGGCGCGCGGGAACTTGTAGGGGCTGGCGGTCGAAAGCAGCACGCGGGCCTTGGCGCCCTCGGCGGAAGCGACCTGCTCAAAGACGTGATAGCCGCAAGCGGTGTGCGGGTCGATCACGTAGCCGTTGGCGTCCCAGCAGCTCTTGATGGCAGTGAGGACCTCGTCCTCGCTGGCCCAACCGCAACCAAAGACGCTCTGAATCTTTGCCAGCAGGTCGGCGGGAACTTCGTAGCGACCAGTCTGTGCCAGCTGCTCCATAAGGCCGGCAACGAGCTCGCAGTCGCCGTCGGACAAGAAGTAGAGCATGCGCTCCAGGTTGGAGCTAATAAGGATGTCCATCGACGGCGAGATGGTCGTGAAGAACGGGCGGTTACGGTCGTAAACGCCGGTGGTCAGGAAGTCGGCAAGCACGTTGTTCTTGTCGCTCGCCACGACGAGCTTGGCGACGGGCAGACCCATGCACTTGGCGTAGTAGCCGGCCAAGATATCGCCAAAGTTGCCGGTGGGCACACAGAACTCTACGGCGTCGCCAGCCTCGATAGCGCCGGCGCGCAGCAGTTGCGCATAGGCGGCAAAGTAGTAGACAACCTGCGGCACCAGGCGGCCGACGTTGATGGAGTTGGCACTCGAAAGCACAGTGCCGGCGGCTTCCAGGCGCTCGGCAAGCTCCTTATCGGCAAAGATGCGCTTGACGGCACTCTGGGCATCGTCGAAGTTGCCGCGGATGCCGCAGACGGCGACGTTATCGCCCTCCTGCGTGGACATCTGCAGATTCTGCACGCGGCTGACTTTGCCTTCGGGATAAAAGACGGTGATGCCCGTGCCCGGGGCGTCGGCAAAGCCGGCGAGTGCTGCCTTGCCCGTGTCGCCCGACGTGGCGGTGACGATCATGATGCGCTCGGCGCCGCCGTCCTTGGCGGAAGTGCGGGCCGTCAGACGGGGGAGCATCTGCAGGGCGACGTCCTTGAAGGCGCTTGTGGGGCCGCCAAAGAGCTCCATCACATAGGTCTGAGGGACGTCAGCGCCCGGTGCGGCGTCGAGTTTGACGAGCGGCGTGACCTCTTCGCTCGCGAACGTGCCGCGGTATGCCTCATTCACACAGGCCGATATTTCTTCGGTCGTGTAATCATTCAGTAACATTCCCAACACATCTTGAGCGATTTCAAAGTACGATTTATCTGCAAGCGAGCTGATATCGACCTGCTGGGTGCCGAGCTCGTCCGAGACAAACAAACCCCCGTCGGGAGCGATGCCGGTACGGATTGCCACCTTACTTGAGCACGATAAAGTGCGTCCTCGTGTACTATGATAAGTTCCCATATAACACTGCTCCTCGGATGCCTTGGTCCCAATCGGTGAAACCATGGTATCAGAGCGCGCAAAATAGGTTCGCAGAGGCTTTTTAGAAAGGTAACCTCCAGCCCATGATTAAGATTGCCAAGTTTGGCGGCTCGTCGGTCGCCGACGCCGAACACTTTAAGAAGATCAAGGCCATTGTCGATGCCGACCCGGCCCGCCGTTTTGTGGTGGTTTCTGCCTGCGGTCGCCGTTTTAAGGGCGACACCAAGGTGACCGATCTGCTCTACTTGGTCAACGCGCACGTCAAGTACCACGTGTCGTGCGAGGAGCTGCTCGAGGACATCGGCCAGCGCTATTTTGATATCGCTGACGAGCTGGGGCTCACCTATCCCATCCGCGAAGAGTTTGCGGCCTTTGCCGAGCGTGCTCGCTCCGGTGGCTACTCTACTGAGGAGCTCGTAAGCCGCGGCGAGTACTTTACCGCTCGCCTGATGGCCGAGTACCTGGGCCTGCCGTTCCTGGATGCCGCGACGGTCGTGGCGTTCCATCACGACGGTACGCTCAGCATGAATCGCACCTCCGAGCTGGTGCAGGAGTACGGTCAGCAGGGCGGCTTTGTTATGCCCGGTTTCTACGGCGCGACGCGTGAGGGCCAGATCAAGCTGCTCGATCGTGGCGGCGGCGATATCTCGGGCTCGATTCTGGCCAAGTGCCTGGGCGCCGACCTGTACGAGAACTGGACCGACGTCTCGGGCTTCTATTCTGCCGACCCGCGTATTGTTCCCGAGGCTCAGCCCATTGCGCGCGTTACTTACGAGGAGCTGCGCGAGCTTTCGTACATGGGTGCAAGCGTCCTGCACGAGGAGGCCGTGTTCCCCGTGCGCGAGGCAGGCATTCCGCTGGTCATCAAGAACACCAATGCGCCGCAGGACCCCGGCACCATCATTAGCGAGACGGCTGACGAGGGTGAGGCGGAGCCTATCATTACCGGCGTGACCGGCAAGCGCGGCTTTGTCGCCATCAACGTTGCCCGCGACCGCACCAAGCCCCGTGTCGGCTTTATGCGCCGTGCACTTTCGGTGTTCGAACGCTATGACGTTTCCGTTGAGCACATGCCCACCGGCGTCGACCGCTTTGGCGCCGTGGTGCAGGAGCAGGATGTGCACGATTCGCTGTACTCACTCGTGGGTGACATCCAGCAGGAGGTCGAGCCGCTCGAGATCGAGGTTGTCGAGGGTTTGGCGCTCATCGCGACCGTCGGCCGTAACCTTCGCGGCCGCGCAGGTATCTCGGGCCATCTGTTTGGCATGCTTGGTCAGGCCGGCGTGAGCGTACGTATGATTTCGCAGAGCTGCGACGAGATCAACATCATTATCGGCGTAGAGGAGAAGGACTTCGATCTGGCGATTCGGACCATTTACCGCGCCTTCTCCGACGAGAACGGCATTGTGAAGGTCTCCGACCTGGAGGCTCCCGTGCCGGTCGATCCCGCCCCGGCCGCGCTCCACAAGTAGCTGCTATCCCAGTAGATTTTTGGGACTTGCCTCAAAAACTACGGCGGGGCGTTTCGTTTCGGTTTCGTTTCGACGGGGCGGGTTTCGTGCCCGCCCTGTTCTTGTATACACTGGCAACAATAATCGGCCTGCTCGGCGTGCGGGCAAAAGCCACAGCCTTTAAGGGGGAAGCATGAAACAGTACACGGTTGCTATTTTGGGCGCGACGGGAGCCGTGGGCACCCAGATGCTCGAGTGCCTCGACGAGCAGGAGTTTCCGGTCGGCAAGCTCAAGCTGCTAGCGAGCGCGCGCTCTGCGGGCAAGACCGTCGAGTTCCGCGGCGAGCAGGTTGTGATTGAGGAGGCTTGCCCCGAGGCCTTTGAGGACTGCGACATCGTGCTCGGCGCCGCCGGCGACGATATTGCGAAGGAGCTACTGCCCGAGGCCGTCAAGCGCGGCGCCGTCGTGGTCGACAACAGCCACGCCTTCCGCATGGATCCCGAGGTGCCGCTGGTCGTGCCCGAGATCAATGCCGACGACATCAAGTGGCATCACGGCCTTATCGCCAATCCCAACTGCGCGACCATCATCGGCCTGGTTCCCACGTGGCCGCTGCACCAGCTTGCTGGCGTGAAGCGTATGATCGTGTCCACGTATCAGGCAGCTTCGGGCGCTGGCGCTCCCGGTATGGCCGAGCTCGAGGCTCAGCTTGCCGCCCTGGGCCGTGGCGAGGAGATTCCCGAGCCGCGCGCGTTTGCCGCCCAGCTGGCGAGCAACCTGATTCCGCAGATCGGCGGTGTCAAGGAGGAAGGCTTTACCTCCGAGGAGATGAAGCTGCAAAACGAGGGCCGCAAGATCATGCATCTGCCCGAGCTGCGCGTGAACTGCACCTGCGTGCGCGTGCCCGTGCTGCGTTCGCACTCCGAGAGCATTACGCTCGAGTTTGAGCGCGACATTACGGTTGAGGAGGCCCGTGCTGCGCTGGCTGCCGCTCCGGGCGTGAAGCTGGTTGACGATATGAGCGCCGAGGATGCGCACGATCGCTTCCCCATGCCGATGGATACGTCCGACCAGGACCTGATTTGGGTCGGCCGCGTGCGTCGCGACATCTCGAACCCCGAGGCCGTGCGCGGTATCACCTTCTGGTGCTGCGGCGACCAAATCCGTAAGGGCGCGGCAACCAACGCCGTCCAGATCGCTAAGCTGCTCTGCGAGTAGCGGTTGACCTGTCCGGCGGGGGCCGGGCTTGGTTTTCAGAACG
>UQPI01000068.1 GCA_900542945.1 uncultured Collinsella sp.
TACATAGGTTCTGCCGGAAAGCGGGTCACGGATTGCACCGCCAAGGCAGGTTGCCGCTCCACCAAACGGCTCGATCTCGGTCGGGTGGTTGTGGGTCTCGTTCTTAAACAGGAACAGCCAGTCCTGGTCCTCGCCGTCGACATCGACCTTTACCTTGACGGTGCAGGCGTTGATCTCCTCGGACTCGTCGACATCGGTCATGACGCCGGTCTTCTTGAGGTACTTGGCGCCGATGGTGCCCATGTCCATGAGGCAGACGGGCTTGGCGTCGCGACCGAGTTCGTGGCGCATCTCCATGTAGCGGTCGAAGGCCTGCTGCACCACGGCGTCGTCGATCGTCACGTCATCCAGGACGGTACCGAAGGTGGTGTGGCGGCAGTGGTCGGACCAATAGGTGTCGATCACGCGGATCTCGGTGATGGTGGGGTCGCGATCTTCATCGCGGAAGTACTGCTGGCAGAAGGCGATGTCCGCCTCGTCCATGGCAAGGCCGCGCTCGGAAATAAAGGCGGCAAGGCCGGCCTCGTCGAGCTCGCGGAAGCCGTCGAGCACCTCGACGGGCGCAGGATCGGGGGTCTCCATATACAGCGTCTCGGGCAGGTCGAGCGAGGCGATGCGCGCCTCGACGGGGTTCACCACGTAGTGCTTGATGGCATCAATGGCGGCCTCGTCCAGAGCGCCCGAGATCATATAGACCTTGGCGGAGCGCACGGCGGGGCGCTCGCCCTGGCTGATGAGCTGCACGCACTCGCTGGCGGAGTCGGCGCGCTGGTCAAACTGGCCAGGCAGGAATTCGACGGCAAAGACGGCGCCATCGCTTGCGGGGAGCTCGTCGTAGGTCACATCGACCTGGGGCTCGCTAAAGACGGTCGGCACGCAGGACCGGAAAAGCTCCTTGTCGATGCCCTCGACGTCGTAGCGGTTGATGATCCTCAGGGCCTCGATGCCCTTGATGCCGAGAATTTCGGTCAGCTCGCCCTTGAGCTGCTGAGCCTCGACGTCGAACCCGGGTTTCTTCTCCACGTAGATACGAGAGACCATTGGTTCCTGCCTTCCTGATCGGTTGGGCGTACGGTACGGTATGCGGCAGCGGTCGGTTTGCGGGGTCTGCCCTGCGGTCGCCTTGAGCCACATGTTTGTAAACCTCACTATGATACGACAGCTCGCGGCGCGTTGAGGACGGCGAGGGTGCTACAGTGAAGCGCAAACAAGAGAAAGGCATCACATGGCATTCGTTTCGCTCGCCATCATCGCACTCGTGGCCTTTGCGAGTCCTTTTATCGCCTCGGCGATTCCCGGAAAACCCGTTCCCGAGACGGTTTTTTTGCTCGTGCTCGGCGCGGTACTGGGACCCCATATGCTCGGCGTCATCCATGTAGATGCTGAGGTCTCGCTTGTGTCCGAGCTGGGCCTGGCCTTTTTGTTCCTGCTTGCCGGCTTTGAGATCGACCCCAAGAGCATCACGGGCGTCGAGGGGCGCTACGGCTTGGCGACGTGGGTCGTCACGTTTGGTATCGCCTGACTTGCCGTGCGCTTTACCCCGTGGTTCTCAGTCAGTCATTTCGACGGTATCGCCGTGACGCTTGCCCTCACTTCGACGGCGCTCGGTACGCTTGTGCCCATCATGCGTGAGCGCTCGCTCACCGGCACGCGCGTGGGCGACTCGATTCTCGCGTATGGCACTTGGGGCGAGCTCGGTCCCGTGCTCGCCATGTCGGTGCTGTTGTCTGCCCGCACTGGCATCCAAACGCTCGTTATCCTTGGCTTGTTTGCGGTGGTTTGCGTGTTGCTGGCCGTGGTCCCGAGCCGCTCCAAGCGCGTCGGCAGCCGCTTCTTTGCATTTGTTGAGGAGCGCGCCGATACCACGTCGCAGACCTTCGTGCGCCTGACGGTGCTCATCCTGGTCACGCTCGTGGCATTCTCGGCTGTCTTTGATCTCGACATCGTGTTGGGTTCTTTTGCCGCCGGCTTTGTCCTGCGCTATATCATCCCCGAGGGCAACCATACGCTCGAGACCAAGCTCGACGGTCTGGCCTACGGTTTTTTGATTCCGGTGTTCTTTACCGTATCGGGCGCAAAGATCGATCTGACGGCCGTGGCGTCGCGCCCGGGTCTGCTCGTGGGCTTTATCGTGGCGTTGTTGATTATTCGTGCCGTGCCCATTCTTATTTCCATGAGCATTTGTCCTGCGACGCGCGATGTGTCGGCGTATGGTCGCATTACCGTGGCCCTGTACTGCACCACGGCGCTGCCGATCATCGTTGCCGTTACGAGCGTTGCCGTCAACGCGGGCGCGCTGTCGCAAGATATTGCGTCGGTCATGGTTGCCGCCGGTGCCATCACGGTGTTCTTGATGCCATTGCTCGCGCAGCTCTTCTACCGCGTGGTGGATGCCGCACCGGTCGCCGCCGTGGCAGAGGTTGCCGAGCATCCATCCGATGCGCTCGACATCTTGCGCGCCCACCACGACCTAGCGAGCTTGCTCGCGCGCGAGCACGAGCTGCTGACCTCGCATGGCCATGGTCGCGTATTCGAGGGCCTGCCTACGCTCGATACGATTGCCGAGCGTCTTTCCGCCGAGGCAGCGAGCGGCCACATCGATGCCCGCATCGTGGACGCGGCGCACCTGCTTGCCGATAAGACCTATGGAGACGAGGTCGACCCGTCCGAGCTGACTCCGCGTGAGCGCCGCCGCCTGGAGCGCGCCAAGCTCGCTGTGCGCGAATACCGCCGCCGCATGCTGGAGCTCTATGCGCGCGAAGAAGCCGAAGACGACGACGGTAAGTAGTCGATACTTTCTCGGGGAAGCCGCGTCCCGCTTTGAAGGCTCGGAACGGGATGTGGTTTCCGAAACGGGGGCCGTTGGGAAACTGTGTCCCGGAATGGGCGCTCAGAGTGGGATGCAGTTTCCGCAAGGAAGTCCTGGGGGAAACCGTGCCCCGTTCTGATCCGAAATACTGGGACATAGTTTCCCTTTCATAACAGGAGAAGGCGCGCTGTCTGCAGTTGATTCAGACGGCGCGCCTTTTTGGTTGAGCTATGTTGAAGCTTGAAGCCAAAGCTTGTGGCTCCTTAGGAGCGGGCGGCTCCGTCGACGGGGAGCACGGCGCCCGTGACATAGGAGGACATGTCGCTCGCCAGGAAAACAAAGGCGTTGGCGACATCCTCGGGCTCGCCCATGCGACCCAGCGGAATGGTGGCGATGATGGGCTTAATAACCTCTTCGGGCAGGTTGGCGACCATATCGGTCTTGGTTACGCCAGGCGCGACGGCATTGACGCGAATACCCATGGGGGCGAGCTCGCGCGAGAGCGACTGGACCATGCCGTTGACGGCAAACTTGGACGTAGGATAACCGACGCCGGAGGGCTGGCCATACTTGGCGACCATTGAGCTCGTGGTGGTGATGGTGCCGCCGTGGCCGGCCTCGGTCATGATTTTGGCGGCAGCCTGGTGACCATTAAAGACGGCGACGACATTGAGGTCCATGACCTTTGCAAACTCTTCGGCCGTGTAATCCAAAAGGGGCGAGCGCTGGGAGATTCCGGCGTTGTTGACGACCGTATCGAGACCGCCCATATCGGTGGCAGCCTGGGTAAAGGCCTCGGTTACGGCCTCGAGCGAGGTGAGGTCGCAGGAGCGGCCCCAGACCTTGGCCTCGGGATAGGCGGCTGCCAGCTTCTCAACGGCCGTATCGGCAGTCTCCTGGCGCGAGCCAAAGACGGGGACGGCAGCGCCTTCCTCGATAAAACGGCAGGCGATGGCATAGCCGATACCGCGTGTGCCTCCGGTGATGATTGCTTTCTTGCCCTCAAGCAGCATATCGCTTCCTCTCTTATGCGGATGGATACTTGCAGCACAGCATAGTGGCGGCAAAAAACAACTGACGCCGCATATCGGTAAACGGTATCCACGGTTGTTGACGAACGGTCAAGTTGTTCAAACGTTAGTCGACCACTTCGTGCAAAAGATGTAACTAAAAGGGGCTCCCATCCAATCGGATGGGAGCCCCTCATGCGTTATTTAATTTGCCGAGAATCGGACTAGTTGGCCATGACGCCTTCGGCCCAGGCCTCGACATCCTCGATGCGCAGGACGTTGGCGATCTCGGCCACGCAGTCGACGCCGGCAAGCTCGGCGGCGGCAGACTGGACGTCCTTCTCGAGCGCGCGGTGCGTCAGGAAGATGACCGAACAGGTATCGCTGACGCCCGACTTGCCGTCCTCGACCTGGTTGATGAGCGAGATCGAGATGTTGTGCTTGGCAAAGATATCGACCGTCTCGGACAGGGCGCCCACGCGGTCGGCGACCTTCAGGCGCACATAGTACTTGGTCTGGAGCTCGTCCATGGGCTTAAAGGCGAGGTTGTGGCCATAGGGCTCAATTTCGGGCAGCGGAGCCACGCCGCGGCTGATCTGCTCGGAGAGCGACAGGATATCGCCCACGACGGCGCTCGCGGTGGGGAAGGAGCCTGCGCCCGCGCCGTAGAACATGGTCTCGCCCACGGCGTCGCCCACCACGTAGACAGCGTTCATGGCGCCGTTGACCTTGGCGAGCATGTGGTCGGCGGGGATCAGCGTGGGATGCACGCGGACGTCGACGCCGGCGTCGGTGTTGCGGGCGATGCCGAGCAGTTTAATGGTGTAGCCGAGCTCGCGGGCCTGGGCGATGTCCTCGGCGCCGATGGTACGGATACCCTGCTGGTACACATCGTCGGTGGTCACGCGGGTGCCAAAGCCGATGGAGGCGAGGATAGCCGTCTTGCTGGCGGCGTCGAAGCCGTCGACGTCGGCGGACGGGTCGGCCTCGGCATAGCCCTTGGCCTGCGCGTCGGCGAGCACGTCGGCGTAATCGGCGCCCTCGGCGTCCATGCGCGACAGGATATAGTTGGTGGTGCCGTTGAGGATGCCGGCGATGGTCAGGATCTTGTTGCCCACCAGGTCGTGCTCAAGCGTGCTCACGATGGGGATGCCGCCGCCGCAGCTGGCCTCGCACTTAATCTGCACGCCGCACGCGCGCGCCTTCTCGGCGAGCGTCTCGACATGACGGCCCAGCAGGGCCTTGTTGGCGGAGACGACATGCTTGCCGTTCTCGAAGGCGGTGGTGAAGATCTCGGTTGCGGGATGCTCGCCGCCAATCAGCTCGACGACGATGTCGACGGCGGGGTCGGTGACGACGTCGTGCCAGTCACTCGTAAAGGCCTCGCGCTCAATGCCTGCCGCCTCGGCCTGCTCCCAGGCAAGCGCGCAGGCGCGGGTCAGCTTAAGGTCGATGCCGTAGGCTGCCAGGTACTCATCGTGGTGGCTCTTAATCAGACGGGCCACGCCGCCGCCGACGGTTCCCAGACCGATCAGACCGACGTTCACGGTGCGCAGGGGTTCGCTCATAGATAGCTCCTTCGTGCATCTTATGGATGGATTAACCGCTTAAAGGTTGAGTGCATTCTAGCGTGAACCGAGGGTGCGTGCTCGCCAGGCAACAGGAGTCGCATAAAACGGTACCCCCGAAACGCTGCGGAAACATTGGAAACATGCTCGCTACAAACGAACTTCCGTAACAAATTGTCAACGTTTGCGCCATAAGGTTTGCCCTGTACCGCAAGACGGCCGCATCGCGGCTAGCGAAAAGGGGGACACCATGTTTATTAAGAGCGGGAACGCTTGTAACAGAATGGAAACATTACTTTTACATAATAAAGTGGCATTACTGCATAAAATAATAGAAATACGCAGAAACATGGATAAATGAACAAATCCAAAGAAAAGTTGAAATAATCGCCACTTTTCCTAACTAAAGCGTCTACTATTTTGCGAACGCCGAACACGGCGAAGGATGGCCTGTCGGGCAACCAAAACCCGACGAGATTTGAGAGGAGAGCCGCATGTCGAGCCTCACCGGTAAGTCATTGAACCCTGTTATGAATCGCAGGAGCGTTATCGCGAGCGCAGCAGGTCTGGGGGCGATGTCCATTCTAGCGGGCTGCTCCTCCAACGGCGGCGACAGTGGTTCCGCTTCGGGCGACGCTTCGTTTAAGATCGGCACCATCGGCCCGCTGACCGGCACCAACGCGTCCTACGGCAAGTCTGTTACCCAGGGCGTCGAGCTTGGCTGCAAGGACTTCTCCACCAAGGAGCTGCCGCTTGCCAGCAAGGCCGAGGATGACCAGGCCGATGGCGAGAAGGCCGTCAACGCCTTCAACACCCTGCTCGACTGGGGCATGCAGGCCCTCGTCGGCCCAACCACCACGGGTGCGTCGGTTGCCGTTGCCGCCGAGTGCGGTAACGACCCCAAGACGTTCATGATCACCCCGTCCGCGTCCTCCGAGGACGTCACCGACGGCAAGGATTGCGTCTTCCAGGTCTGCTTTACCGATCCCAACCAGGGCGTCAACGCTGCCAAGTTCCTGGCGCAGAAGTATGCGGACGAGAAGTTCGTGCTGTTCTATAACTCCGGCGACGCTTATTCTTCGGGTGTCGCGGATGCCTTTAAGGCCCAGGCCGCTGAGTCCAAGCTCGAGGTTGTCGACGAGGAGACCTTTAAGGACGACTCCGCCACGAGCTTTACCAACCAGCTGACCAAGGCCAAGCAGGCCGGTGCCACCATGATCTTCGCGCCGATCTACTACACGCCGGCGTCCGTCCTGCTCAAGAATGCCAAGGACATGGGCTACGACGTCAAGATGATGGGCTGCGACGGCATGGACGGCATCCTGGGCGTTGAGGGCTTCGACACCTCTCTTGCCGAGGGTCTGCTGCTCATGACCCCGTTCTCCGCCGACGATGAGAAGAACGCCGACTTCGTCATCGCTTACAAGGATAAGTACGGCGATACCCCCGACCAGTTTGCCGCCGACGCCTACGATGGCGTGCACGCGGTGGCCGAGGCCCTCAAGGAGGCCGGTCTTGGTGTCGACGCCGACCCGACCGAGGTCGCCGAGAAGCTGCCCAAGGCTATGCTCAAGATTACCGTTGACGGTCTGACCGGCAAGCTCACCTGGAACGATAAGGGCCAGGTCCAGAAGGACCCCACGGCGTACGTTATCACCGACGGCAAGTACGTACAGGCCTAATAGACCGCCTTACATTGAGCGGTTTTGATCCCAAGCAGGGGAGGTTTTGGCCTTCCCTGCTTGCTTGGTATCTAGGGACAGTGTAACGTCCCTGTTTCATACATTAACTGGAAACCTATTCGAAAGGGGGATGTGGAACATGACGGTCTTTATCCAATACCTGGTCAACGGCCTGTCCATGGGCAGCGTCTACGCCATCATCGCGTTGGGCTACACCATGGTCTACGGTATCGCCAAGATGCTAAACTTCGCTCACGGCGACGTCATCATGGTCGGTGCCTATATCTCGTTCTGTGCCACGTCGTATCTCGGCCTCCCGGGCTGGGCATCTGTAATTCTCTCTTGTGTGGTCTGTACCGTTCTCGGTGTTCTCATCGAGGGCCTGGCATACAAGCCGCTGCGTCAGGCGGGCCCGCTGGCCGTTCTGATCACGGCCATCGGCGTGTCTTACTTCCTGCAGAACGCCGCGCAGCTTCTGTGGGGCGCCACGCCCAAGAACTTCACTTCGCTCGTCACCTTCCCGGTGCCGGAGTTCTTGGCCAAGTTCAACGTGAGCGCCGTATCGCTCGTCACCATCGTCGCCTGCCTGGTTATCATGGCCGGCCTGATGTTCTTTACAGGTAAGACCAAGATGGGCAAAGCCATGCGCGCCGTGTCCGAGGACAAGGCCGCCGCTCAGCTCATGGGCATCAACGTCAACCGCACTATTTCGATGACGTTTGCCATCGGCTCTGCCCTTGCCGCCATCGCCGGTGTGCTTCTGTGCTCCTACTCGCCGGTGTTGCAGCCCACGACGGGTGCCATGCCTGGCATCAAGGCCTTCGACGCCGCCGTCTTCGGCGGTATCGGCTCCATCCCTGGCGCCTTTGTCGGTGGCATTCTCATCGGCATCATCGAGGCGATGGCGCAGGCCTACATTTCCACGAGCCTTGCCAACTCCATCGTCTTTGGTGTTCTGATCATCGTCCTGCTCGTCAAGCCTGCCGGCCTCTTGGGCAAGTACGTCCCCGAGAAGGTGTAGGTGAGCGTTATGAAGTTTCTTAAAGACAAGCAGACGCGTCACGACTTTGTTACGTACGCCATGTGCCTTGTGGCGTTCGCCATCGTGTTCTTTATGCAGTCCAACCACATGATTCCGCGCATGATCGCCGGTCAGCTGGTTCCCATCACGGCCTATATCGTCATGGCCATCTCCCTTAACCTCGTTGTCGGCATCGCGGGCGACTTGTCGCTGGGCCACGCGGGCTTTATGAGTGTCGGTGCCTATACGGGAATCGTCACCGCCGTCGCGCTGGAGAGCGCCGTTCCCTCCGATCCGGTGCGCCTTATCATCAGCATCGTGGTCGGTGCCATCGCTGCCGCCATCCTGGGCTTCTTGATCGGCATCCCGGTCCTTCGCCTGAGCGGCGATTACCTGGCTATCGTGACGCTGGCCTTTGGCGAGATCATCAAAGAGATCGTCACCTGCCTTATCGTGGGCGTCGACTCCCGCGGCCTGCATGTGATCTTTAACATCACAGGTAACTCCACGATCGACGACCTGCACCTGCTCGAGGACGGCACCGCCATCATCAAGGGCGCGCAGGGCGCATCGGGCGTGTCGACGTACTCGACCTTCCTCGCCGGTGCCATCCTGGTCATGGTCGCGCTCGTGATCGTGCTCAACCTGGTTCGCAGCCGTACCGGCCGTGCCATTATGGCCGTGCGCGACAACAAGATCGCTGCCGAGTCCGTGGGCATCTCCGTCACCGAGTACCGCATGATCGCCTTCGTGGTTTCCGCCGCTCTCGCCGGCGCTGCCGGAGCCCTCTTCGGCGGTAACTTCTCGCAGCTTTCCGCCACCAAGTTCGACTTCAACACGTCCATCCTCATCCTGGTATTCGTGGTCCTGGGCGGTCTGGGCAATATGCGCGGCTCCGTCATCGCGGCGGCGTTGCTCACGGTGCTTCCCGAGCTGCTCCGTCAGTTCTCGGACTACCGCATGCTCATCTACGCCATCGTGCTGATTCTGGTCATGATCTTTACCAACAACCCGCAGCTCAAGTCGTTCTTCGCACGCATTAAGGACCGCTTTGCTTCCAAGAAGGAGGTGGCAGCCGATGCCCAGTAAGTTTGAGTTCAACAAGGGCAAGATGGTCCCGTATCCTTCTGGCGCCATCGTTCCCGACCGCGACCTGGGCCAGCGCCCGGCGCTCGAGTGCATCCACTTGGGCATTGAATTTGGCGGCCTTAAGGCAGTCGACGACTTTAGCCTGACCATCGGTAAGACCGAGATCGCCGGTCTGATCGGTCCCAACGGTGCCGGTAAGACCACGGTCTTCAACCTGCTCACCAAGGTGTACCAGCCCACGCACGGTACCATCCTGCTCGACGGTGAGGACACCTCGGGCAAGTCGGTCTATCAGGTCAACCGCATGGGTATTGCCCGTACCTTCCAGAACATTCGCCTGTTCAACACCATGACGGTGGAGGACAACGTCAAGGTCGGTCTGCACAACCAGGAGCGCTACTCCGGCTTTGAGGGCGTGCTGCGCCTGCCGACGTATTGGAAGCACGAGAAGGCCGCCCACGAGCGCGCCATGGAGCTGCTGTCCATTTTTGATATGGAGCACCTGGCAAACGAGCAGGCCGGCTCGCTGCCTTACGGCGCCCAGCGTCGTCTGGAGATCGTCCGCGCGCTTGCCACCAACCCCAAACTGCTGCTGCTCGACGAGCCTGCCGCCGGCATGAACCCGTCCGAGACCGCGGAGCTCATGGAGAACATCGTCAAGATCCGCGACACCTTTGGCATCGCCATTATGCTTATCGAGCATGATATGTCGCTCGTCATGAACATCTGCGAGGGCATCTGCGTGCTCAACTTTGGTAAGGTCATCGCTAAGGGCACGGCAGAGGAAATCCAGAACAACGACGCCGTTATCGAGGCGTATCTGGGCAAGCAGGATAAGGGGGAGAACTAAATGGCAGAGCCGATGCTTTCCGTCTACAACATCAACGTCTGGTACGGCGCCATCCACGCCATCAAGGACATCTCCTTTAACGTTAACGAGGGCGAGATCGTGGCTCTGATCGGCGCGAACGGTGCCGGTAAGTCCACGACGCTCAAGACCGTCTCGGGCCTGCTACGCTCTAAGACCGGCTCCATCAAGTTTATGGGCGAGGACATTACCCATACGCCCGCCGACAAGCTGGTTGGTAAGGGTCTGGCTCAGGTTCCCGAGGGTCGTCGCGCCTTTTTGCAGATGACGGTCGAGGAGAACCTGGAAATGGGCGCCTATACGCAGCCCAAGTCAACGGTGGCTCCGGGCCTTGAGCGCGTCTACGAGCAGTTCCCTCGCCTTAAGGAGCGCCGTCGCCAAGTCGCCGGCACCCTTTCGGGCGGCGAGCAGCAGATGCTCGTTATGGGCCGCGCCCTTATGAGTAACCCCAAGCTGCTCATGCTTGACGAGCCTTCCATGGGCCTGGCGCCGATTCTGATTGAGCAGATCTTCCAGATTGTCGAGGACCTGCACAAGGCCGGCACCACGGTGCTTCTGGTCGAGCAGAACGCGCAGATGGCGCTCTCGATCGCCACGCGTGGCTACGTGCTCGAGACCGGCAAGATCACCATGACCGGCACGGGCCAAGAGCTCCTGCACGACGATAACGTCCGCAAAGCCTATCTTGGTGGCTAGGAGGTTCCGCCGTTCTACCGAACGGCGGACCGGCCGACGCTGCGCGGGCACCAGAGCGACAACTAGTCATTCAAAGAGGA
>UQPI01000069.1 GCA_900542945.1 uncultured Collinsella sp.
CTCCTCTCCAAACGGGCACGTTGAATGCACGGTACAATTGCTTCGGACTTTTCTTTTATTTAATAGTGGGGTTAATTCATGGCAGAATCTCGTGCGGAGCGTAAGGCTCGTCGTGCTTTGATCGAGGCGGCTGAGGGATCGGAGGAGAAAAAATCTTCCAAGAAATCCAAGTCGTCTCAGGATGCGAAGGGTAAGTCGGCGAAGGGCAAGGTTAAGACCAAGCGTTCTGGCTCTCGTCAGGGCGGGGATAAGGCGCCTCACGTTCGTTCCAAAGGCTCGCGCAAGGATTCGGCTCAGCCTGCGCGTAAGGCCGTGGATCCCAAATCTCCTTGCTCCATCATGAAAGCTTGCGGTGGGTGCACGGCGCTTAATCGTCCTTACAAAAAGCAACTGGCAGCTAAGCAGGCTGCCATGGAGGAGCTTTTTGCTTCGCTTTGCGAGCGTGAGGGCATTGCTGTCGACCCCATTCGTGGTATGGGTGTCACCCTGGGCGACCCGGGTAAATATCCTGCGCCGCGTGGCTTTCGTCATAAGGCTGCCACTCCGTTTGCTCCTGGTAAGGAGGGTGCTGTCCGCTGCGGCTTCTTTGAGCGCGGCACGCACAAGATCGTTGCCGTACCCGAATGCCCCGTCGAGGCACCGGGCGCCCGACAGATTCTTAACGGCATCGCGCGTGAAGCTGAGCGCCTGCACATTCCCGCCTTTAACGAAGACAAGCATCTGGGCTTGCTTCGCTATGCCGTCGTTCGCTGCGGTTGGCGAACCGACCAGATCATGGTCACCCTCGTGACTGCCCAGCGCGATCTGCCGCATGCGCAGGAGTTTTTCGAGGCCGTCGCCGCACTCGATCCGCATATCGTCACCGTTGCCCAAAACATCAACGGACGCCCTGGCAACGCCATCCTGGGCGAGGAGACCCGCATCGTGTATGGCGCCGAATGCATGCGCGACCAGCTACTCGGCTGTGAGTTCGACATCTCCCCCACCGCGTTCTACCAGACCAACCCGCAGCAGACCGAGTTGCTCTATCAGCTCGCGATTGACGGCATGGACCTGCAGCAGGGTGACATTCTTATGGACGCTTACTGCGGTAGCGGCACCATCGGTCTGTGTGCCGCGAAGGATACCCAGGACAGAGGTGTCGGCATTATGCTGCTCGGCGTGGAGCGCAACCCGGCGGGCATTGCCGACGCACGTCGCAATGCCGAGCTCAACGGACTCACCCGCAGCGCTTGGTTTATGGCCGACGACGCCACCGATTACATCTTGGACGCCGCCGACAACAACGAACGGGTCGATGTCCTTTCCATCGACCCGCCGCGCGCCGGCTCCACCCCCGAGTTCCTCGAAGCCGCCTGCGCACTCAAGCCGCGCCGCATCACCTATATCAGCTGCAACCCCGTGACCCAAGAGCGCGACCTGCACCAGCTCCTCGACGGAGGCTATCGCCTGCTCAAGATCACGCCCGTCGACATGTTCCCCCATACCGACCACACCGAAACCGTAGCGGTCCTCGAGCGCCGCTAATCCACCCCGGTAGATTTTCGAGACAAGAAAGGGGGCGGCCCGTCTGGACCGCCCCCTTCGCTTGGTTTATGAACTCCGCTACATCCCCTTGCGCAGGTCACATACGCCGGCTGCCGCCATCTCGCGCAGCAGCGTCTCGCGGTCGCGCGTCACGATCAAATCCAGCGGGAAGTGAATCTCGTCGAGCATCTTGCGCGCGTGATCGAGCTTGCCAATGGCCATGCCAATGTGGGCATCGGTCGACACGCCAATACCCACGCCCAGCTCGGCGCAGCGCTCGGCGATCTTGCGGCATACGGCCCAATGCTCAGTGTCGACACCGTGTTCAAGACTATGGTTGTTGATCTCGATAATCTTGTGCTTGGCCTTGGCCGCCAGCAGCACCTCATCGATATCGAACGGCACGCCCGAACGACCCGCATGCCCCAGCATGAACACCTTGGGGTGCTCCAGGGCATTGATGTACATCTGGGTCGTTTGGGCGAGCGTCGCGCCTTCGGCAAACTGCGGGTTATGCACGCTTGCCACCAAATAATCCAAATTACGCGTCACCAAATCGAACAGCGAATGCTCACGACTATACGAATCGCCGGCGATATCGAGCGAAACGGGAATGTCTTCGCCAAACAAGCTGCCGTCCAGCGAAACGATATCAGCCTCGGCACCACGCAGCACCAGCACGCCGCTCCAAATGCGCGGCCAGATATCCTGGTTAATAAAGAATTGGAAACTGCGCAGGTCATTGGGACAAGGCGTAACCATCGAGCTTAAATGATCGGCGGAACCGAGCACCTGAAGGCCGCGCTCCGCCGCCCAATAGATGTTCTCCTCGATGGTTGAGTACGCATGCGCAGAGAACATCGTATGAGTATGAATATCACAAGAAAGAAGGTAGGGCATCGGGTCTCCTTGTCCAGTATGGCCGTCGCGTATATTCATTGTACGCATAGCTTTCGGCAGTCGTAAAACTGCTTCATCCCAATCACACAACGGCATAGACAACGGGGTCTGGCTTAAAACCAAACCCCGTTTCACGTAAAACATTGTAAGCAGAGCGCTTTACTTTCGACGATATTCGTCGGCCAGTTGCTTCCAGGCAGGCAACGAATTGACGATGGTCTCGTAGCTCACACAGTAGCCAAGGCGGAACCAGCCCGGCATGCCAAAACTATCCGAAGGCACCGCGAGCAGTTCGTACTTCTTCGCGCGCTCGCAGAACGCATTCGCATCGGGCTCCAGCGCCTTCACCCACAAGTAGAATGCACCATCCGGCTCAACATAGGTGTAGCCGTACTCCGCTAGTGCGTCGGTAAGCGCGGTGCGGTTGCGCGCATAGGCCTCGACATCACTCGGCTCATCGATGCAATCGATGGTCACGCGCTGGAAGAGCGCCGGTGCACACACGAAGCCCAGCGTACGGGCGGCACCGGCAACGGCGGGCATTAGACGAGCTGCCTGAGGATTCGTATTGGGAACCAGGATCCACCCGACGCGCTCGCCCGGTAGCGAAAGCGACTTGGAATACGAGTAGCACACGATGGTGTGCTCGTAGATCGAAGGCACCCAAGGCACCTCGGCGCCATAGACAATCTCGCGATACGGCTCATCCGAGATAAGCATAATCGGGTTCTCGGGATCGCGCTGAGCGTTGGCCTCGCGCAGAACATTGGCCAGTCGCGTCAGCGTGTCGCGTGTATATACGGCACCGGTCGGATTGTTGGGTGAATCGATGATGACCGCCGCAGTCTTATCGGTAATCGCCTTGAGCACGTTATCCACGCTCAGCTGGAACGTATCCTCGTTAGCGAGCGCCTCGACGCACGTGCAACCAGCTTTCTCAATCCACACGCGATACTCCGGGAAGTACGGAGCGATAACAATGACCTCGTCGCCCGGATTGGTAATCGCGTTGAGCGTGCAGGTGAGCGAAGCCGCCGCACCCACCGTCATAAAGACGTCCTTGCCCTCATAGCTCGTGCCAAAGCGACGGTTGAGCGAGTCGGCGACGGCTGCTCGACATTGCGGCAGACCCGGCGCAGGCGTGTATCCATGCAGCTGGTCGCTCGGCAGCTCCAAGGCCTTCTTAATGGACTCAGCCACGGCGGCAGGTGCCGGAACGCTCGGGTTACCCAGCGAAAAATCGAATACGCTCTCCGCACCGATCTGTGCCTTGCGCTCAAGGCCATAGCTAAAGATCTCACGGATGATGGAGCTTTCCGCACCGCGAGCATACATAGTTTCGTTGATCATCTGTTCCCCTTTCGCATAGGCGCTATTGTACGCTTTAGCTGAGCAAAGTGCCGCAGCAATGTTGATTGGGGACAGACTTAAATGCGTGAAAACGCTCATTTAAGTCTGTCCCCAATCAACATATCGCTCAAAAGAAAAGCCTCCACAGGTTTCCCCGCAGAGGCTTTCGCTACAAGAACTATTTGTCGGCGTCGGTGTTGCCGTCAGCGTTGGCAGCATTGCCATCACCGGCATCATCGGATGCGGCTTCGGCATCCTCCTGCATGGCCGCCTGCGCAAAGGCCGCAGCATCAGCCGCCAGCTCCTCCTCGCTCATGCGAGGCGAGCGCTTCTTGGTCGGCATGCCGGCCGCCTTGGCGTTGCGCTCCTCCTTGGCCGCCAGGATATCGCCCTCGCGCTCAAGGTAGGCGTCCCACTCGTTGTCGAGCAGGGCGTTCACGGCGTCACCTTCGACGGTCTCGCGCTCAAGCAACACCTTCGCCATCAGATCGAGCTGATCGCGACGGGCATCCAAAATCTCGACCGCACGGCGATGGGCTTCGCGCATGATGCGCTGAACCTCGATATCGATGCGGCGCGCCGTCTCCTCGGAGTAATCCTGGTGATCGGCGTAGTCGCGACCCAGGAACACCTGATGTTGCGCCTCGCCAAAGACCTGCGTGCCCAGCTCCTCGCTCATGCCCAAGCGCGTGACCATCTCGCGCGCCATCTTAGTCGCGCGCTCCAGATCGTTGCTCGCGCCCGACGTGATGTCGTCGCACATGAGCTCCTCGGCAACGCGACCGCCCAAGAACACGGCGAGCTCGTCGAGCATCTCGTTCTTGGTCTTGAGGAAGTGGTCCTCCTGCGGAAGCTGCAGCGTGTAGCCCAGGGCCTGACCGCGGCTGACGATCGAGATCTTATGAACCGGATCGGAATGCTCCAGGATGTGGCCCACCAGGGCGTGACCGCTCTCGTGGTAGGCAATCGTGGTGCGCTCGGCTTCGGTCATCACACGACCCTTGCGCTGCGGACCGGCAATCACGCGCTCCATCGACTCCTCGACCTCGTCCATCGAGATCACGGAACGATGGCGGCGGGCAGCCAGCAGCGCAGACTCGTTGAGCAGATTTGCCAGATCGGCGCCGGTGAAGCCAACGGTCATCTGGGCGAGCTTCTCAAACTTCACGTCCTCGTCCATCGGCTTGTTCTCAGCATGCACGCGCAAGATCTGCTCGCGGCCCTTCACGTCCGGACGGTCGACCGTAACCTGACGGTCAAAACGGCCGGGGCGCAGCAATGCCGGGTCCAGAATATCGGGGCGGTTGGTCGCGGCGATCAGGATGACCGACTCGCTTTCCTCAAAACCGTCCATCTCGACCAGCAGCTGGTTGAGCGTTTGCTCGCGCTCGTCGTGACCGCCGCCCAAGCCAGCTCCGCGCTGACGTCCCACGGCATCGATCTCGTCAATAAAGATGATTGACGGAGCCTGAGACTTGGCCTCCTTAAAAAGGTCGCGCACGCGGCTGGCGCCGACACCCACGAACATCTCGACAAAGTCGGAACCCGAGATGCTAAAGAACGGCACGCCCGCCTCGCCGGCAACGGCCTTGGCCAGCAGGGTTTTACCGGTACCCGGAGGGCCAACCAGCAACACGCCGCGCGGAATCTTGGCGCCCAGCTTGCGATAGCGGTCCGGATCGCTCAAAAAGTCGCGAATCTCCTCGAGCTCCTCGACTGCCTCGTCCACACCGGCAACATCCTCAAACTTGACCTTGGGGCGCGTTGCCTCGTTGGTCTTGGCGTTGGTCTTGCCAAACTGCATGTTCCTGTTGTTGGCGCCCATCATCTGGCGCATAAAGTAGAACATGATGGCGATCAGGGCGATCGTCGGAAGCACGCTCATCGCCAAGTCGCCCCAAAAATCGGGGTCATTGGTGTTGACGATGTACTTGGTATCGGGGTGCTCCGCCATAAGCTCGGCAAGCGAATCGGAGCCGACATAGGTCGAGGAGAAGCTCTTGAGCTCGCTCGTGTCACCCTTGTCCTTTTTCGTCTTCCAGTAATGACCCGCCACGCTTCCGTCTTGAACCGTATAGGTCAAATCTTCGATGCGATCCTGCTTAATGGCGTTGACCATCTCGCTCGTCGCGAGCTTTACGGTATTGCTGGAATTGGCAAAGCCGGAGCCCATGTTAAAGAAGGCGTAGCCCAGAAGCGCGCAAGCCAAAATAAAATACAGCCAGCCCGTACGCGTGGGCTTCTTGCCTCCGGGCATCCCCGGGATCTTAGGCTCCCGGGGAGTCTGGGAATTGTTATCGTTACGGTCGTCGGGCATCTTACGAATAAACCTCCGGTTTCAAAATGCCCAGATACGGAAGGTTACGATAGCGCTCGGCATAGTCGAGGCCGTAGCCCACCACAAAGGCATCGGGGCAATGGGTTCCAACATACTTGGGCGTGACGGCCGAGGTACGGTCCTCAACGTCCTTCCACAGGAAGGCGGCAACCTCCAGCGAAGCGGGCTTGCGGCTCTCGAGGTTCTTCATCAGATACTTGAGCGTCAGGCCCGAGTCCAGAATGTCCTCGACGATCAGCACGTCGCGACCGCGGATGTCGATATCCAGGTCCTTAATGATACGCACGATGCCCGAGGACTTCACACCGTCGCCATAGCTCGAAACAGCCATGAAATCGATGTTGGTCGGCAGCTCGATCTTGCGCATCAGGTCGCCCATAAAGACCACGGCGCCGCGCAGGACCGCAATCAGCACCAGATCCTTACCCGCGTAGTCGCGAGTAATCTGCTCGCCTAGGCGAGAGACGATACCGTCGATATCCTCCTGCGTAAACAGAACCTTCTCGATATCCGGATGTTGAGAAGCCATGACAACCCTTTCTTGTGCTTATCGCCCACGCACCGCCGCATGGACGCGAACTACACATTCTAGCAGCGCACGGGGTATATTTACCAGCACGTGCGCCATCAGCGCGGGAATACCGTCAACGTCGCACAGAATAGCTGGCGCGAAGCGCTATTCCGCATCGACCACACGAAGCAGATATGCCACGCGCGTTGCGGCCGTGCATTTAAAACGCTCGTCCGCGCGAACGCCCGCGACCCATACTACGGCACCTCCCGGAGCCGTTCTTACCACGGGTACGCCAGAGCGGTCTGAAACAGGAATGCGCGCCTCGTTCAACAGGTCTGACACTTTCTTGCTTCGGCCGTTCATCCCCAACGGGCACATCACGTCTCCCGGCACAGGGCTATCCACCCACAGGCGCGCCAATCGCGCCTCGGCGGGAATCTCCCCGCGCGAGCCGGCTAGCATCCGCTCGCTATCGCGGTCGGCGAACCCCAGGGCCGCCGCATCCACCAAGGCCGCAACCTCTCCGGCAGCAGCAAGCTCGCGGGCACGGTGCACGATATCGCACCCCGGCTCCACAGCCATCGGCTCTGCTGTCAGCATACGCCCCGCCCCCAGCGGCAGACGACCGGGAACGGAGATCCAGTCGGCCACTAAGCCCTCGCGCGCCGCCGGGGCCTTGAGCGCCAGCATGCCAAACTCCACACGGGCATCAATTCCCGCAGGAAGCGTAACCGAGCCCGAGCCCGCAGCGACGCAGGCAAGTACCCGTTCTACATGCCGCATCTCCGGTCGCGCGTCGGGATCGATACGCTTAATCGCCAACCGCACGATACGCCGTGCAATCACAACCTCAGCGGCGGCAAGACGGCGCGCATCGAGCACCAGTGCGCCCGCCGCCTCCTTGCGCAGGCAGCTTCGAAACGCCTGTGCCGAAAGCTGAGAAAGAAAGGCATCTTCGTCGCCCAGAATTTCGCAAGCGGCGCCAATCGTCTTACAGACGTTCGCGTTGCGCTGCGCCACCACCGGCATCACCCGATGGCGCACATAGTTGCGCAGGTACGAAACGTCCTCGTTGCTTTCATCTTCCCGCCACGGCTGACCGTGCACCTGCAGATAGCTCACGAGCTCATCATGCGTGAGGTCGAGCAAGGGGCGCACCACAATGTTCCGACGGCGTGGAATGCTTGATAGACCCGCGGGACCCGACCCTTTAATGGCATTCATCAAAAATGTTTCCGCGCGGTCCGACGAGGTATGCGCGGTACAGATACGAGCCGCCGTCCGCGGTGCGCCCGATTCGGCACAAAGTTCGCGAACATATCTCCGTGCCGCGGCATAGCGCACCTCGCGGGCCGCAGCCTCGATATTGCCCGATTCGTCATCAAAATAGGCATGCTCAACGCACAGCGGCAAGCCGTATTGCACGCACAAATCACGTACAAAGGCCTCGTCGCCATCGGATGCCTCCCCGCGCAGATGATGGTTTACATGCAGCACGTGCAATCGCTCGCGCGCAATGGGAGCGACGCCGCGCCCGTCCTGAATATCCAGCTTTGATGTGCAAGCCATAAGGAGCAGCGCCGTCGAGTCCGCACCGCCTGATACCATGAGCACTACGGGGGCAGCGGCCTGCCGCGTTGCCAGGGCGCTCTTATCCGTCCTCGGCGCGGCATGATGTCCATAGTGCTGAGATACCGTTGGCATTCGCTTCCTCCTCTATTCGTCCGCACCCATTGTATCCTTTGGAATCTTATGTCTCGCCTGCACCTTCATATCCTCGGCAGCGGCTCAAAAGGCAACTGCGCACTCGTCGAGGGGCCTCAGGGGCTCATCATGATCGACAACGGCCTGTCCCGCCGCGAGACACTTAAACGCATGGCGGAGCTTGGCCTCTCGGCAGACGACGTCGCCGCTCTAGTAATCACCCATGAGCATGGTGACCATATCAAGGGGCTCGATGTATGGTGCAAGCACTGGCATGGTCCCCTCTTTGCCAGCAGGGACACCCTTTCATGCAAAGAAAACCTCGCGCACCTGCCCGTAGAGGAATTTGACCCCGGCGACACGCTCCCCATTGCCGGCATCCACGTGCAAACCTACTCAACATCGCACGATGTCATCAATCCTGTCGGCTATCGATTTAATGCTCTCGATGATTCCATTGGGTTTGCCACCGACACCGGAGAGTTATCGAGCAAGGCCATAGGCATCCTCAAAGACTGTCGAGTTCTCGCGCTCGAAAGTAACCACGATGTAACTATGTTACGCGAAGGACCGTACCCACGCTTTCTTCAGGAGCGCATCCTGTCCACAAAGGGGCATCTCTCCAACAACCAGGCCGCCGAAGCCGCGCGCGAACTTGTTACCGATCGCACCGAACAGCTCATCGCCATGCATATCAGCCAGGACAATAATCGTCCAAGCCTTACCGTCAAAAGCTATGCCAACGCGCTTGATGCAAGTCTCGATGATGAACTCGGCAGTTCTGCCACCCGTCTTCAAGGGCCACGGAAGCTCTCGATACGCCCTGCAAGTCAGTATCAACCGACAACTATTCAATAGCCCCTCAAGACAACAAAAGGGGGCTGGGAATCACTTCCCAGCCCCCTTAACTCATACTCTCGATTGAAGCAGAGCCATCGTTAGTCGATGGAGATCTTCGTGACGTTCTTCTTCTCGACGATCTTAGGAACCGTAACGGTCAGGATGCCGTCAGCATACTTTGCAGAGAGGCCCTCGCTCGAAGCGTCCTTCAGATATACGCCACGCGTCGCGCTGTACGAGCTAAACTCCTTCTGGAGGAAGTTCTTACCCTCGTTTTCGGCGCTCTCCTCGACGTTCACGCTGATGGACAGGCGACCCTCATTGAGCTCAACGTCGATGTCATCCTTGGCGACACCGGTCAGATACGCCTTGACCTCGTAGCCATCGCCCTTGTCCTCAACGTCAACGGGGAACGCCTTGGAGGCAATCGAGTTGTTTGCAAGGTCGGTCATATCATCAAACAGATCGAACAGCGAGCTAGCAGAAGGACGAACGCCAAAAACCGAACGATAAGGAACCATGCTTGCCATGTTTACCACTCCTTTTAAGGACTGCCGAGCCATCTTCTAGGTGACTGGGACTTCTTTTGACGCTCTTATATATGCCCACCCAGTGCCCATATATACATCGACTATAAAGTTTTTTGAGTCCAGTACTATAAGCATATCTAAGTGTGTATGACTCAGGTTTTAGTAAGGTTAAGGTTCTTTGAACCAGAGCTTAAATAACAAGTATGTTCGCAGCTACAAATAACAAGGGGCTTACAATGAGCGCGTACACGTTGTTGGTAACGAGCTAAAGGGCATCATGGACGACCAAAACCAGAACAATATGTTTATGCCGACGCAGGGCGAAGATACTTCTACGCAGCCGCCACGGTTCCATCGCCCCCACATCTCGCAAGAGCCCATCAATGACCCAGAGCCCGATTATGTGACGAGAAACCGATATCAAACGCTCGAGGATGCCCAAACGGGACGTAAACATATGGGCGTCGCCTCGGGAGACCCTGTATATCTGAAAGACGCACCATTATCTAAAAACAGCGCAGCTAGTGATGAGCCGATGAAAGCATCCGCCGTCCATCAACAAAGAGGGCCTCGACCAAAGCAAACCTTGACGCATTCGGCTCGCTATCTCGAAACGCCAAAACAGGGAAAGTCAATCTTCGTTTCGTCAAGTAAACGACGCAAGCAGCATCAGCTGACAATTCTGCTTTTGATCATTGCGGCCATAGCAGTTGCCCTTGTTATACGATTTATTTTCTTTAAATAAAGGCTCAATACCAAAAACAACAAGATCGTCTGGTGTAATTGAGTCATTTACACCCCGTAAACGCAAAAAAGGGGGAGGCCGCGAGGCCTCCCCCTT
>UQPI01000070.1 GCA_900542945.1 uncultured Collinsella sp.
AAAGATCAAGTCGTCCTCGCAGACGCTCAAGCAGGAATACCTCGATACATACGAGGGAGATGAATGACATGATAGGCAAGAGCTACGTAAAGATTGTAATTGTTGGCCTTGCAATCGGTCTTGCAATGGTGCTATGTGCATCATTTGCGAGGTATAGGTCCGAGCAGTCGTTCATCGATGGCGCTGAAAATGGGTTTGGCATAGACGGGATGTATGTCGACGATGGCGCGACCAGGACGTCTATGGCGATTCTTGCAGGCGAAGACATGGAATGGCAAATCTGTAATGACGATGGCTCTTGTCTGAGTGGTCGTTTGGGCGCAACGAGCGACCCGAATTCGTTCGATCTTCTCGACAATGATGGAGCGGATTGCGGTTCTGTTCACCTTTCATATGCATCGCGAGATGGGATGGACGGCATCCTCTACGTCTCCCACGAAACTAACGATTTCAAGATGCGCAGAACTAACCGAGCGCCGGCTTTTATCGAGGAGTGAGAATTCCCGGCGGTCTGCCGATCAGGCCGCCGGGGTATCGAACCCCGCATTCATCCGTACACACACGGATGAATGCGGGAAGTGTCCGGATGAAATTGATAATCAAGGAAACAAAGCCGTTCTGCCTGGGACGGCTTTGGCTTGGACTTTAACTACAACATCGCAATCGACACTTATCAGCTCGCGCAACGCGCATGGCCAAATCTCGGACGCTGGTGCATGGAGGACCTTCGAGATTTACTGGACATCCAAAACGACGACGCGCACCGCGTGCTCGCCGACTGCGAAGACGAGATGGCTGTCTACAATGCGATCAGAAACGGCGTGAAGTCCGGAGAGCTTTCTGTGGAACCGCCGCGCCGTCGCGCGAGCCGACCGGGCAACCCGGGCAATCTGGTCCCGGCTCTCCCGGTCGTATTCCTACGATATCGCCCCTAAATCACCAATGTGTCAGATAAAGAATGATGCAATGGTTATGATCAAGCATACGGCGGATGCGACGACTGCGCCTTTTTTCCTCTCCTTTAGTCCGACGAATAGGGTTGCCGTAAAGTAAAGGGCGGAAAGGCAGTCTATGGCAAGCAAAACGAGTTCCTTGGGCGGTTTCAGCAAAAGGTCGCTAGCAAAGAGTAATGCAAGCAGGGCAAAGCCGATTGTGACCAAGTATCTCGATTGATTTTGCGACAGCATGGCAACCTCCTTTTAGAACATGCAAGTGAAACGTCGGCACGATGTCATTGCGGTTGCAAACAAGCCGCCGCCAGGACCGGTTGTCACGAGACCGGCGATAACTTCAGCGGTGCCAGCAAGGTAGGGATCGCGCAGGCAAGCCTCCTCCTTCGCGTTCAGCTTGACCTTGTGAGGGACGGTGCGGTTATTTGCAAATCCGTGAGAATCGCACCACGCCTTGGAATATGAATCCGTGCAGCGTCCGCGCTCAAAAAGAGATATATCGTAATTTTCGTCGTAGTTGTCTCCGACGTAGATCTCGCTGCTCTCGGCGGGAGACCCCTCGTCGGCATAGGCTGCCGCAACGGGCACAAATGGTGTCATGACAAGGGAGAGGCAAAGAGCTGCTGAGACGATGGAGAGCAGGCATTTCTTCATGGCTGGCTCCTTAATCTGGCCTTTGATAGTTACTTGATGTCGCCTCCTTCCGCTTTATATCCGTTGTATTTGGCGTATTTCTTTAATAAGGCAAGAGGTTCTTCCTCTCCTTCGGATAAGCCGATGATGTTTCCTTGATCATCCAGTATGAATACGGACGGAATATGCTCAAGTTCATATTGGTCATACACGGTCTTATCTTAATCTATGTATATGGGAAAGTCTCCTTCATGGACCGAGGCTTCTTCAATTGTGCTGTCCTCGGAAACAGTGAAAAGGTTCTTCCTTAAGGCTGCGAAAATATCAAGTTGTTGCATATCTTCTATGAGAGATTCGCAGTGCTGACACCACGATGCCCAGAACATCAAGATATTTTCCTCATTAGGTTTTAGCTTGTTAAAATAATTCACGTTTCGGCCGAGGCTGAAATTTTGGCCCATTTTAATGGACAAAGATGAGGGATAAGCATCGTGTTGCGGTTTGATATTGACGGCGATTAAGGCGGCGAAACACGTCAGAGTCGCCAGAGTCAGTAAGGCGATAACGCATTTTCTCGGTTTCCAGCTCATGACAGATCCCTCTCTCATGGTGAAACGCATACGTTTTGAAACGCGAGTATATTCGACACCTGACCTGTAGGCGAGATGCGTATCATGTTCGTAAGCCGCACGTCGCTTAGGTTCGACTGTTCGGTTTGAAACGCCTCCGTCGTTATCTATCATGGGGGCTTCAACGACAATGCTCTGAGCGTAACTGCGCCAAGATGGGCCGAATACTCCGCTCTGCAGCTGGTACTGCGGTATCGCATGGGGCCCGAGCATTAGTCCGACCCAATGCGATACCTGATTTTTTTAACTACCAGTTCAGAGATTGAACCGAATCACAATGGCGCCTTACAGCTTCGGAAGTTCCGCGTCTATCGTAGACAGGACTGGATTGTCGGAAACGCTGGTTTGAAGCCGCTTGTCCGGCAGCGCCGCCACGATCATCGCGGCACTCGCAGGCGTCGCGAACACGATTATGAAGGCCAATTTCAGTCCTTGGTCCTCATATCCCTTGTCCATTGCCGCTTTGACAATAAGCTGCGCTGAAAAATAGCAAGCTATGCCATAGCAAACGATTAAGGCCAAAATGATTAACCACATGTGTATTCCCTTTCAATTCGGAGGCCTCTTAAAACGCAAAGCGCATGGATGCCGTCGATAAAAGCCGATATCTAGTCATCGGGGGTATGGAATTCAGCCGATGCCGACGTCTCCCCCGTGTCGACGAAGGCATGGACGTAGGAACCCCCCATCGACCACGAACCGATCTAAGTTAGAGACGTCTCGGGGTCATCTGTGCGAATATTCACGATATCCTTCGTACTCGCTCTAATTTAGTTCCGAACGCAGCTGGGCGGCATCGCCGTAGCCCGCCTCGACGAGCTCGTCTAGATATTCCAAGCTCAGTAAATCAACGTTGTCATAGTGGTCCTTCACATACTTGTATTCCACCCTTAGGGCGTCGGAGATGCTGCCGGCCTTCTTGTACCACTTGGCAGCCATTTCCAGATCGCCGTCTTTCTCAAGGGCCTCTGCATTGGAAAGTGCGGACTTCACCTCCATCTCCGCCGAGTCGCCGTAGGGGGCAAGCGACTTGAATTCGGTATACGCCTTCCAAAAGTGTCCGCCCTCGTAAAGCGAGGTGGCCTCTCTGTACTTCATCTCGTTTCGTAAGTCTCCGATAGCATTGACCACTAGCGGGCGGCCTGCCGTTAGAAAGAAGATGAAAAGCAAGGCGAGGACCGCGGCGACGCCTAGCAGCTTCTTCCGTCTCTTTTCCGATTTCGGCTCTAGCACGGCCAGCTTTTCCGAGCATTCCTCAGCACGCGCCTCGGCATCCTTCCATCCAAGAACGCTCCCGAAAAGCCTTCTGGCTTCCCTCAGGTTTTCGATTTCCTCCTCGCCTGAAAATAGCGCGTCCGCTTTGTCGTATACGGATTGAGACCATTTATCCGCCGCTTCGCACAGGGATTCTTCGTCTTGCAAGCTCGATAGAATATCTTTATGGCACCCGCACTCGCGACAGGTTTCCCGCCAGACGTTTATGCCGCCGCACGCACACACCCACCATCCCTGATGGAACTGCGCCTTGCCGCCGGCGATTCGACTGTCGGCATGCAGTTCCTTCAGCTGGCGGTCCCTCTCGGTCATCGCCTTCTCGATCATCGAAAGCGGTTCGCGCTCGGGCGCTTCGGCAGGCTCTCCGGTCGAGTGCCACTTCCCTTGCTGGGAGTCGATTTGAAGCAGCTTGATGAAAACGGACTCGACGTCTCCCCTCGGCAGCGCCGTTGCCTTAAGGGCTCCCTGCTCGCATTGCGGCAGGTCTAAGTCTAGTTCCGAAAAGGGGACATAGCCTCTGGACCCATCGGCATAGTCGACATGGGCGATTCCGGAGATGGAGTTCAAGATATCCGCTGAGAGATTCTCGATCTTTATCTGCAGATAAGCCTCAGAGGTGTCGACGTTTCTCGCGACCTGGACGACCGTTACCATCGCCGGGCATCCAGGCTCCCATTTCAGCAGACTCGAATCCCCGGACCAGTCATCCCTGAAGACAACTTTATAGTTACCCAATCACCTTACCTCCTGTATTCGCGGCTTTTGGAACGGCTTAGGCAATAAGACGGTTCCCACCAGCTTTCCAACTCAATTTTACTTACGCTACCTGCGAATTTGTTGAGCAACAAATTTGGATATGCGAGTGGTCGGTTAAGCCGCGCAGGCGTTGGACTAATTATTCTTTGCCGCTGCGGCGAGACCAGCGCAACCTTTTGGGATAGTCCTACGCTCGGCAATGCATCTACAAGCCCTGAGCGAAGGGAGTGTCGCATATGTATGCAGCGGCGCGGAACCTTCGGGGGTGGGTATCTCCTAGGAATACCCGCCCCCGAGGTCAATCTATCATCGAGTACGTCCTGATCATCGCGATTATCGGCCTGGTCATCGTGTTCGCGGGACCCGGCGTGGCCGGTGCCATCCGAAACCAGTTCAACCTGGTCGGCAACACGGTGAACAGCGAGACTAGCGCTGGCACCGAGGGCGGCGGAGCGTCCGGCGGCGGCTCCACAGGCACCGCTTCCACGACCGTCCAGGCGGCCAGCGCCAAGGACGCCAAGGACTGGACGCTCGGCGAGCAGAAGGCCGTGGCCGAGGACATCGCCGCGAAGGGCGAGGCGTCGGCCGCCCACGCCAAGGCGAAGGCCGCGATGGATGCACGCACCAAGTTCACGATGAAGCTAACGGACGGACAGACGCTCGAGTACCGAATCATCGGCATCGACCACGATGATTTGGCCGACGGTTCGGGCAAGGCGGGACTCACGTTCCTCACCACCTCGACGGGCATCATGTCCCGCGTGAACGCCACCGACACCAATGCCGGCGGCTGGGAGAAGTCTGAGCTCCGTGCGAAGATGAACTCGGGCGAGATCTGGAACCTGATGCCCTCAGACTTCCAGTCCAAGGTGAAGGCTGTCAGAAAGCTCACGAACAACGTTGATGGAAAGACAAAGGACGCCGCCGTCACCGCAACTACCGACAAGCTGTTTCTCTTGAGCTATTCGGAAATAGTTGATGCTCCCTATAGCCGTTGGGCTCAAACCTATCCCTGGAGTTCTTCTGAGGGAACCCAGTACGAGGCCTTCAAGGGGAAAGATAGTCCTAAAGAAAATGGTGTGACCGAGATATCTGGACTTGCCAACGGCAACATGTTTTATGAGCGTGGGACTTACCCGAGTACTACAGAGGGATTCCTCTTTGTTACTAAATATGGGTCTACAGGTACGGGCGGTTATTATGTTGCCCGCATGGACATGAGCATCTGCCCAGTTTTTTGTTTCTAGTCTGTCATCTAGCATGTCTATTGAAGAGCCCGCGCGATTCCGCGCGGACTCTTCTTTTGGCAACCGAACGAACGGTTTGAGGCACGTGGCATAGTTAATCGAAGTGAAGAGAAATGGGTTCATACAGCGGCTCTCAGAGCGCCCGCCGCACTCCCCCGCCATTTCCTCAGCTGCGCCCTCGTATAGAGTTCATCCCGCTTGCCGTTTCGTCGCGACTGCCCACTTGTCCACCGATCAAGTGAACTACTGGAATAAATACAGCGACACACTTGTTCGTTACAGTGGCTATATCGGTGTAAATCGCCGCGATAAATGTGGCCCGTTCTCGGCGTGTACCTGTCGCGCGTATGTAATTATATCGCGTTAATAAATCGGCTCATGCGTATACAAAACGCGCAAGTAGCCGCAAAAGGCGACTATCGCGTAGGTAGATTTTTGGCACCCTGTTGCTTAATCATAATTAAGCAATTGCTTAAAACAAAAAAGGTCAGGCACTAGGTGCCTGACCTGCAAACTTCTGGTCGGGACGACTGGATTCGAACCAGCGACCCCTTGACCCCCAGTCAAGTGCGCTACCAAGCTGCGCCACGTCCCGAAGCTTTTGTTTGTTGCTCTGCTCTCGCTCGCAACAGGGAGTATATTAACCCGAAACTTTGTCCTTGTGCAAGAACTTTTTTACAAATTTTGAAGCAAGTCCAAAATTGCATCTGCGAGCTGGGGTTTTGTTAGTACGGGAAGTTCTTGCGTGCCCGCTGTGCTCACGATCCAAGCTTTGTTGGTATCGGTTCCAAAGCCCGAATCGGCGCGCGAAACATCGTTGGCGATAATGGCATCGCAACCCTTACGCGCGAGTTTGCGCTGCGCGTACTCCACGACGTTATCGGTCTCGGCCGCAAAGCCGATCACGCACCGCTCTCCCTTTTGGCGCGAGAGCTCGGCCAAGATATCGACCGTCTCGACCAGTTCGATGCGATCCAGGCGTTCGTTGGCCTTTTTGAGCTTATGGTTGGCAGGGGCCGCGGGGGTGTAGTCGGCGACAGCGGCCGCACAAATGGCCGCATCGGCCGTCTGAAAGGCGCTCAGCGCCGCCTGCAACATCTCTGCGGCGGTTTGCACGCGCACGCACTCCACGCCGCGGGGAACGTCGAGCGATGTCGGGCCCAGCACAAGCGTGATAGCGGCGCCGCGGCGAGCGGCCTCCCCCGCCAGGGCGATGCCCATCTTGCCCGAAGAACGGTTGCCAATGAAGCGCACGGGGTCGATCGGCTCATGCGTGGGGCCGGCGGTAATCACGATGCGCTTGCCCGCCAGGTCTTGCGGCACGGGATTGAGCACCCTGCAGACGGCCTCGACGATGTCCTCGGGCTCGCTCATACGGCCCGTGTCCACGTCGCCGCAGGCAAGGTAGCCGCTTCCCGGACCCACCACATGTACGCCGCGGTCACGCAGCATGGCCATGTTGGCCTGCGTCGCCGGCGCCTTCCACATGCCGTTGTTCATAGCAGGTGCGATCACGATCGGTCGCGGCGTGGCAAGCAGTGTGGTAGAAATAAGGTCATCGGCGATGCCATTGGCCATCTTGGCGATGATATTGGCCGTCGCGGGCGCCACGACCACCAGATCGGGCTCCTGCGCCAGCGAAATGTGGTGGATGGGGTCGGAGGGATCGTCGAATAGGCCCACGGCAACTGGCTCGTTGGTGAGCGCACGGAAGGTGAGCGGGCCCACAAACTCGGTGGCATGCTCGCTCATAACGGCCTTGACGCGCGCGCCGCGCTTTTGCAGCAGGCGCACGATATTGCACGACTTATAGGCGGCGATCCCGCCGGTAATGCCCAGCAGGATCGTTTTTCCCTCAAGTTGCATTGAATTGTTGGATGTCGCCGTCATCGCTAGGCTTCCTTGCTAGGGAGCACGAGCAGGCGGTGGCAGTACGGGCAGTGCGTAATCTCACTGCCGTCGTGGTTGAGGTCGCTCATGGACGATGCCTGCAGCGCGGTGTGGCAGACCGTGGGGATGTTGCCCTTGATGGTCTCGACGGCCAGGCCGCGGAACTGCTTGAGCAGGCGCTCGTAGTCGCTGAGCACGTCGGTGGGCAGCGTAGCGGCCAGCGCGGTGCGCTCCTTGGTGGCGGCTTCGATCTGAGCCTGCAGGTCGGCAGCCTTGGCGCGGGCGGCCTTGGTATCGGCCTTCACGCCCTCTTCGAACTTGGCGATGATTGCCTGCGCGCGGGTCTCGCGGTCGAGCGCCTCTTTGTGGGCGACAACGACGTCCTTGCGGGTGTGCTCAATCTTGTCCAGACGCTTGGCCAGGGTGGCGAGCTCGTTCTCCAGGTCCTGAACCTCGCGATAGTCAGAGCCGTCGACGTGGCGCTTCTTGGCGGCCTCGATGGCGTTGTTGGTCTGAATCTCGGTGGTGTTGAGATCGTCGAGCTCAATGTCCAGGTCCTTGCGTTGGGCGTAGAGCTTGGTCATCTCGGACTTGAGCTTTACATAGGTCTTGCGCTTGGAAGCGAGCTCCTTGAGCTCCGGCATATTGGCAAGTTCGCTCTTGTTGCGGGCGAGCTCCAAATCGATCTGTTGCAGCTTGAGTAGCGTAGCGCCGGCGCTCATAAGTTCTCTCCTTTTGTCACAGTCCACCATTGGCAAGGGTTCAGTATTTTAATCGCATGACGGGGGTCGGCCCCGGCGTCAACTGCAGAGTTCATCAATATATCAACGAACGGCTCCTCGGAGCGGTCGTGGCCGAGCAAGATCACCGGCAGCCCGCGCAAGGCAAGGTCTTGCGCCACGTGGTAGCCCGCCTCGCCCGTCACGATGACATCCGCACCGGCGGCGATGGCAAGCTCGCCAAAGTCACCCAGCGAACCGCCCAAAATTGCGATGGTGCGGCACGGGTGATCGGCCTCGCCCCACACGCGCGGGTCGCTGCCAAACGCCGCTGCGGCGCGTGCGGCAAGGTTGCGCAGGCTGCAGGGGTCGTGGAGGGTCGCGAGTGCGCCCAGTCCGCAGGCCTCGGGGTCGTCCACGTGCTCCAACGAGCTTGCGGGCGCGGCGTCCAAAAGCCTACTTAGGCAGATACGTGCCTCGTGCGAGCGGTCCAGGTTGGTGTGGAGCGAGATAATGCTCACGCCGCAACGGGCTGCCTCGTAGAGCGCCGCGCTGCATTGGGGGCGCGTCGCGCCGGGCGGGCAAAACGCCTCGGGCGCCTTGATATAGATGGGATGATGCGTCAGCAGCACGTTGGCTCCGGCCTCCTGGGCGCGGTGCACATTGGCTTCGGTCGCATCGAGTGCGCAGGCAACACCGGTAATCTCCGCGGCAGGGTCGCCGACGGAGAGTCCTACATGGTCCCAACTCTCGGCATTGGTCTTGGGATAGCGTGCCAGCAGCGCGCGCTCAAGCTCGGCGACGATCATACGGCACCCACGATCGAGAGCAGCGTTTGGGCGAACTCGTCCAGATCGCTCGGATTTACGCGGTCATCAAAGGAAATGCGCAGTGCTCCCAATGCCTGCTCGCGACCGATGCCCATCGCGCTCAAAACGTGGCTGGGGTCCATACTACCGCTCGAGCATGCCGAGCCTGCCGATACCTCAAAGCCGGCGGCGTCGAGCTTGATGATGAGCTCCTCGGAGTCCATGCCGTCAATGTAGATCGAAACCATACCCGGCAGACGATCGGCCTGCGCGTAGTCGCCCATCGTGGCGTGAATGCGAGGATGGGCCGTAAGCGTGGCATAGAGCTTGTCGGAAAGGGTTTGCAGCGTCGCACGCTCCTGGGCCACATGGGGCGCCAGCGTGCGGGCGGCAGCGGCAAAAGCCAGCTGTGTACGCAGGTCCTGCGTGCCCGCGCGACGTCCGGCTTCCTGTCCACCGCCAAAAATGCGGGGGCGCAGTGGCGTGCGGGTCTTAAGGTAGAGAGCGCCGGAAGCCACGGGGCCGCCGATCTTGTGCGCGGCAACGGTCATAGCGTCGACGCCCAGCTCGGTGACATCGAGCGGAATATGCAAGTAGCCCTGGATGGCATCGGTGTGGAACAGGGCGCCTGCGGTATGCGCGGCCGAGGCAAGCTCGCGGATAGGTTGTACCACGCCGGTCTCGTTGTTGGCGGCCATGATGCTTACGAGCGCCACGTCGTCGCCGAGCAGCTCGATGAGCGCGGCAGGTTCAATGTAGCCCGCACGGCAGGGTTGCACCAGATCGACGGTAAAGCCGGCGGCGCGCAGCAGCGGCAGGTTGTCCAGAATCGAATCGTGCTCGATGGCAGATACGATCACACGGTTACGCTTGCGATCGCGCTGACGAGCGCCCTCGGCAAGACCGAGCAGCGCCAGCTGGTTGGCCTCGGTGCCGCCGTTGGTAAGGATGATCTCGGACGGGCGAACGCGTGCGCCAAAGCTGCGGGCGATCTCGCGACGGGCGACTTCCAGGCGTGCGGCGGCCTTGCGGCCAAGTGAGTGCAGCGAGTTGGGGTTGACGCCGGCGAGCTCGCTATCATCGTACTCACGCTGCGCAAGGAGCGCCTCGGCGCGCATGGGCGTCGAGGCGGCATAGTCAAGATTCACGGGTATGCGGTTTTGACCTGCGGTCATAAGGGTTTATGCCTCCTGTGCGGCCTCA
>UQPI01000071.1 GCA_900542945.1 uncultured Collinsella sp.
TACATGTACGGATGAATGTGGGAGGTGTTCGGATAAAGTCGATAATCAAGGGTATTATTACGATTCCATTTGAACCCTTGGGGTTTGTTGAAATGGGATCGGGATTCGCATAAGATAAAGCAGATGGCACCCGTTGCAGCGGGTTGGCCAACTCCCAAACACGTTTGTAGCGTGAGAAGTGGTCGTCTTCGCATTACGCGGAGGCGGCTATTTTTTTGAGTACAAGATTAGACAGTTAGACAAACATCTAAATATTGAGTATAGTGTGCGCGTCATGAGAGATGATGAGAGGAGGTCTTATGCCGGGAGAGGGTTTTAAGGCGCTTGCCGATCCAACGCGACGGCGCATTTTGGAGTTGCTGCGCGAGGGCAATTGCACGGCGGGGGAGCTTGCCGAGCATTTCGATATCAGTAAGCCGTCGCTAAGCCATCACTTGGCGACGCTCAAAAATGCCGGGTTGGTGACCGACGAGCGCCATGGCCAAAACATCGTATACAGCTTAAACACCACCGTCATGCAGGATTTAATTGGCTGGTTTATGGGCTTTACAAACACTGAAGGTGATAAGGATGAATAACGAAAACAAGGGCATTCACCCCACGGGGGTATCGTCGCGCGTGTGGATTGCGCTGGTCGCTCTGTGCGTCGCCAATGTCGTAGCGCACCTCATGGTGATGCCGAGCTTGCCTGCGCAGATTCCCACGCACTGGGGCGCGAACGGCGCCGTCGACGGTTGGGGCCCTAGCTGGATGGCCTCCGCGCTCGGCGCGCTGCCTCTGGCGCTTCTCGCAATGTTCTGCGTGGTGCCGCGCATCGACCCCAAAGGCGAGGCATATCGAACCTCGGGCAAGTTCTATCAGGGCTTCGTAATCGCCTTCACCTTGTTCATGTGCGCCATAAGCTGGCTGGGAGAGCTTACGGTCTGGGGCGTGGTGCCGGCGGTCGGTTCGGTTAACGTGCTGATTTCCGGTGTTGTCGGTTTGCTGTTCATCGGCGTAGGCAACTACTTGCCGCGTGTGAAGCAGAACTATACGCTCGGTATCAAGACACCTTGGGCGCTTGCCGATCCCGAGAACTGGCGCCGTACGCAGCGTTTTGGCGGCGCCTGCTTTATGGTGCTGGGTATTGGCCTGATTGTGATGGGCGTGGCAGGCAGCGTGCTTTCGAGTGAAGTCGTCGCCGCGGTGATTGCGGTTCTGGCGTTTGGTTCGGTTGGAGCCGTCTACGTCTACTCGTATCTGTTGTGGCGCAAATCGCAGCGAGCCGCTGGTTAAGGTTGCGGAAAACTAGCGTACGCAGTTCATAGTATGTTCCGGGGGACTTTTCCCAGGTAGTATTAGGGGGTGTGGGCAACCATGCCCCTTTTTCGTTACGTTTCAGAGCTGGTTTCCTCATTTCGTTTCTACTAAAGCGAATCAAGAATAGGGAAACAGCAGGTAGAAAGGATAGAACAGGCAAATGGCAGAGTTTATCTACCAGATGTATCAGGCTCGCAAGGCCCATGGCGACAAGGTAATCCTTGACGACGTGACCCTGAGCTTCTACCCCGGTGCCAAGATCGGCGTCGTGGGTCCCAACGGCATGGGCAAGTCGACCCTGCTCAAGATCATGGCCGGCATCGAGGAAGTTTCCAACGGCGATGCCAGGCTCACCCCCGGCTACACCGTGGGTATCCTGCAACAGGAGCCGCCGCTCGACGACGACAAGACCGTCATCGAGAACGTGCGCATGGCGTTTGGCGACATGATTGCCAAGGTCGATCGCTTCAACAAGATCGGCGAGGAGATGTGCGACCCGGACTGCGACATGGACGCCCTCATGGCCGAGATGGGCAAGCTCCAGGACGAGATCGACGCCGCTGATGGCTGGGATATCGATTCCAAGCTCGGCCAGGCCATGGACGCCCTGCAGCTGCCCGATTCCGACATGCCGGTCAACGTGCTTTCCGGCGGCGAGCGCCGTCGCGTGGCCCTGTGCAAGCTGCTGCTCGAGGCTCCCGACCTGCTGCTGCTTGACGAGCCCACAAACCACCTAGACGCTGAGTCGATCCTGTGGCTCGAGCACTTCCTTCACAACTACCAGGGCGCGGTGCTTGCCGTCACGCACGATCGCTACTTCCTGGATAACGTTGCCGAGTGGATCTGCGAGGTCGACCGCGGTCACCTTTATCCCTACAAGGGCAACTACTCCACGTATCTGGAGACCAAGGCCGCCCGTATCGAGGCGCAGGGCAACCGCGACGCCAAGCTCGCCAAGCGCATGGAGGCCGAGCTCGAGTGGGTACGCAGCTCGCCCAAGGCTCGCCAGGCCAAGAACAAGGCTCGTCTGGCTCGCTACGAGGAGATGGAGGCCGAGGCCCGCGCAAGCCAGAAGCTCGACTGGACCGATATCCGCATTCCCGTTGGACCGCGTTTGGGTAACAAGGTGCTCGAGGCCCATCACCTGCACAAGGAATTCGACGGTCGCGTGCTCATCGACGACCTTTCGTTCACCCTGCCGCGCAACGGCATCGTGGGCGTCATCGGCCCCAACGGTGTCGGTAAGACCACGCTGTTCAAGACCATCGTGGGCCTGGAGCCGCTGACTTCGGGCGAGCTCGAGGTGGGCGAGACCGTCAAGATCTCCTATGTCGATCAGAACCGTTCTGGCATCGACCCCGATAAGAACCTGTGGGAGGTCGTCTCGGACGGCCTGGACCACATGATGGTCGGCGAGACCGAGGTTCCGAGCCGTGCTTATGTGGCGAGCTTTGGCTTTAAGGGCCAGGACCAGCAGAAGCGCGCTGGCGTACTCTCCGGTGGCGAGCGCAACCGTCTGAACCTGGCGCTCACGCTCAAGCAGGGCGGCAACCTGCTGCTCCTCGACGAGCCCACGAACGATCTCGACGTCGAGACGCTGTCCTCACTCGAGGCGGCGCTGCTCGAGTTCCCGGGCTGCTCGGTGGTTATTAGCCACGACCGTATGTTCCTGGACCGCGTCGCCACGCACATTCTGGCGTGGGAGGGCACCGACGAGAATCCGGGCAACTGGTATTGGTTCGAGGGCAACTTCGAGGCCTATCAGGCCAACCGCATCGAGCGCCTGGGCGAGGACGCAGCCCAGCCGCATCGTATTCACCGCAAGCTGACGCGTGACTAGGTTTGTTACGCGGTTTTACCAAACCGCGTAACGAGATGATGCTGCGCGAGCCGCAAGCACCCCATCTTGTCGTTCAAACCGTCGCTCGCGTACCAAAGTACGCGTCGCTCCTCTTTCACGGCAACCTGGGGCACTTGCGGCTCGCTCGCTGTTGGTTACGATGCATCGACAAATGAGCAATTTAAACGAATGAGCAAAAACGGCTCAAATCCTGATTTGGATTTGAGCCGTTTGTCGTTACTGCTCGGGTTCTTCGACTTTATCGATGGTCCAGGCGGCTCCGAGACCGCCGGCGGTGTTGCGGCGGATGCGCACGGCAACCTCGCGGCGCTCGCCGGCCTGCGTGTAGTGCAGGGGGAAGCTTGCGCGGTTTCGCGCGGCCTCGATGGTACCGCGCTCGCGGGCGATCCAGTAGTACTCGCCGACGATGCCGAGCGTGTCGGCGCCGTAGGGGAGATAGGTCGACAGCTGGTGCAAAAGCGGGCCGGGGCAGAAGACCTCGGTTGTGAAATCGACGGGGAAGTCCTCGGGGATGGCGGGCGCTGCGGGTGCGGGGGCCGGTGCTGCAGCGGGGACCGGAGCCGGTGCGGGAATCTGGTCATAGACAGGTTCGGATGCGGACTCGATGACGGGTGCAGACTCAGGCACCGGTTCCGGCTTAACTGCGGAATCTGTCGGTTCCACGGAGACGGATGTGTCTTCAGTCTCGGTTTTGGCATCGGCTTGCGGGGCGTCCTCTGCCTCGACAGGCAGCTTTGCTTCGACCGGCGTGGATGCCATGGTGGTGATGCCGGCGTTGGCGTTCTCGGGGTCATAGACAACCGTGAGCGAGATGGCGGGCTGCGGCATCTCGGGCTCCGGCGCCGACTCGGTAGCGCCTTGATCGGCGGGCTCGTCGGACTGATCGTCCTCGGCCTCGTTGCCAAAGATATCGCTGTTTTGGAACGCAGGCGTCTCGGGTTGGTTGGCGGCTTCTTCGGTTGTCGACTTGGGGGCCTCGTTGAGCTCCACAGCGGCTTCCTGCTCTGACATGACTTCGGGATCGGTCATGGCGGCGATTTCGGTTTCGGCTTCTGCTGCTACCTCAATAGCGACTTCGATCTCTGTCTCGGGCTCGGGCTCCGGAGCGACTTCGGCCACGGGCTCGGGACGCTTAACGTGCTTGGGGCGTACAGCCTTGAGGTCTTTCTCGCCGCGCTTTTTCTTTTTGTAGGACTGCTTGGCACCCTTGGCAGCCTTGGGCTTGTCCTCGCCTTTGGCAAGGGCGGTATCCCAGGCCTCGTTGGCGATGACGGTGGCATACAGGCGACCGCCCTTAAAGACGGTCAGCTTAATGCAGTCGTCGAGCTCCTCGAGCAGCTCGCGCGTGGACTCAAAGCCTAGGTCATAAGCGGCCATATCGCCGGTGGCGAGCGCCTCCTCGACCTGCGTCATAAACGTTTGCTTGCCGCATCCGATTGCATCGCGCAGCAGACGATACAGATAGATGTGGTTGCCCAGCGATAGCGTGGGCTTAACTATTGTCTTGCTCATGGCAAATCTCCTCTTTACACACCAAAGCATCTTACCATCGCACGGGGCGTGCTACCTCGGCGCCCAAGGCAAACGGGCGCGACCGTTGCCGGTTCGCGCCCGTTATACAGGTTGGTTCTCTTTGAGAGGCAAACGTGCTTAGTTACCCGATGCCGTGCCTTGGCTCGAGCTGTCAGATGCCGTGCCGGACGCGGTTCCACTCGAGCTGTTGGTGTTGCCGTTGTCGGTAGATCCCGTACTCGATGTATTGCCGTTCGTCTGGTCGCCCGTGCTCGGCTGCGAGCTGTCAGTCGTTTGGCTTGAGTCGGTCGTGCCGGATTGCGTGCCGCTGTTGGCCGTAGAGGAATCGACGCCCTGCGATTGATCAGGGGTGTTCGAGGACGAGTCGGCGGATGCGGAGTTGCCCTGCGGGTCGTCCTGCTGGCCTTGCGATTGACCTGAGCTATCCACGTCGTGCTCGGTCGTGCGCGACGAAAGGATTGGCTCGGGGCGCTCGCCCAGGCCCTCACCGGCAGTGGTGATAAGGATGGCGCCGGCGCAAGCGATGACCGCAACGATGGCGATGGCGATCGAGAAGACGATGACCTTCTTTTGCGTCTGGCTGCGCTCTGCCGCCGCCTTGGCGCGCAGGCTGTTGGGGGCGACGCGCGCCGTGGTCGCGCGCCCCGCAATCTGGCGCATCTCCTGCGTAGTCGCGGCGCCGCCCAGGTGCTCCTCGGCATCAAACTCAACGGGCTCATAGGCGCCGGCGGGGTAGTCGACGGCGGTGTGCGTGCCTTTGAGGGCTTCGGCGCTGGCAGAGATAAAGTGGCGGTAGATCTGCGAGGACACAACGGTGATGACCGAGCTCACGGCAGCGCCGATCACCGATCCGGCGATACCGATCTTGGAGGCAAGCGCGACGCTCGTGGCGGCAGCTGCGGCGCCGGCGATGATTTGGGGAATGGAAATGTCGTCGAACAGGCCCTTTTTGGGCGCGATGGCCATGGTCTGTCCGATGGAATGGTTCTCGTGCACGCCGTTGTTGAGCGCGGCCGGTGTCATGACGCGCGTGCGCGGCGCGTCGGTGTACTTGGTTGTCATACGGGGTCCTCCCGGTGTAAATCTGCTTCGTTTCGTGTAGCCATCAGGGTACCCACCAGATGTGAATCGTACGTGACATTTAACAGATACCATCAACTCATCAAGGGGGCTTGCTGTCTTTGGTGCGATAGCCTGATGCTAAACTGGATTTACGATTGCGAGGTGGTTTACGTGATGTACCCGTATATGACATTCGAAGATGGTACCGAGGTCATTCATTCTGACCTGATTACAGATGGCGATATCGAAAAGGTTATCGTGCATTTTGAGCGACCGACGGCAGAGGGCTTCGACTCCGCTCGTTGTGAATTGCCTTCCTGTTCGCGGACTGACTGGGAAGGGCATTTTACTCAGAGTGAAAAACGAGCTTTCGAAGAGTCTCTGTGCAAATAATTTAGATTAGTTCGAGTTTAGTTCGAATAAAGAAGCTGAATGCGATGACCTAAAGCGTATGCATTTTTAGTATTAGATGCGTATGAAATGGAGGATGTGAATGGATGAGCTAATAGACTTTAAAAAACGATTTCTCAAGAATGGCGAGCTGGTTTCAATTCCAAAAAAGGAAAGCTATAAAAGAATCATGCTGCTATGGGTCGTCTCTTTCTTTGAATCAAATACAAGTTATACGGAGCTTCAGGTTAATCGTGTGCTGTCACAGCTCTATCCTGATTATGCCGTGTTGAGGCGGTACTTGGTTGATTATGGATTCCTATTAAGGGATGAACGAGGCCTGAAATACGAGGTTAATCGTGATGTTCACGGTATTGAGAGCTAGCCGTCCGGTTCGGGTCCTATATATTGCTAGAGGGATAAGCGAAATAGGCAATTGGTGTGCGATTATTGCTTTGCCAATGCTGATTTACGAGGTAACTCACGATGTTTCTGCAACTGCTTTGATGGTCTGCTGCAGATTTGCCCCCTCTCTGTTTTCAGTTGCGCTCGCGCAGCTGCCTCAGAAGATGGGTATCGGGACACTGCAGGCCATGAGATTGGCAGACTTAATTCGCGCGGGATTATTCGTTTGCTATATTTTTGTTGATAGTAAATGGAGTATGTTTGCTATTACGTGCGCGGTATCGCTTTGCCGAACGGTAGAAATGCCCTGCTTTTACTCGTTGTTAAGAGCCAATACGAATAGTATCAATCGCGACGTAATTAATAATTCGTTTGGGTTCCTGCAGAATTTGATGATGGTTCTGGGGCCAGTTGCCGGCGGTTTTGTTGTCGCTCAATTTGGGGCGGAGGCTGTTCTTGCATTAGACGCGCTTTCTTTTGCCGCGTCGTTCTGGTTGCTGCGAGATGTTCCGTCGGTTATCGAGGTTAATGATAAAGAGGGAATAAGCAAAAATGAAAAAAACAGGACTGCATTTAGTGATCTTAGCGCGAAGCACTTGGCAATTGGTTTCCTATTAATCGATATTTCTAGTGGCGTGGCATTCGGCTCTCTGAATTCTCTTTTGCCAGCTATAGCGCAATTGCAATTTGACTCGTCATCGATACAATACGGATTCCTTCAGAGTAGTCTTACAATCGGACTGTTGTTCGGAAATACAATATATGGTCGTTTAATCAGTGGTTCCGATTGCGTTAAATCATATTGTTTTGTGACGTATCTTGCGCTCGGTGCGTATCTGGCGTTTGGCTATCGCTATGCGTCTGGGATATCGTTTATTTTCCTTTTTATCGTCGGTGCCGGAAACGCCATTCAAGATGTGCTTCTCATAACATCGCTGCAGGATTTGGCGAGAGACGGATCTGAATCGATAAGCCTGTTTTCAATTAGGGAGTCTTTGCAATCGGTTGCTGTTGTTATTTCAACACTTCTTGTTTCGCTGTTCACGAGCATCGCGATGTTCTCAATTCTCGTTACAGGACTTGGTGTATTTTCAATTATGATGGTAGTTGTGTTTCAATTGAATTATTTGCGAAAGATGTGACGTTGATATGCCTAAAACGCTTTTAGTATTTCCCCCAGGATGGAGTCCAGTGGGGCCGTATCTTGCCTTGCCTGTTTTGAAGTCATATCTTCAAGAGGTTGAACAATACAAAGTTGACATTGTTGACTTAAACGTGGAATTTTACGATGACCTCCTATCTTTTAGACATGTCGAAGAGTGCTGTAAAAGGTATCGGGAATCAAAGGATTCGTTTAGTTCGAATGTTCAATTAACAATCGAGTTGATACAAAAGTCGGCACTTAATGTTGACGAGGCAAAAGATATTTTCAGATCGAAGAGATACTTTAATCTAAAAGAAAGACAATATGCTGAAAACATTTTTAGAAATGCACTCTATATCATAAATCACGTCTCATATGGAGTTAAATACACGTTCAACTCCATAGATCTGCCCTATGATTATTATTCGACACCAGAAATAATGAAATCGCTTGCGGATACCTTGCATAATCCGTTTATTTCCTTCTATGAAACTGCCTTTCTTAAGCGTATTCAGAGGGAAAAAATCGAGTTTATTGGGATTTCGGTGAGCGGCTGTTTCCAATTGATTTCTGCAGTTACGTTAGCGAAACTGATTAAAGAAGAATGTCCATCTGTTAAACACGTCTCATTGGGCGGCAATTACATTACTCGTTTAGCAGATGACTGCATGAAAGAATGGCATCCCTTTTTTGAATACATTGATTCGATAATGATGTATGACGGCGAAGAGCCGCTTGCACGTCTTCTTGAGGCTCTTGACTCTGGTGATGACAATCTCGATTGTGTTCCAAACCTTTGCCATGCTAAAGGTGGAAAGATATATAAAAACCATCGGATTGAGCAAACATTTATCAACGATACAGTTCCCGATTTCGATGGCTTCGCCCTTTCTAAATACTTCATGCCTGAGCTAATATTGCCGGTTTATTCCTCTAGGCAGTGTTTTAATCATTGCGCCTTCTGCACCATTCCCGGTGCTACCGGTGGTTGTTACCGAAAGATGCCTATATCGAGAGTATTTGAAATAATGTGTCGGTTAAATGAAAAATACGGCACGAGAGTTTTCTCTTTTGTGGATGAAACATTCGAAGGCAAAAGAATGGAGCAACTCGCGGATGAAATAAACGCATCGGGAAAAACGTTTTTCTGGCATGGAGAAACGAGGTTCTCTCCAACCCTAAGTACAGACGTTTTTAACAAGATATACCAAAGTGGATGTAGGCAGATTCAGTTTGGCCTCGAGTCATACAACCAAAGAGTTCTTGATCTAATGAAGAAGAACACGAGAGTTGATTGGATTGATCGCAATATCCATGATTGTCTCAATGCGGGTATTCCTGTTCATCTATTTTTTATGATTGGCTTTCCGACCGAAACTAAAGAAGAGGCTCTGAACACCTTAGCTTATACAGAGAATGTTTTGAATTATTCAAAACAGGTATGTGGTGTTCCATATTCCACGAGAGGATTTACGAATTTTGGTCTCGTTATGGGGTCGGATGTTTGGAATCATCCCGATAAGTATGGTGTCTCTGTAATGCCGAAGTCCCAATATGAGGATTTGCGCCTCGAAGTGGATTATGTTTCAGGCACTGGTTTAACTTTAAATGAAGCAAAATCCTTATCTGATGAGCATCATATTGATTTTTATATGCAAGAGGTCATAAACGGTAGCGACACAATTGATTTGCCCCAGCGGCTTCATATTTCAGAGGTGACCTGGATCCTAGATTCTATTCACGCTGTCAGGTATAAGGGACATTTGACCAAAGTAAAGCGACGGCTAACTAGTCTAAATCCAGCTGATCGAATCTGGCTGGATTCCAAGACCTCTGTCGTACTCGTTGAGCCATTTGCCTACTTCTATAATTCTGAATACCATCATGTCTATGCTGTTTCCCAGTTGGTATACCTTAAGTTGGCCCGTTTATTGGAGCCCGATTGTAGCATTTCTCTTATTCTTGATCAGGGCGACCTCGAGCTGACAAGGGCGATAGAAGAACTGTTGCATTATGGATTGCTGAATACAAATATCGATGCCGATTATGTAATGCACGATAATGGTTTTCAATTGGTTAAAAGTTCGTTTGTTAAAGAAGTCGGACGCTCAAAAGAGGGGTTAAGAGTACTGCTGAGTTGTGCCACCCATAGAATGTGTGCGGTTAATGATTTTTCGTTCGCTTTGCTTTCGTTGTTTGAAAAGCCGATTACTAAGAACGAGGTGCGCGACATTTTGAAAAAAGAGGGAGGTTGATTTTCAATCTCAACGCAACAGCCTGAACGGACCCCGCGTTTCCGCAGCT
>UQPI01000072.1 GCA_900542945.1 uncultured Collinsella sp.
CGCGCGTCATCTCCTCGAGGGCGGAGGCGAAGCCCCGCTCGCCCGCGGCGACCATGTCATGGCCATCACCTCTCCTCGGAGCGCGCGAACCAGGCCGCGCCCGCCGCCGTGAGCGCGGCGAACGCGAGCGCGCAGACCGCAAGGCCCGCCAGCGTGAGCATGCCGTCCGCCGTGAGCGCCCCGCCGAGCGCCATGTCCGCCGCGAGCGGCTCGCCGCTCGGCAGCACGGGGATGAAGCTCGTGGGGATGACCGTGCTCGCCGACGGCGGAAAGAGCTGCGGCAGCGGCATCAGCGACCAGGCGAACCCACCCACGAGCTGCGCGGCGAGCGGGCAGAAGATGCCCGCGAGCATGCCGAGCCGCGCCGTGAGGAAGAGCCCTGCGGGGATCATCCACGCCGCGGTCACCGTGTTGACGAGCGCGCAGAGGAGCATCGTGAGCGTGCCCGCGGCCGTGAGGCCCTGCGAGGAGATCGCCGATCCCGCGAGGTAGATGCCGAAGACCACGAGGTTCGAGAGCGTGCAGAGCGCGAGGCACCAGAGCGCCTTGGCCCACCAGGCGCGCCCGAGCGGGAAGCCCAGGCCCAAAAGCCCCCGCATCCGCGTGCGAGCGTCCGCCCGCGCGACGCACGCCACCACGAGCGAGAGACACACGGGCAGGAAGAGCGCGTACCAGTAGTTCCACGCGCTGAAGATCTGCACGCCCCGGTAGGGCATCGCGCCGAGCAGCGGCATCGGCAGCGCCATGAGCACGGCCAGGCGGACCGGTGCCGCGTGGCGCGACTTCAGGGCCTCGGCGCGCAGGGCCGCGAACAGGCCGCCTTTCTCGCCCGTCATGCCGCCACCTCCCCGCGTGCTCGTCGCCCTTCCCGGCAGAAGCTCATGAAGAGTTCCTCGAGGTCCTGCCCGGGCCGAAGCGCATCCTCGTAGGCGAGGTGCCCCTCGCAGATGATGCCGATGGTGTCCGCCATCTGCTGCACCTCGGAGAGGATGTGGCTCGAAACGATCACCGTCGTACCCGCCGCCGCGAAGCCGCGGATCTGGTCGCGCAGCTCCTCGATGCCGATGGGGTCGAGGCCGTTGGTGGGCTCGTCGAGCACGAGCAGGCGTGGCCGGGCGATCAGCGCCAGCGCGAGCCCCAGGCGCTGCCGCATGCCCATCGAGAAGCGCCCGGCGCGCTTCTTCCCGGTGTCCGCGAGGTCCACGGCGGCGAGCACCTCATCTATGCGGCTCTCGGGAAGGCCCAGCAGCGTGGTGCGCACGCGCAGGTTCTCGCGCGCGGTGAGGTTGGGGTAGAGCGGCGCCTCCTCGATGAGGCTGCCGATTGCGTAGAGGTCCTCGCGGCGCCAGGCGTGCCCGGCAAAGAGGATCTCCCCGGCCGTCGGCCGCAGCATCCCGCAGATCATCTTGAGCGTTGTCGACTTGCCGGCGCCGTTGGGACCGAGCAGCCCGTACACCTCGCCCTCGCGGATATGAAGGCTCACGTCGGCCACGGCGTCCTGCGCCTGGTCGCCGCGGCCGAAGCGCTTGGTGAGCCCACGCGTCTCGAGCATGTAACCCATGGGTTTATCCTTTCTCTTCCGGGAGCGCGGGCCGAGTCACCGTGCCCGCGCGCCTTACCTTTCGGGTTCACCATCCATGGTGGGGCGCGTTTCTAACGAAGCCGTAACGGCCGTTGGGTTCTTTTGGCGCCAACCCTTCTCGACCCGCACATCATGATTAATTTGCTTAAGGCAACAACTTTCCCGATCGATGTCATCACCGAATCAAAACGTGTACATAAGGCATCAAAGATGCCGAAAAATGTCATATTTGGAGGCTGATGTACACAAATGCAGATTCACGCGCAGCCCAGAGGTGCCCTCCACATGTCTGGACTCTCTATGCTTACGCTGGATAGACATCGCCAGAACGGGTATAGTATCGAAAGTTTTGTTGTTTACCAGCGGGGGAGTCCTGTGGGCATCAAGAAGAAGATCAAAAAGGAGCTTATCGGCACCTCCGATTACCCGTCGAATAAGATCTTTACGATCTCCAATTTCATCACCTTTACGCGCCTGATCCTCACGCTCGTCTTCCTGTACCTGTTTGTGACGGACAACAACCGTGTCGTCGCCATTGTCATCTATGCCATCGCGGCTTCCACCGACTGGATGGACGGCCAGATTGCCCGCATGACCAAAACGGTCTCATGGCTCGGCAAGGTTATGGATCCCATCTGTGACCGTGCGCTGCTGTTTACCGGCGTGCTGGGTCTCGTGGTTCGTGGCGAGCTGCCCATCTGGGTCTGCGTGCTCATTATCGGCCGCGATATCTACCTAGGCATCGGCACGCTCATCGTGCGCCATTATCACCGTCGCCCCATCGACGTCGTCTTTCCCGGCAAGATTGCCACGGCACTGCTCATGACCGGCTTCTCGCTCATGCTGCTTGGGTTCCCCGTCATCGACGGCCTGCATCTTTTACCTTCAACCCTTACGGCCTTCCCGGGCCTCAACGGAAGCTCGGTGCCCCTCGGCATCTTCTTTGTGTACGGCGGCGTGATCTTCTCCATGCTCACGGCTGTCATCTACTCCATTAAGGGCGGAGCGGCCATTAAACAAGCTCTCACGCATCCCGAGGACGAGGACATCGACTTTCTGAACCCTGAAATCGAAGACTGATTCGTTGGGGTATGATTACGTACGGTTCATTATTTGCGGCACGTCCGCGATAAGTTAGGGGTTGTCATGGACAACATGGTTAACAATATGCCTCACAATGATAAGACTGCTGACGCTACCTGCGTATTCCGCGTGCCTTCAAGCGACGTCACCGTTCCCGACCTCATGGCCAACGTGCGCATCACCGCCCCCGTTCTGTCCATCGTCAAGGGTCCGCAGACTGGTGCCGCCTTTGAGCTCGAGGACGACGTGACCACCATCGGCCGCGATCCTGCGAACGGCATCTTCCTCAATGACATGACCGTTTCGCGTAGCCACGCGCGCATTATTCGCGAGGGCCTCGGCGCTCGCATTGAGGACCTGGGCTCGCTCAATGGCACCTGGGTCGACGGCGCCATTGTCAATGCGGCCCCGCTGCACGATGGTTCTTCCGTCCAGATCGGTACGTTTACGCTCATCTACCACGAGAGCACGCCGGAGCGCATCGAAACCGGTGAGTAGGGCATGGCCGAACGCAACTATCTGAGTATCGGCCAAGTCGTCAACCTTCTTCGAGGCGCATACCCCGATCTTTCGAACTCAAAAATTAGATTTCTAGAAGATGAGGGGCTCATTACCCCTCATCGTACGCCTAAGGGATACCGTCAGTACTCCAAGGAGGACGTTGATCGCCTGGAGGTCATTCTGCACTTGCAGAAGACCCGCTACATGCCGCTCAACGTGATTAAGCAGCGCTTGGAAAACGCCACGGACCTGTCAACGCTCGCCTACGAGGTGGGCTTGCTGTCCGATGTTCCGCTTAAGACGGAGCCCAAGGAGACCAAACAAAAGCTGCATCCCATCGAGACCATTCCCGATATGCTGGGCGTCGAGATCTCGTTTATCCGCTCGCTCGCCGAGAACGACCTCATTCGCATCATCAAGAGTCCGCAGAACCGTGAGCTCGTCGATGGTCGCGATTTTCCGATCATCCGCTACTGCTCCGAGCTGTCACGCTTCCATATCGAGCCGCGCAACCTGCGTCAGTACGTGTCTTCCGCCAACCGCGAATCCTCGATGTTTGAGCAAGTGCTCGTAAGCATGCTCGGCATGGACACCTCCGATGACGAGCGCGACGCCAAGCTCGAGCGTGCGTTTAAGAAGCTTCACGACCTGACGGAGGGTGTGCACACTGCGCTGCTCAAGAACCGCGTTTTTGAGTCGCTCAACGCCGTGGTCGAGGACGCCGACATCGATGCACTCGATGAGGAAATCACTCGCTCCGAGTTCACCAAAGCAAAAAACGAAGAAACTGTCGCGCCGGCTTCGCACGAGGATTCTCTCGTAAAGCCGCTCAAGGTCGTCGCCCCTTCGCAAACCGGCACCGCCACCGCGGGCAAATAACAGCTGCCGCTTATCCGGCAACCCATTGAAAGGTCATGCAATGTACGACTTCGAATCTCAAATCGTCGACATCCCCGACTATCCCGAGCCCGGAGTCATCTTTAAAGACATCACGCCGCTCTTTGGCAATCCCGAGGCGCTCAAAGCCATGACCGATTCCCTCGCCGAGCACTTTGCCGGCAAGGGAATCACCAAGGTCGTGGGTCCCGAGGCTCGCGGCTTTATGGTTGGCGTACCGGTGGCTGTAGCCCTTGGCGCCGGCTTTGTTCCCGCACGTAAACCGGGCAAGCTGCCGCGCGAGACCGTAAGCCAGAGCTACGAGCTCGAGTACGGCACCGATTCAATTGAGATCCATGCCGACGCTATCAGCTCTAAAGATACCGTGTTGATTCTGGACGACTTGGTCGCGACGGGCGGAACCGTCGAGGCAACAGGTAAACTGGTGCGAGATATGGGCGCAAAGCTTATCGGTTACGGTTGTATACTTGAGCTTGCGTTTCTCAACCCGCGCGAGAAGCTCACGCCGTCTGATGACGATGTGGAGCTCTTTAGCCTGGTGACGGTAGACTAGCCGTTACCCTTAGTTACTGGAAAGGAAGCTACATGCGCACAGCAAACACGCACAAAAACATGGCACGCTGCGCTGCTACGGCAACCCTCGCTTGTGTTTTGGGCTTGGGCCTCGTGGCTCCTGCCTACGCCGATACCGCATCCGACCTTGCCGCTGCTCGTACGAAGCTCGAGCAGATCGGTACCCAAACCCAGCAGATTTACGATGAGCTCGCCACGCAGACGCAGGCGCTCGATCAGACTGCCGGCGAGATCACGCAAAAGCAGCAGGAGATCGCCGATGGTCAGGCCAAGCTCTCGACCTATGTCGCCGGCGAGTACAAAACCGGCGGTCTGAGCCTGCTTCAGGTTCTGACGGGTGTCGATGATCTGAGCGATATGCTCAACCGTCTGTTCTACTACGGCAAAGTTTCCGATAAGCAGGCTCAGACCATTCAAGAGGTCAAGGAGCTTAAGCAGCAGCTAACCGATAAACAGGCCGAGCAGGAGAAGAACGTCGCCGCCACGCAAAAGAAGGTCGACGAGCTTAATGCTCAGCAGGCTGAAGCCCAGAACGTCGTAAATTCCCTGGATTCGCAGCTGCAGGCCGAGCTTGCCGCCGAGGCCGAGGCCAATGCCGCGCTGCAGGCCGGCATCAACGCTAGCACCGCCGAGAAGGCCACGGTGAGCAACGAGACTGCCGGTACGAGCGAGAACACCAACAAGGGTGGCGGTACGACCAACGACGGCGGCGGAAACACGCCCGCGCCCGCTCCCACTCCGCAGCCCCCGACGCCCGCTCCGGCTCCGGCTCCGACGCCTTCCGCACCGAGCCAGTCCGTTGACGGCGGTTCCGTTGTTTCGCGTGCCTATAGCAAGCTCGGATACGCTTACTCTTGGGGTGGCATTGGGCCGAACAGCTTTGACTGCTCCGGTTTTGTAAGCTATTGCCTCACGGGACGCTACTGCCGTCTGGGCACCACGGTCGACTTCATGGGTTGGACCCGTGTGTCCGATCCGCAACCCGGCGATGTTGTGGTTAACTCCTACCATACCGGCATCTATATCGGTAATGGTCAGATGATCCATGCTTCCGACTACAAAACGGGCGTCATCATCAGTTCCGTCGCAGCCGGTATGAACAACAACTACATTTTCGTGCGCTACTAAGTCACTCTGTATAGCGAACGAAGGTGAACCTCGTGGCCTTTGAGCTGCGAGGTTCATTTATTTATGACCGTGCTCCATACATGATCCTAATGTGCTAGTTTTCAATACTAGATGCACGCTTCATCGGTGAGCAATATAGCTATAATGATTGAGAAGCATATAGAAAGGACCCTCTATGAGCTGGGCACTTATCTCCGATTCGAGCTGTAACCTCCGCGATTGGCAACCGACCGCGCCCCATACCACCTTTGCATTTGCACCCCTCAAAATTCGAGTGGGGGAGCGCGAGTTCGTCGATGACCTCACGCTCGACGTTCACGAACTCAATTGCGCCGTGCAGGCGGAGTCGAGCGCTTCTTCGAGCGCCTGTCCGAGCGTAGGCGAGTGGACCGAACTCTTTAGGCTTGCCGACAAGACGATTTGTATGCCCATCTCGGAGGGCGTATCGGGGAGCTATAACGCCGCCGCCACGGCACGCGATTTGGTTCTTGCCGAGGAGCCGAACCGTCAAATTCATTTGGTCAATTCACGCGGAGCCGGCGGCAAAATGGACCTGATCTTACTGCTGTTCGACCGGTATCTTGCAAGCAATCCGGATGTCTCATTCGAGGACGCTTGCGCATACTTCAATAGCCTTGAGCAGAACAGCAAAATCCTCTTCAGCTTGTGCAATTACGAAAACCTGGCCAAAGCCGGACGTATCCCTAAGGCAGCCGGCGTCATTGCCAACAAGCTCAATATTCGCATTTTGGGCACGGCGAGTGAGGCCGGTAAAATCGAACTCGTCGGACACACGCGTGGCGAAAAGAAGATGTTCAACAAGATCATCGACACCATGGAAGCCGAGGGTTTTACGGGCGGCGAGGTCGTCATCGACCATGTCGAGAATGAGGCAGGCGCCCAGGCACTTGCCAGCCGCATTGTGGAGCGCTGGCCCGGCTCCAAGACTATCATCATGCCCTGCAACGGCCTGGATTCCTATTACGCCGAGATGCACGGTCTTATTATCGGCTACGGCATGGACGTGGCTTCGGGCCAATAAAGTCCAACCAAGCAAAAATACGGGCGGGACAAAGTGACAGATGACCCTTTGCTCCGCCCGTTTTATACGTCGGCTAGCTATTAAACCCGTTGAACTTGAGATAGCTCATCAAGTAAGCCTTCGAAACAAAGGATGAAACCGCACTGCGCACAAGCAGCGACTCACGCGTTACCTGATGCGCCGTATCGGGAACCGGCGTCTGCTCGACGGAAAACGCCGAACGAATCGATGCCTCGAGCTGATCGACCACATAATCGAAGGCCGTCGGGGCATCGTAGCTCAAACGCTGAATGTTAAAGAGTGCCTGCACCGCAGCAATAGGTAGCACCTGCTTAAAGAGGCAGATAGCGATCAGGCGGGCAATCTGCTCGCGGCCATATTGCTTTTTGACCGGAGCAGGCACCAGGCCGACCTTCACGTAGTTATTGATCATCGATGGCGTAATGACAGGGTGCTCAACGCAAATGGACAGCGGCTCCATCCACAGCGCAACATACTCAATGACCTGGTCGCGGTAGAGTGTCACATTGGGCAACTGGTTATAGCGCGGCAGACTCAACGTATTGAGTTTGCACACGATTTCGGACTGAATAAATGCATCGGGCAGCACCGTGGGCTGAATATCCTCAGGCTTAATACTGACCGACGAATCGGACATCGGAATAACGTGTTTAACGTGGTTCATAAAGGTCCTCCGTTCATTTTCTATATTGTATTCTAGGTTATCTAGTTTTGCATACCACATAGCCGGCAAGTAAAAGTGGTTGGACAACACATTGATGCATCGTCCAACCACTTTGTTTAAAGATAGCAACCTTACATAAGATATATTATCGTACTTATCCACGGAGAAACGCGTATGCGCTCGTTGCTGCTATGGCTCCATCCGAAACAGCGGTCACAACCTGGCGTAAACGTTTGGAACGGATATCGCCAGCGGCAAATAAGCCAGGCGTGCGGGTGGCCATCGATTCGTCGGTCACAATACCGCCGTCGGACGCCAAATCTACCAGATGCTCTACAAGCTCAGTATGGGGCTGCGTGCCAGCAAAGACAAAAATGCCAAACGAACCAGGATCAAAGGACTCAGTGTGCATTTCACTAGTCGCATTGTCCTTGAACGTGATTGTCGTGGGCATCGCTTCACCAGAAAGCTCAACAATACTAGTTTGGTACCTAACTGAAATATTATCTTTTGCGAGCACCTTTTGAACCACGCCATCGGGGGCACGGAACTGATCGCGGCGCAAGACGATGGTCACGCTGCTGGCGATTTCTGACAAGAACAGGGCTTCCTCGCAGGCAGCATTGCCGCCACCGATAACATAGACCTGTTTACCGCGAAAGAACATGCCGTCACATGTTGCGCAATATGAAACGCCACGACCGCGATACGTATCCTCGCCTGCGAAACCTGCCGGACGCGGCATGGCACCCATGCAAGCGATAACGCTCGAGGCCAGCGTATCGCCCATATCGTGATGCACCGTAAACAACGCTGCATCGGCATCGTAATCGATACCCGTAACCATGCTCCATGTAACCTGTGCTCCCAGGCCCTCTGCATGCTGCTGAAAACGCTCGCCGAGTTCGGCGCCACTCAGGAGCGGGAAACCCGGATAGTTCTCGACCTCATTGGTTGTGGCGATCTGCCCTCCCGACATGCCCTGCTCAATCACGGTCGTCGTCAGGTTGGCACGCGCAGCATAAATGGCGGCAGCATAGCCCGCGGGGCCGCCACCGATAATCGCAACATCGATCGGCTTATCGGTAGTCATGAAGCCTCCTTTCGTCGAAACGTTGTCGTTCTTTGCGCTCATACCCAAATTTACGTGAACGTGACACTCATGCACTACAATGATAAATCCGTATTACAAAGCTGAAGGGGAGTTATCGATGGACCAGGCGCAGACGAGTGACGACGCTCCCCTGCTCACGCACAGCACTCCCCAATCGGAGCAAACCACGCTCCTGGCTCAGCAAAAACCTCTCGTGACCATCGTGCACGCCTCCGTTGGCTCGGGCCACAAGGCCGCCGCAAATGCGATTGCGCAGGCATTCGACCTCATCCGCGGCACCAATGGCATCCCCGAGGATATTGAGATTGAAGTGCTCGATATCCTTGATTTTGGACGTATTAAATTCGACGGCAATAAGACCGCGGCTTCTTTTACGGGAGCCACGCGCCCCGTTTACGACCTGACCTGGCGATATACGCTTACGGGACATCTTCTCTGGGGTGGCGGAACGGCATGGTCGCGAATTATGTTCCCCGCCTTCAACGAATATATTCGTAGCCGCAGGCCCATAGCCGTGGTTGCAACGCACATCACGGCAGCCAATGTTGCCGTGGGCGCCCGCGTAATTACGGGTATCGATTATCCGGTCATCTGCGTACCGACCGACTACGAAGTCGAGGGATGGTGGCCCCACAAGGACACCGATTTATTCTGTGTTGCCAACGAATTTATGGCCGAAACGCTGCGTCCGCGCAAGGTGCTCGAAACAAAGATTCGCATTACCGGCATTCCCATTCGCGCCGGATTCGACACGGATTACGATCGCGAGGAAGAGCTAGCTAAGTTCAACCTCCCCACCGACAAGACCGTCGTGCTGGTAATGGCCGGTGCCAGCTTGCCTCAACCGTACGTTCGCTTTCGCGCGGAGATGGACCGCACCCTCCCCTTCCTACGCAGCTTCGAAGACATGCACTTTGTCTTTTTGCCGGGCAAGGATAAGGAATACGCCGCCCGTCTCAAAACGCTCTTCGAGGCCATGAAACTCGAGAACGTCACGGTTCTTGACTATGTCGACGATATGGCGGCCCTTATGCACGGCTGCGACCTGGCAATTCTCAAATCGGGCGGACTCACCGTCACCGAGTGCCTATGCGCACATCTGCCGATGATCCTGCTGGGCAAATCATACGGCCAGGAAAAGGCCAACACCACGATGCTCACCGGCATGGGCGCCAGCATGCACGTCACCACGGCACGAGAGCTCATCGTAACCCTGCGCCACCTGCACGACCATCCCGAATCACTCAAAGCCCTACTCATCAACGGCGAAGTACTACGCCGCCCCCACGCAGCCGAAGACATAGCCATCGCAACCATGGAGCTCGTAGGCAAACCCCAAAAGC
>UQPI01000073.1 GCA_900542945.1 uncultured Collinsella sp.
CAGGGAATCGACCTTGTGGTAGCCGCGGTCATCGCGCTCGGTATGAACCCCCAGGTAGAGGTTAATCTTTGCCGGCGCGGAAAGAGTCAGGGACCGATCGGTCACCGTTAATGCTCCTCGAGCTGATTGCCGAGCGGGGTAAAGATATGCTCGCCGCTCTCGGGGTCGAACAGCTCGACCTGACCGGTGAGGACATCGATATACTGGTAGGACTGACGCGACTTGCGGCCGCGACGCTCGTCAACCTCGACGATAAAGACGGCGGGGTGGACGCTCTTGATGGTGCCCATGCGCTCGACAACGCGGGTGCGGCCCATGTTGGCCTTAACCTTGACGCGATCGCCCACCATATCGGTCAGCTTCTCGTGGATGTCGTCGACGTGATTGACTTCCATCTCTTCCATGAACAGGGCCTCCAGAAGGTGCAATTCAAAAAGGGGATAATACCCCTAAGATAGACAAAACTCTAATACTATAGCACCCTGTTGTGACCATACGCAAGCAGCTAAAAAAGCCCGGTCCCAAATACGTACCAGACGACAACCTCGCATGACCAGTTGTTACGCGGTTTGGTAAAACCGCGTAACCTAAAGATTGTCGGTATCGAGGACGATGGTGAATGGACCGTCGTTGACGAGGTCGACCTTCATATCGGCGCCAAAGATGCCGTGTGCCACGTGTTCGACATCTTGGCGAACGAGCGTCAGGAAATACTCGTAGAGCTCGTTGGCGACATCGGGGGCGCCGGCATCCGTAAACGATGGGCGGCGGCCGTGACGGCAATCGGCGAACAGCGTGAACTGCGACACCACGAGAACCTCGCCGTCGACATCGGCAAGTGCCAGGTTGGTCTTGCCGTTCTCGTCCTCGTTGATGCGCAGGCCCCGGAGCTTGCCCCACAGCTTATCGGCCTCGGCGCGCGTGTCGCCGTGGCCCACGCCCAGCAGCACCAGATAGCCGCGCCCAATTTTGCCCACGCACTCGCCGTCGACCGTCACGCCGGCGTTGAGCACGCGTTGCACCACCGCACGCACGGCCTACTCCTCGCCCGTCAGCTTGGCGGACAGATGCTCAAGCGCGTGGAAACGATGGCTGATGGCGTTCTTCTCGTCCGCCGTCAGCTCGGCCATGGTCTTGCCCGGCGTGTCGACCGGCAGGAACAACGGGTCGTAGCCAAAGCCGTGATCGCCGCGGCCCTCGTGTGCGATAGTGCCCTCGCAGGCGCCCTCACCATAGGTGACCAAGCCGTCCGTGTCGATGAGCGCGACGACGCTCATAAAGCGCGCAGTGCGGTCCTCGTCGGCCACGCCCTCCAGATTCACGAGAAGCTTGGCGTTGTTGGCGGCATCGTCTCCGTGCACGCCCGCATAGCGCGCGCTATACACGCCGGGTTCGCCGTCCAGCGCGTCGACGACCAGGCCGGAATCGTCGGCAATGGCCATAAGACCCGTCTCTTCGACGGCAGCTTGGGCCTTGATGATGGCGTTCTCCAAAAACGTCGTGCCGTTTTCCTCGGGGTCCTCAAAATCGCCCAGCTGGCCGAGCGCCACAAAGCGCACCTCGGGCATGACCTTGCCCAAAATGGCCTCGATCTCGGTGAGCTTATGGGCGTTGCCGGTTGCCACGACGATGGTCGCCGCCGGGTCGAGGGTGTCGATATCGATCTTCTCAAGTGCCATGAGTGGTCTCCTTGTCTCTATAGCAATGCCGCGCCGAGGGCGACGAGGGCCTCCGCCTCTCCCCTCTCAATCAACGGCAGTCTTATACTTCGACGTTTTCCCAGATAAAACCTGCCAAAATAAACCTGTCCCTTTTTGGCAGGTTAGGCGATGGCTTGGCGCTGAAGCTCGATGAGCTCGGCGATACCCTTGTCGCCCAGGTCGAGCAGGGTGTTGAGGCGTTTGCGGTCGAAGGGCGCCTGCTCGCCGGTGCCCTGGAGCTCAATCATCTCACCGGTGTCGGTGGCGACGAGGTTCATGTCGACCTCGGCATGGCTGTCCTCGGAATAATCGAGGTCAAGCAGCGTATTGCCGTCGACAACGCCCATGGAGATGGCAGCCACCTGGCCGATAAGCGGGATGCCCTCGATCTTGCCCGCCTCAACCCACATGGCGAGGGCGTCGTGCAGCGCCACCCAGGCACCGGTAATGCTCGCTGTACGCGTGCCGCCATCGGCCTGAATCACATCGCAGTCGACGGTGACAGTGTACTCGCCGAGCGCCTTCATGTTGACGACGGTACGCAGGCTGCGGCCAATGAGGCGCTCGATCTCCATGGAGCGACCCTTGCGGTTGGCGTGCTCGCGCTTGCAGCGCTTGCCGGTCGATGCCGGCAGCATGGCATACTCCGCCGTTACCCAACCGGCCTTGGCGCCCTTGCGCCAGCCCGGCACGCCCTCCTCGATGGTGGCAGCGCACAGCACGCGCGTATCGCCAAACTCGGCCAGGCACGAACCGTGGGCGTGCTTCATGACGCCGCGAGTAAGCTTGATGGGGCGCAACTCATCGGCGGCGCGGCCGTTGGCGCGATTGACCTGCATATACTCCATAGAAAAATCCTTTCGGCAAAAGGTGGACGTGAGCCTTTGGTCGGTGCCCTTATATCTATTTCAGTTCGTCGATATCGATATGCTCAATGCTCTTGAGCGGCTGGCCAAAGATAAAGCTGCCCGCCACCGCAAACTCGGCAATGTTGTCAGACGTGGTGGCAAAGCGATGCTGTGGCTCGGCGGTATCGCTCGCCAGCTGCTCACGGCGCGTGAGGATATCGGTCAGCTCGCGTGTGGTCTCCTCGGCGGAGCTCACCACGCGCACCCCGGGTCCCAGCGCATGGCGGATGGGACCCACCAGCAGCGGAAAGTGCGTACAGCCGAGCACCACGGTATCGATGCCACGATCGTGCAGCGGCTCGACTGTGGCGCCGACCAGCGCGCGAACGGCTGGCGTATCAAAAATATCCTCGTTCTCGAGCCACTGCTCCTGCAGATGCGCGCCCGAGGCGAGCTCGTGCTCGACGACCTCGACAAAGCTCGAAGCCGGGCAGCCATACACATCGACACCAGCATCCAAGTCCTGGATGGCGCGCGTGTAGGCACCCGAGCGAATGGTGAGGTTGGTGGCGAGCACGCCCACGCGACGCGTACGCGTGCTGTTGATGGCGGCACGCGCGCCCGGGGCGATCACGCCAATCACGGGAACGTCGAGCACCTGCTGGGCCAGACGCAAGGCCGCGGCGGTCGCCGTGTTACAGGCGATGACCATGATCTTAACGTCGTGCCTCGATAGCCAGCGCCCCGCCTGCAGCGCAAACGAGCGCACCTCATCCTCGGTGCGAGTGCCGTAAGGGCAGCGCTTGGTGTCGCCAAAGTAGTAGACGGACTCGTGCGGCAACGCCGTCGCAATCGCGCGCGCAACCGTCAGACCGCCCAAACCAGAATCGAACACGCCAATCGGGCGCGTGTCGCCTGCCGGATTCTCGATATCGGACATTACCTCACCAGTCTCTCTCGAAAAGACATGTCCAAGTGCAGCGACGCCGCGCTACGAACGCGCCGCGACCAGCAGCTCTGCCGTCGCCGCCCAACCGTCGACAATTTTGCCGCGCGTAACGAAAGCGTTCTCGCAAGCAGCCAGGAACTCGGGCGCGCCGGCGCTCGTCAGGCCATTCTCGACCAGGCAGAACGTGCCCACGTGATCGGCCATGTAGAAGTCGGACTCGGAGTCGCCGAGCGCGAGCGTCTCCTCGCGCTCGATCCCTAGGTGCTCGCAGAAGCGCGCGATGGCAACGCCCTTGTTGAGGCCGGCGGGATTGATGTTAAACGCGCGGCCGTCCTCGACGCGATCGAGCTCGAGCGTCGTCGGCTTGGACAGGTGAGTCAGATGGCCGTTGCAAGCCCAGATCAGACCGCAGCCGGCCTCGTCCAGGATGGCCTGGACCTCATCGTCGGGCACATCGCCGCGCATGCCGACGGTGACCTCACGGTATTTGTAGCCGGTCGACATGTCGTTGTGGTACTCGATCTTGTGCGGCCAGCGGGCAAGGATCTTCTCGCACACGCCGGTCTGCTCGATCACCTGGTGCGGAGTAAGGCCGCAGGCGGGGTTGTAAGGCATGTCGCCGGTCAGATACTCCCAATCGTTGGCTTTGAGGTCGTACATGACCAGGCCGCCCATCTCACCAATGTAGGAGTTGAGGCCGAGCACGCGCGCGTCCTCGTGGATCATGGTACGGTTGCGGCCCGAGGTGGGAACCACCTGAATACCAGCGCGAGCGAGCGCCACGACGGCCTCGACGAGTTTGGTCGAAGGGTTGCCGTCGTTGTCGCGCAGCACGCACGAGCCAGGCGCGAGCATGGTCGCGTCAAGGTCGGTAAAGACGTACTTAACCTTGGCCAAGCGCTCGCGCATCTCGCCCGAAAGCTCGGCAACGGTCGGCAGGGTGTTGTGGGACATGGTTACTCCGTTTACGTAGAAGGGTTTGGACTTGGACGGCATGTTTTGATTGAGGGAACACGCTTATGGCGACAGCGCACTCAGGGCGCCGCCGCCATCATGGTTCATTAGTCAAACTGGGTAACATCGATCAGGCGATTGGCCAGCGAAAGGTCGCTCTCGATGGGCACGAACTCGTCGCCCACGTGCATGAGCTCCTCGTCACCCTTTGCCAGCAGCAAGACAATGGTGGGAGCATCGGGGTTGACGTACTCCTCGCGCGCCGCCTTGAACGCCACATGCACAGCGGCTTCGCGATCGAGGATGATCTTGTTCGGCGTATCGTCGGGAACATGTTCGGCAAGCTCGCGACAGACCTTCATCGGGTCCTCGTGAGCCGGGTCCTCGTTGGCAAAGATCATCAGGTCGGAATATGGTGCGGCCTCGCGCGGAAGCTGCTCGCGGCGCTCCTGCGCCTTGCCGCCGGCAGCGCCAAACACTGCGATGACCGGGCTGGCGGGAAAAGCGCGCTTGACCGACGAGAAAAGCGAACGGAACGAAAGCTGGTTGTGCGCGTAGTCGACGACGCAGATCACGCGGCCGTCCTTCGACTCCACGACCTCCATACGGCCCGGCACACGCAGTTTGGAGAGACCCTTCTTGATAGCCTCGATACCGATGCCGATCTCGCGCGCAGCGGCGATAGCGACCAGCGCGTTCTCCACGTTAAAGTCTCCCGCGATACCCAGCAGGACCTTCTCCCCCGCCTCGGACTCGTCGGCACACAGGCCATGCAAGTTGAACTCGATGCTAAAGCCGACCATGCGTACGTCGCTCGCCCACAGGCTTGCCTCGGGATGCTCGACGCCAACGGTCACCAAGCGCTCGGCCGTCGACGCTGCCTCCAGCACACGGTCGACCTCTTCGGTGCCCAGATTCACCACGGCGGTCTTTGCCTGGTCAAAGATCCTGAGTTTGCTCTCAAAATAATCCTCAAACGTGGGATGTTCGATCGGCGAGATGTGGTCGCGGCCGATGTTGAGGAAGCACGCCACGTCAAAGGGCAGGTTCTCGACGCGTTGGTACTTGAGCGCCTGGCTCGAGACTTCCATGACCATGGACTGGCGACCGGACGTGCGGCAGTTGGCGATATGGCGCCAGACCTCGGGGGCCTCGGGCGTAGTATTGGTGCTCTCATAGCACTCGATGCCATCGTCGGTACTCACCGAGCCGATCATGCCGCAGGACTCGCCCGCCGCTTTGATGATGGACTGGAGCATAAAAGCGGCCGTGGTCTTTCCCTTAGTACCAGTGATGCCCACGATCTTGACGTCGTGGTCGGGACGGTCGTAGACCTCCGGCGGCAACAGGGCCATGGCCGTGCGAACACTATCAACAACCAGCATTGCAGCACCGCTCTCCTGCGCCAGCGGCTCCAGAGACTCGACCAGCGACTCCTCGCACACAAATGCGACGGCGCCCGCATCGAGCGCCATGCTCAAAAACGCGGGCTTAAAGGCAGCGCCTTTGCAAAAGAACACGTCACCTGCCGAGACCGCGCGCGAATCAAACGAGCAGCCGGTCACCGCGCGCTCGTCAACCTGCTCCGATGCGCGCAGCTCGCCGCATGCATCGAGTAGCTTGGCGAGCGTATCGACCGTGGTCACGGTTGCGGAATCCGAATGGTGCATCTTTCACCTTTCTCAGCCATTGGCAGGGACGGCTTTTATAGTAACTGAAACGCGCCATGCAAAAACGGCTCCCGGAGGAGCCGTTACGCGCAGGCGTTCGTAAGCCGAGGCTAGGCAGCCTGAACAGAAGGCTGGTCCTCGTCGATAAAGAAGCGCTTGTACCACACCAAGAACACGAGCGGCGTATAGATCTTGCGCTGGAAATCGCCCTTGCCCGCAAAGTGCAGATCGAGCAGGTGCATGAGCTCGTCGGTATCGAAGAACTCGCTTGCCCACGGCGCGGTGAAGTACTCCTTGACATAGTCGTACCACTTTTGCTCACGCAGCCAGTAGACAATCGGCACCGGGAAGCCCACCTTGGGACGGGTGGCCCACTCATCGGGCAGCGACTTGTTGGCAGCGTGGCGGAGTACCTGCTTGTTGCCGTTCTCGTTGATGCGGTAGCGGTCGGGAATGTGCTCGGCGAACTCCATGACTTTGCGGTCCAGGAAGGGCACGCGCAGCTCCAGCGAATGTGCCATGCACATCTTGTCGGCCTTGAGCAGAATGTCGCCCGGGAGCCACATGTTCATGTCCAGGTACTGCTTCTTGACCAGCTCGGGCTGACCCTTCACGCGTGCATAGATGGGAGCGGCAAGCTCGAAGGCGCCATCGCCGGTGTTGTACTCGGGCTTGAGCACGCCGTCGACCTCGCGCTCCGGCCATACCAGAGCCTGTCCCAGGAACGACTTCTCGGGGATCTCGGCACCCTTGACCAGGAAGTTATGTCCCTTGAAGTACGGCATATGCAGCGCCAGGTTACCGAGCGCGCGACGGATGGGCAGCGGCACCATCTTTTTGTACTTGCGGACCGGGACCGTGTCCTCGTAGTAGGCGTAGCCGCCAAAGAGCTCATCGGCACCTTCGCCCGAAAGCACGACGGTGACGTCCTTGCGGGCCATCTCGGCCAAGAACCACAGCGGCACGGAAGACAGGTTGGACTGCGGCTCGTCCATGTGATACTGGATGTCCTCGAGCGCACCGAAGAACTCGTCGGCGGTAATCATCTTGCGGACATTCTCGACGCCGAGCTTATCGGAAAGCTCCTTGGCGTAGTTAGTCTCGTTGAAGTTCTTGTAGTCAAAGCCCACCGAGAAGGTCTTGTCGGGCATGAGGCAAGCGGCGATGTAGCTGGAGTCGACGCCGCCGGAGAGGAACGACGCGACCTTGACGTCGGCGATGCGATGGGCCTCGACGCTCTCGTGCACGACCTCGTCCAGCTCGTCGACGTACTCCTCGAACGGCTTCTCGACGGCAGAGTAATCGCAATCCCAGTAGCGCTCGATGTTCATCTTGCCGGTCGGGATGTCTACGGTAAAGTAATGCGCCGGCGGCAGCTTGTAGACACCCTCGAAGAAGGTCTCCTCGGTTGCCGAATACTGCAACGTCATGTACGGACGCAGAGCCTTTTTGTTGACCGCCTTGTGGAAGTGCGGGTAGTCCAGGAAGCTCTTGATCTCGGAACCAAAAAGCACGCCCGGAGCGCCGTCGCCCGCATCGGCCATGGGATAGTAGTAGAGCGGCTTGATGCCAAAGATATCGCGGGCGCCAAAAAGCTTGTTCTTCTTCTTGTCCCAGATGACGAAGGCGTACATACCGCGCAGGCGATCGAGGACGGCCTCGCCCCACTCCTCGTAGCCGTGCAGGAGGCTCTCGGTGTCGGCGCCGCAGTGGAACTTGTAGCCCTTGGCCTCGAGCTCGGAACGGAGTTCTTGGAAGTTGTAGATCTCGCCGTTGAAGACGATAACGACGCTGCCGTCCTCATTGGCCATGGGCTGAGCGCCGGCCTCGGTCAGGTCGAGGATCGACAGGCGGCGGAAGCCCAGGGCAACGCGGCCGTCGATAAACTGGCCGCCCATGTCGGGACCACGATGGACGATGCGGTCCATCATCTTGGTGAGCACCTCGGATTGGTTATCCGTCCCACCGACAAAACCGACAAAACCGCACATATACTATCCCCTCTGCTGTTGCTGGGTATCAAATCGAATCAGTAGCTTTTGAGTATACCCGAGGGTGTAAAGAGGGACGGAATGTTCAGGCAATCTCAACTGAATCAGCTCCGCTGTGACACGCGCCGGTTACCTTTAATGGATATGAGATGAATGAGGCGATTGTTTTGCTATACTCTCTCCGCACGGGCGATTGGCGCAACGGTTAGCGCAGGTGCTTTACACGCACAAGGCTGGGGGTTCGAATCCCTCATCGCCCACCACTGATTTGATAGGCTCCCAGCTATGGGGGCCTTTCTTTTTTGGGCCCAGCGCATGGGATTCGAACCCGCCAGGGTGCGGAGCTGAGAAAACGCGCAGCGTTTTCCAGCGCAGCACGCGAGGGCCGTAGGCCCGAAGCGAGAGCGGGCGGCGTCAGCCGCACGCGGACATCCCTCATCGCCCACCACTGAGTTGTTAGGCCTCCAGCGATGGAGGCCTTTCCTTTTTTCAGGCCCAGCGCATGGGATTCGAACCCGCCAGCACGTCCGTCACAAAGGCCGTGGCCAAAAAATGGCAAAAATGAGTACTGTTACTAATTTTGTAGCAGCGATTTTTGGGTTTCGCTGGGTAAATCTAGCCCTGAATCGGTAGCGCGCAGAGATGTGGTGTAAGAGGCGGGGCATGCCCCGCCTCCGCCCTTT
>UQPI01000074.1 GCA_900542945.1 uncultured Collinsella sp.
AACGAGGGTATGGGGACTCGTTCGGCCAGATGCGCCGCCGCGGTGTGCAATCTGCAATCCTTCCGCCTCTTCGGATCACAAAATCCGTTGGACGGAAAGACTTCGGGTCATCTCTTGAGCCCGTGGCTACATGGGAAACCGAATGACGGTACGAGCATCCATTCGGCTTCCAAGGCAGCCACGGACAAAACGGGGCAAAGAGCTACGAGCGACGTCGTCCCTACTCCCCCGCCACGCTCGCGCGCAGCTTAGCCGCGATGGGCTCAGACGCCAGCAGGAACACCAGCATTGCCACCGAGCACGCCAGACACACGATCCATGTGCTCGTAAAGGAGCCCGTGGCATCGAACAGTATTCCCGAGACGATGGCGCCCACCGTGCCGCCAACCATCTCGAGCGAGGTAATGGTGCCCGTGACCTTACCCAGGTCGGCCATGCCAAACTGCTTAGACGCAGCGATAGTGGGCGTTGGAGATGGTGTACTGCGCAAGGGAAATGCCCAGGTCGCTGACGATCAACGGCTGGAACAGGCTCATGCAGTTGACGAAAATGGTGTAGCACGTGGCCATGATCACAAAGCCGGAGGCCACCACGAGCCAGCCGGGGAAGAACTTACGTTGCTGAGACATACTGTTCCTTTTTAAGCAAACGAGTAGCAAGATTGGGTGCTACCGGTGGTCGGCGATGTAGCCCAAAGCGACGGCGGCATAAGCCGCGGCGCCAAGGGGAAGCTCGGCATCGCTAAAACGTGCCTTGGGATGATGCTGAGCAAAATGCTCGTCCGTATCAGTCACAGCAGCGCCCACGGTAAAGTACGCGCTCGGGATCTCGCTCGAGATCAACGCGAAGTCCTCGCTCGCCATGGCGTGGAACAGCGGCAGGAAGGCGGACTTGGGCAGCACCGCGCCCACGTAGCCAAGCGACGCCTGCGTCATGCCGTCGTCGAGTACGAGCGGGGGAACATCCGAGAGTGTCTCGATAGTCGCCGGCGTACGATAGGTCGTGGCAACGCCTTTGACGACCTCCGCGATGCGGGTCTTGAGGCGCTCCATGAGCTCGACGTCGAAGCCACGCAGCGTTCCCTCGAGCACACAAGTGTCGGGGATGACATTTGCGGCCTGACCGCCGGCGAACTTGCCAACGGTAAGCGCGACCTCCTTGGCCGCCGGCACCTCGCGGGAGATGAGCTCCTGAAGCGCCAGATGCACATGGACGCCGGCCGTGATGGGGTCGATGCAGATCTCGGGGCTCGAGCCATGGCCGCCCTTGCCCTGAAGCGTGATGCGAAAACCGTACACGCCCGAGAGCGCCGGGCTGCCGTAGAGCACCAGGCCAAGCGGCGACTGGCTATTGACATGCATGGCAAAGGCGACCTGGGGGCGCGGGTTCTGCAGCAGATCGTCGGCGATGGCGGCGCGGGCACCCTCAAAGGTTTCCTCGCCCGGCTGGAACAGCAGCTTAACCGTGGCGTTGGCATCAACAAGCGCGGACTCGCGGGCCTTGAGCAGGCGCGCCGCTCCAAGCAACGCCGTTGCGTGCATATCGTGTCCGCATGCGTGCATGCAGCCGTTCGTAGAGGCGAAAGGCTCACCTGACTCTTCGGCAACGGGCAGGGCATCCATGTCGCCACGGAGCATGATGACCGTACCGGCCTGCTCGTCCGTGCAGACGCCATTGCCTTGGGCCGCGGCGGCACCGGCGCCGACAAGGCCCACAACGCAGGAACCATCAACGAGCGTGGCAAATGGGATGTCCATCTCAGTCAGGCGCGCTTGGATATACGCAGAGGTCTGTGGGAGGCTATTACCCAGCTCGGGCATCTGGTGGAGATCGTGTCGCCACGCAGCGAGCTCGTCTGCAAAAGCCTGAGCTTCTGCAACGAGACCGTCACCGATAGCGGTCTGCGCCGCTGCGGTGGCCTTGGGCGCTGATTGCGGTTGAAGATCGGACAAAGCTGGTGCCATAGATGCCCTCCAGTATCGTTTTTGCAGCAAGCACTTTGATAGCGTAAAGTGCAAGGTACTACTTTAAGGGCGAGGCATAAAAAATGCCGCCCCGGGAGGGCGGCGCAACAAGTTGTTTACAATTGCGGGCGCGGCTTTCGACGCAAAAAATCGAAGTGAGTCTCGCTCAAGATAATCGACAGGAAGATGAGCGCAAAGCCGGCGAGCAGGCGCGAGGTGAGCGCCTCCCCCATCAGCAGCACCGAAAACAACACGCCCGAAGGCGATTCCATCGAAAGGAGCAGCGAGCCCGTCGAAGCCGGGACATGCGCCAGGCCGACGTTTTGGATGAGCAGAGCCACGCATGTGCAGCCCACCGAGAGAAACGCCATCACACAGATAAAATTCGGCGTCCACACGGACAGAGGCGCTTGGGTCTCGAATAGCAGCGACGAGATCAGGCTCAGCACGCCATTGCCCACAAACATCCAAAACGTGATGACGTTGATGTCCATTTTGCGACCGTACTTGGCGGTCACCGCCATCTGGATGGCGAAGAAGACCGCGCCGCCCAGCGTAATGGCATCGCCGATATTGAACTCGACGCTATCGAGCGCCACCAGGCCAATGCCCGCCAAGCACAGCAGTGCCGCGCCCAGGTTATAGCGGGTGAGTTTTTCGCCGCTCAGAAAATAGCTCGCAAAGGGCACGAGGATGCAGTACGTACCCGTCAAAAACGCGTTCTTGCCCGCCGTGGTGTGCGCCAGACCGACCGTCTGCAGGACGTAGGCGGCCCACATAAGTGTGCCCATTCCAAGTCCGACGATAAGATTGCGGGCGTTGAGGTGCGCGATGATGCGCTTGTGGAAGATGACAAACATGACCAACGCCGCAGGCAGAAAGCGCACGTAGAGCAGTTCAAACACCGGAATGGTGTCGAGCGCGTCCTTCATAGTGGTAAAGGAGTAACCCCAGATAATCGCCACCGAAAGCAGTAGAACTTTCCAGAACAACGGCGAGCGTGCGCCGGCACCCCGGGGAATACCACCCGCGCCCAAATCCTCACGGGCTACAGGGCTATCGGGCATGTTTTCGATTTCGTTGGCAGCGTATTGGGCCATGGAACATCCTCGCACTCAATCTGGGCGTGGTGTCCGCACGCGTATGGCTGCGTGCCGCCTCATGGTCAAATAAAAACGGGACGCGCCGGACCCCCGGCACGCCCCGCTACTGTAGCAACAACCAGCGTTGCACCGCAATCCAGCCCACTAAAGCGTCAGCAAAGTGAACCTCGATGTTTTGTCAATGTCACGCTGTTGCACTAAATAAGCTTCGTGCTTTCAAGCTTTTCGATGATCCAGTCGTTGGCTTTGATGACCGGGCGGCGGAAGACGACGCCCAGTGCCAGCGATGGAATCAGATAGCTCGCCAGAATGCCTAGCTCAATCCAGTACTCCATATGGTAGGCGCCAGCCATGGCGGCATGCATGGCGTTGATGCCGTGGGTGAACGGCAGGAACGGATAGATCGCCTGGAACACAGGGCCGGTCATCTCGATGGGGAACGTACCGCCCGAACCGCCGACCTGCATAACCAACAGCACGACGGCGAGCGCCTTGCCGATATCGCCAAACGAAACCGTAAGCGTGTAGACGATATTGGAGAACACGAGACTCGCGACCCAACCCGCCAGCACAAATTGCAGCGGGTTGTCGCACTGAATGCCAAAGAACAGGATGTCGCCCGCGCACACGAGTGTCGCCTGCAGCAGGGCCAGACCTCCAAAGAACAGGTAGCGGCCCAGGTAGATCTCGTGCAGGCGCACGGGGATCAGCTCGTTGATGAGCTCATCGTCAACCGAGACCTTCATCATGGCCGCCAGTACAATCGAGCCCACCCACAGCGACAGAATCGTGTAGAACGGTGCCATGGCCGAACCGTAGTTGCGGATCGGATAGACCGGTTTGCGGTCGAGCGCGACGGGGCCGGAAAGCGACACGGCGAGGCCCTCGGGGTCGTTGCCAATCATTGTCTTAATCATGGCCAGGTCACCCGACATCAGAGCGCTATCAAGCTCGTCCTTAAAAGCGCTGATCTTGTCCGACGCCTCGCCCAACTGATCAGAAGCCTTGTTGACCAGCGTCGCAGCCTTGGAGAGGCCCTTTGCGAGCGAGCCAGAGGCGTCGGTCAGACCGCTCACAGCGCTATCCAAGTCACCCGAGATACCGTTCAGGGAATCCAGAACGCCCGAAATGGTCTTCTTGAGCTCCTTGGCCTTAATCGAGAACGTGGAATCGTAGTCGGACTTGGCTCCCGAGATACCCGCCTTGGCATCGGCGATGGCCTGGTCGACCTCGGCACGCGAGTTGTTGACCTCCGCCATGCCGTCCGAAAGGGACTTTGCGGTCGCCGTCAGGTCCTTCGCATTGTTGCGGTACTCCACGGCAATTCTGCCCAGCGACGTCGCAGCGGACTCGAGACCGTCTTTGAGCTTGTCATCACTCACCTGGTCGGCAAGGTTGCGGAGCTGATCGGCCATCGCATCGATATCGTCAGCACGCGTATTGAGCGCCGCTGCGGCTTCGTTGAGCTGAGACACCGTAAGGTAAACATGCTGATTCGCGGCATCGAATGCCTTCGCAAGCTCGGCGGACACGTTGTCGAACGAGCCCGCGCTTCCGTCAATCGCCGCGTCAACGGCATCGTTGGCGGCCTTGAGCGCTTCCTTGGAATCATTGATGCCGCTCTTGGCGTGCTCCATCAGCTGCTTCGTCGACTCATCAACGGTGCCCGTCTGCTTGAGCATGCCGCCCGCCGATGTCAGTGAATCGGACGTGGAGCTCAAAATGCCCGCGAGCGACGTCGCACTCGCCTGAACGTCCTGCAGGTCCTCGACCGAATCGCCCAGCGTCGAGGACAGATTGGCGATAAAGTTGCTCACCTGGTCGGTACTCATATAGTCGAGCAGGCTGGACACGGTCTTAAGGCCGATGGTCGTGATGGTCTTGGTAAAGGTCTCGTTGACCTGACTCTGGACGGCGCTCGAGCCCTTTTCAGTCACGATCTGTGCGATGGCGTTAGCCTTCTGGTTCTCGTAGAACTCGATATCGGCGTGCTTCACCTCGGTCGAGAAAAGCGTCATCATGTCGGCGCTAAACGTTTTAGGGATAACGACGGCAGCGTAGTACGCGCCCGACTTGACGCCATCGATGGCCTTATCGCGATCGTTGAGCACAACCCAGTCGAAGTTCTCGTTGCCGCGCAGGGTGGCGGTTACGTTTTCGCCCACGTTGACCTCGACGGGAATCAGATCGCTCTCGTAACCCTCATCAGTGTTGACCACGGCGATCTTAAGGTTGCCGGTGTTGCCGTACGGATCCCAGCTTCCGGCGATGTTAAACCATGCATAGAGACATGGCACGATGATCAGGCCCATCACGACGACCATGCCGATCACGGAGCGAGACACGTTTTGGACATCGCGCTTAAACAGGTGCAGGATGTTTTTCATTTATGCCTCACCTCCTTTAGAGTGCTTGCCAAGCGAGGTGGTGTCCCCGTCGTTTCCGTTTACGTTGTCAGCGCCGTCGGCATCTTGAGCCTTACGATGCGCACCGATATGCGACAGACGGCTCGTAGGCTGTTCGCCTCCCTTGGCGCCACGCTCGCTGGCGTTGAGACCAAACATGCGACGGGCGGCAGGGATGGCAGCCGTGTGCTCGCGCATCTCGCGGCGAAGGTCCTCGTCCGAAAGCGCCGAGATACGCATCTGGGTATTGAGGCTCGCACGGATGTATTCGATGTTGATGAGCCAGCCGCAGATGGCGATAACCGAAATGATCCAGATAACGAGCAGGATGATCTTGCCGTTATTGTCGATATCGAGCACCGTCGAAAGCACAAAGAGCAGAACCTGCACGCCTACCACGGCGGCAAAACCGCCCTTGATGTAGTACGGGTAGCGATGCTCAAACGCCACGGCATGATCGAGCAGCTCGCGACGGTACGAATCCGAATCGAGCATGACGCGCATGGCCGTGCGCAGCGAATAGCGCTGGCGCGGCAGGTCGTTGGACTCGCAGATCATGAGGCCCGTCGTGGAAAGCTGCTTGTCAAAGAGCAGGTTGAGGTTGAGCAGCAGCGGACGCAGCTGCAAGCCAATAAAGAGTGCGATGGCAAGGAACACGCCCAGGATGCACAGGTTGAACAGGTAGTTGAACGAATACATGCCACCGACGGTCTCGCGCAGCAGGTTGATGCCATAGGTGAAGGGCAGCAGCGGATGCAGCCATTGGAAGAAGCCGGGCATCATCTCGATGGGATACATGCCCGACGAGCCGGGGATCTGCACAATGACGAGGATGACGCCAATGGCTTTACCGATATGCTTAAACGTGGTGGACAGCGCATAGATGATGTTGACGTAGGTGAACGAAATAGCGATGCCGCCCAGTACAAAGAGCAGCGGATTGACGCACTGAACGCCAATGACCAGGTCGCCCACCGTAACGATAATGGCCTGGAACGCGCCCAGGATCACCAGCAGCAGCCAGCGGCCAAAGTAGCCCTGACGCGCCGTAAAGCTACCGATGCCCTCGCGGTCGACCTCGAGTTTATAGATAGCGATGAGCACATAGCCGCCTACCCACAGCGCCAGATTGGTGTAGAAGGGCGCGATGCCCGAGCCAAAGCTCTTGACCGGATAGATTGACTTGGACGTCAGCTCAACCGGAGATGCCATGAAATCTGCCACGTCATTGACGTCGACGTCCATGAGGTCGGCTAACTCGCCCATAGACTCAGAGGTCTGCAGCGCCGCAATGTCATTGGCGGCGGTCGCGAGCTTGTCCTGAACCTTGGCAAGGGAGGCGTCGGTTTGGGACAGCGTGGTCTTTGCCTGCTTGAGCGTGGCGTCGAGCTGCGCCAGCGTGCCGCGCGCGCTCGCTATCGTGGGGGTCATACCCGACACAATGCCGGTCAAATCGCCCGAAACGGCGGCAAAGGAGTCAAGCGCGCTCGAAGCCTTCGGAAGTGCGTTCTGACCCAGATCGGTCTGAGCCTGACCGAGGCTAGCCGTACCGGTCTGAATTGCCGCGTTGAGTGCGTTGCTCGCGTTCGAGATTGCCGTAGCGTCGTTTGCCATGGCGCTCGACTGTGCAGAAAGGCCATCCTTGATGCTCTGCAGCTTCTGGTTTTGCTCGCGAAGCGAATCGATGGTCGATACAATGCGCGCGTCAATTTCCTCGGAACCTGTCGACGTGTCATTAACGAGAATCTCCAAGTGCCCGATAACGGCCTTATTGTGATCGATCGTCGCCTGGAGAGACTCGAGCGAGTTGTCGATGCGGGTGGTCGTAGATGTGACCGTACCCGTTAGCTTGCCAATCGCAGCGTTCGCGGAGGCTGACGTCTTGGTGAGTGCAAGGCTACCTTCCGAGAGTGCCTTGGAGAGCGAGGTGATAGAGTTGCCCGCCGTGGCGCGAGCCTCGCCCAGCAGGTCGTTGCCCTGGGAGATTGCCTGCGTCAGCGACGGTGCCTGACCTTGCAAGCCGGCAAGCGCCGCATCAGCCGAGGCGATAGCGCCACTCGTCTTATCGATGGCGGCATTCATATCGCCAATCGAATCGCGCACCTCACCCAAGGTGTCGGATGCCTCGGACACCGAACTTGTCAGCGAGTCCTGAGTCTGGGTTGCCTTGTCCTTTAAATCGATGCCGGCATCCTTGGCGATGCCCGCTACGGTCTCGCCCACCGTGGAGACAAACTCCGAGTTGATCTGCTCCTCGATGGTGTTGGCACCGGTATCGGTGACCTTGGGCGCAATGGCGCTCTTCTTCTCATTGACGTAATAGGTGAGCTTCGGCTGATGGTAATTGCCATCGAGCATCGAGACAAGATTGTCGGAGAAGTTCTTGGGGATTACGATCGCCGCGTAGTATTCCCCGCTCTCGACGCCCTCTTTGGCATCGGCAGCCGAGTCGACGAAGGTCCAGCCCAGCTGATCGTTTTCCTTGAGCTGGTCGACCACCTTATCGCCCGCATTGAGCTCGCCCACTAGGTCGTTTTGGGTACCCTGATCGTTGTTGGCGATAGCGATTTTAATGCCCTGGGTGTTTCCATATGGATCCCAGTTAGCCACGATGTTGTACCAAGCGTACAGCGAGGGGATAACGCACACGCCAAGGGTGACCACCAAGGCGACGGGGTTCACAAGCAGTCGCTTAATGTCGCGCTTGAATATCGCAAAGGAGACCTTTGCATCGGATAGTTTGCTGCCGAGACTCACGCTTGGACCATCCATCCTGTCGTTGAATCAAATCGTACTATCAACAACCATTGTACGTAGGCGCTTTAGCGTCTCGAAGCACAATGGTATTGAGTTTTGCGGGTAGCAATATACTACGAAGATTAGTTAACGTACAGTTGTACAGTATCTCAAATTTCAGCAGGTCACAAAACCACAACCCGCACAAATTAGCAATCCGAATAGTCATCGGGGGCGTTCTTAAACTACCAGTCAAACAAGAACGTCCCCCAACGACCACTTTTTCTCCGTCCCCAAGGGATCATTATTGGACCGTCGATGTTTTGGTAATGCCAGCGAGCGGTCACCAGAGCGAACAAATTGGCATGAAAAGAGGACGGCATAGACC
>UQPI01000075.1 GCA_900542945.1 uncultured Collinsella sp.
CAAAGGCGGGATGCCACCTGTAGAACCACGCCCGCGAACCTCAACCTTCAAGTTGACCTTGAGGCGATTTTTACGTCCCTTTACACGCCGTTCACATCGCCCCCAAACTCCCCCACCCACGGTACACACGGCCCACCGCCGCGTCGGTGTCTAGCGAAAAATGGGACGAGCCCCAGATTGCCCATGCGCGCAAAAGTGCGTCTCGGCAATCTGGGGCCCGTCCCATTTAGTATTTATAAATATGCAGGTCAGCGAGGTGCTAGCGATGTGCTAGCGGATGCGCCGCCAGATAGACCTCGGTCAGTTGCGTTCGGTCGACATGCGTGTAGACCTGCGTGGTCGAAATATCGGCATGGCCCAAAATCTCCTGCAGCACACGCAGGTCGGCACCGCCCGCGAGCATGTGGGTGGCAAAGGAGTGGCGCAAGGTATGGGGATGGAGCCCCACCAGCCCCACCTGACGCCCATACCGCTCGCATATCGCATGCACGGCCTGGCGCGACAGGCGACGTCCGTTCTTATTTAAAAAGACCGCCGAGGTCTCGGTTCCGCGGGCATGGGCCGCCAAGCGAGAACGTCCCTCAGTTACATAGAGCGTCAGAGCTCGCGCCGCGCTTCCCACCAGTGGGGACAGGCGTTCCTTTGAGCCCTTACCGCGAACGAGTACAAAGCCATCGTCAATATGGATATCGCCCACATCGAGCCCAACCAGCTCACTCACACGCAAACCGCATCCGTAGAGCACTTCCAAGATGGCATGGTCGCGCAGTCCCATCTCGCCCTCGGGAAAGTCTTGATCGAGCAGTGCCGAGACATCCTCCACCGATAGATACTCCGGCAAACGCTCAGCCTTTTTAGGCAGGCGCAACGCCGCCGTCGGGTTTTGGGCCACGGCCCCATCGCGCACCAAAAAGGCATGCAGGCCCTTCACGGCAGCAAGCGCACGCTCCACCGAGGCGTCGGAATAGCCTCCGTCGCGGCGATCGGCGACAAAGCCCTCCACGATCTGACGGGTCACCTCTTCAAAAGACACAATACCCGCCCGCTCCAGATAGGCGCAGTACGTCGTCAGGTCACGACGATAGGCCGCAATCGTGTTGCGCGCCAAGCCCCGCTCGACCGCGAGGTAATCGAGATACTCCCCCGCCGCCACGGCGAGCGACGAGGGAGTAGCTTCGGTATGTTCCTTATTCGCCGGCACCCTTAGTCCGTAGCGAGGTTCATGGGCGTCACCTGCACGCGATCGACACCCTCGTGCTGGCCAATCGAAGCACGCACGAACTCGCGGAACAGCGGCTGCGGATTAGTCGGACGGCTCTTGAACTCGGGATGAGCCTGGGTTGCCACATACCACGGATGCACGTCGCGCGGCAGCTCGACCATCTCGACCAGGCGCTCGTCAGGTGACAGACCCGAGATAACCAAACCGGCGTCCTCGAGCTGGTCGCGGAAGGCGTTGTTGAACTCAAAGCGGTGACGGTGACGCTCGTAGACGAGTTCCTCGCCATATGCCTCGCGAGCAAGGGTATCGGCGGCGAGCTTGCACGGATAGGCGCCCAGGCGCATGGTGCCGCCCTTCTCGGTCACGTCCTCCTGCGAGCTCATCAGATCGATGACGCTAAACGGGCCGTCCGGATCGAACTCAGAGGAGCTGGCGCCGGCAAGGCCGACGACGTTGCGGGCGAACTCGCACACGGCGACCTGCATACCCAGGCAAATGCCCAGATACGGAATCTTGTGCTCACGGGCAAACTCGGCCGCGAGGATCTTGCCCTCCAGGGCGCGCTTGCCAAAGCCGCCGGGGACCAGGATGCCCGAGGCGTCGCCCAGAACCTCGGAGACATTCTGCTCGTCGAGGCTCTCGCCGTCGACCAGCTGGACGTCCACATGGCGATCGTAGAAGACGCCCGCATGGTGCAGGGCCTCGATAACCGACAGGTACGCATCGGGCAGCTGCGTGTACTTACCCACGACGGCGATCTTCACCTTGTCGGCGTGATGGTTGGCGTGATTCTGTTTACGCAGGAACTCGTTCCACTCGCTCATGTCGCGCTCACGCGGATCCAGACCCAGGCGCTCGCAAATACGCAGGTCAAAGTCCTGCTCGGCAAGCAGCTGCGGCACGTCGTAGATGCTCGCGCAGTCCTCATTGGTAAAGACGCAATCGGTGTCGACGTCGCAGAAGCTTGCGATCTTTCCGCGGATAGCGTCATCGATATGGTGGTCGGAGCGCAGCACGATGATATCGGGCTGGATGCCAAAGCTGCGGAGCTCCTTGACGGAATGCTGCGTGGGCTTGGTCTTGACCTCGTGGGCGGCGGCAATATAGGGAACGAGCGACACGTGGATGTAGCAGACGTTCTCGGGGCCGGCCTCCTTGCGGTACTGACGGATGGCCTCGACAAACGGTTGGGACTCGATGTCGCCGATCGTGCCGCCCAGCTCGGTGATGACTACATCGGAGCCGGTCTGCTCCTCGATGCGGCGAAACTTGTCCTTAATGGCATTGGTGACGTGAGGAATCACCTGCACGGTACCGCCCAAAAAGTCGCCGCGACGCTCGCGGGCGATTAGGCTTTTGTAGATGGCACCGGTCGTAAAGTTGGAATCGCGGGTCAGGTTCTCATCAATAAAACGCTCGTAATGACCCAGGTCCAGGTCGGACTCGTAACCATCCTCGGTTACAAAGACCTCACCATGCTGGAAGGGGCTCATGGTACCGGGGTCGACGTTCAGATACGGGTCGGCCTTCTGCATCGTTACTTTGTAGCCACGCGACTTGAGCAGACGGCCCAGCGAGGCCGCGGTAATACCCTTGCCCAGGGACGAAACCACGCCACCAGTTACGAACACATGCTTGGTCATATTGAGTTACCTGCGCTTCCCGTAGAAGTTGTTTATCCACATCTTACGGGTCTTCATTGTAATACTCGTGCCGCGGACCGTCCGCAATTTTTCTCGCGTGCGATTGCATTTCTCAATCTCGAAACAAAACGCCGCCCGGTTTCCCAGGCGGCGTCGTTTCCACTATGAATGCATGCTGTTATCGATCGGCGAGTTCGTCCTTGATTAAGTCCTGCACGAGCATACCGGCACGGACGCCCTCTAGATACCACTCGCCACGCTCCGTGAGACAAATACCATTTGCGAGCTGACCGCCGTCGTCGCTGTAGCGCGAGACGACCTCAATGATGTCTTCGGATTCCAAGCGCTCAATTGCCGCGCGGGCGCGATACGGAGACACCCCCACACGCTCGGCAAGCGTCTTGCGCGAAAAGCCATAAAATCCGCCGTTGTCTTCGGATTGCTGAGCGATCTCCATCAGCACCTGCACCTCGACACGCTTCATATCGTTGACACTCGCACGACCCTTGCCAGCCATGGCAGCCTCCTCAAACCGAGCACGGGCATCACTTGCACCGTGCGCGACCGGCACACCCCATGATGGCCGGCAACATCCATCATGGGGCATCCCCGCAAAAGGATGAAACAATTAGGGTTATAGTATACCGTCCAAATCACTTATAGGCAGGTAAACGGGCTATTTTTAGGTTAAACGGTAGCTTTGTTGATAAAAGGGGCGCACCGAATGCATGCCCGATGCGCCCCTTTCAGACCAATTTATCCAGGCTTAGCGGTGGAAGAAACCACGGCGCTCGAACTTGGGCTCGCAGCACACGTTGATGCCCAGTTTGCGCAACACCGTCTCGTCCGTCGGCGAGATGATCACGCTAAAGAAGGCATCGCAGCCGCGCAGCTGCTCCAGGCCCGAAAGGACGCGGGCCGCCGTCTCGCTCGTTGCCGAGGTGATCGAGAGCGCCATAAGCGTCTCGTCGGTGTGCAGCCGCGGGTTCTTGCTACCCAGGAAATGCGTCTTGAGCTTGCTGATGGGCTCGATCGCCTCATCGCTAATGACCTCGAGCTCAAGGTCAACGCCCGAGACATGCTTAAGCGCGTTCATGATGAGCGAGCTCGCAGCGCCCAGGCGCGTGGAAGTCTTACCGGTCACCACGGAGCCGTCGGGCATGACCATGGCGCCTACGGGGCCACCCGTCAGCTGCTCCCTGGTAAGGGCGGCCGAGCGTGCCGGCGAGTAATTCTTGTCGATACCGGCCTTTTTCATAATGAGCTTGAGACGATCAACCTGTTCATCGCCCACGCCGGTGCGGCGCACGGCCTCGACCGCAGAAAAGTAGCGGCGGACGATCTCCATCTTGGAGGCATCGCGACAGGCATCGTCATCGGTGATGGCAAAGCCGACCATATTGACACCCATGTCGGTGGGGCTCTGGTAGGGACTCTCCCCCAGAATCTTTTCCATCAGGGCACGGACCACCGGGAAAGCCTCGACGTCACGGTTGTAGTTGACCGTGGTCTTGTTGTAGGCCTCCAAGTGGAAGGAGTCGATGATATTGGCATCGTCGAGGTCGGCCGTGGCGGCCTCATAGGCGATGTTGACCGGATGCGTGAGGGGCAGATTCCAGACCGGGAACGTCTCGAACTTGGCATAGCCAGCGGCGGTGCCGTGCTTGTGCTCGTGATAGAGCTGAGACAGGCAAGTGGCGAGCTTGCCCGAGCCAGGGCCGGGCGCCGTCACGACGACGAGCGGACGGGTAGTCTCGACAAACTCGTTCTTGCCATAGCCGTCGTCGGACACGATCAGGTCGACGTCATGCGGATAGCCCTCGATGGGATAGTGCAGCTTGGCGGGAATGCCGAGCGCATTCAGGCGATTACGGAACACATCGGCGGCGGGCTGGCCGGCGTACTGGGTGATGACCACCGCCGCGACAGCGAAACCGTTGCCGCGGAACAAGTCGACCAGGCGCAAAACGTCCTCGTCATAGGTAATGCCCAGGTCGCCACGGGCCTTATTCTTCTCGATGTGGTTCGCGTTGATCGCGATGATGACCTCAACGTCATCGGCAATGCTCTTGAGCATGCGAAACTTGCTGTCCGGCTCAAAACCCGGCAGCACGCGACTCGCGTGATAGTCGTCAAACAGCTTGCCGCCAAACTCCAAATACAGCTTGCCGCCAAACTGCGAGATGCGCTCCTTAATATGAGCGGCCTGCAGCTCGATATACTTCGCGTTGTCGAAACCCTGGCGCATGTATGGCTCCCGTCCCGTTTCCATTTAATGTTCTAGGCGATTATAACGGAGCCTGCCCCTCGCAAGGGCCTGGCCACCAACAGGCACCAACCAAACACGCCACCGCAACCACCGGGGACCCGGGATAGCTAATTTGAAGCAGGAACCAAGTCACTCCGCACCAACAATGGAAACGTCACAGGCAGAGCCAAAGTCAACGAACGGGCACCAGAGCGGGCAAGCTGTTCCCCTGCACCAACAATAACAGCGCCGCAGGTTGAGCATAAGTCAGCGAGCGCCGTCCAGAACGTACAAGTTGGCATGAAAAAGGCAAGGCATAGACCTTTTGGTCATGCCTTGCCTTTTGAATGACAAATTGTCGTCCTGGGCGGCGCGCAGCGTCGACCGGTTCCGGCGTTTGGTAAAACGCCGGAACACAAGAGCGCCCCCTCCCGCGCACGGAACGGGAGGGGGCCAAAGGTAGGAGTCTACCGGTGGGGTTACCCCACCGGACAGACGATGACCAGGTGATCCGTTATAGGATCGTCATGGTTTCCGTGGGGTACCCAAGGGGTACTTAGAGCATCACGCAAGCAACGGTCAGGATGATGGCGCAGACGACGGAGAGAGCGACGATGAGCTTAAGAGCAAACTTGAGCCAGGTCGTCCACTCGATCTTGGCCAGGGCAAGACCGCCCATGATGGCGCCGGAGGTCGGGGTGAACAGGTTCACGACGCCGATGGCGGCGGAGAAGATCATGACCATGACCTCGGGCGAGAAGCCGAGCTTAACAGCCAGCGGTCCCATGATGGGCATGGAGACAGTAGCCATACCGGAGGTCGAGGGGATCAGGAAGGACAGGCCGAAGTAGACCAGGAAGCTCATGGGAGCGAAGATCACGCCGGACAGGCCAGCCAGAGCATTGGCGGCAGCGTCGAGGACGTAGACGTCGAGGCCGGTGCTAGCCATGAGGACGGAGATACCACGGGCAAGAGCGATGACGAGGACAACGGACATCATGTCGGCAGCGCCGGTGATGAAGGTGTTGACGATCTGCTTCTCGGAGAGGCCACCGATGATACCGATCAGGACAGCCATGAGGAAGAACCAGGTGGAAGCCTCGTCGAAGTACCACTGGCCAATGGGCAGGCCGGTGATCAGGGCAGACCAGCCCTGAACGATGGCGTTACCGTCGGCGTCATAGACAGCGCCAGCATCGAAGAAGTTGGCGACGCCCTCGTTGAGGTCGGCCAGCGGGATGAAGCCGACGATCATGACGACGAAGGTGAAGGCAAAGGCGATCAGAACACCCTTCTGACGACCGGTGAGCTTGACCTCCTTGTGAACCTCGGAAGCAGCCTTGCCGTGAGCCTCTTCGGCGTCCTTGAGCTCCTGCATCGAAAGGATGGTGGAACCCTTGTCAGCCTTGACCTTCTTGGCATAGCTCATGACGAAGAGGATGGACATAACAGTGGTAACAATCCACAGGACGGCACCGAGACCGATGATGATGGACTGGTTGACCTCAATGCCAACGCCGGTCAGAGCGTCGACGGCAGCACCGACGGCGAACGGGTTAACCGTGGAGCCGAGGCAGCCGCAGCCAGCGCCGAGCAGGACGGTGGCAGCGCCGACCATAGGGTCGAAGCCAGCAGCCATCATGGTGGCGGCGAGCAGGGCGTAGAAGGGAACGGTCTCCTCGCACATACCATAGGTGGTACCACCGAGGGAGAAGATGAACATTAGCACGGGAATGAGCATGATCTCATTGCCCTTAAGCTTCTGCACCAGAACGGCAATGCCGTTGTCCAGGGCGCCGGTCTCGGTCATCATGCCGAGGAAGCCACCGAGGATCATAACGAAGAGGCAGACGGGCAGAGCGTCAGCGAAGCCCTTGACCGGGGCGGTGCAGAAATCGCTCAGGCGGGCAGCGGTAACCGCGCCACCGGACGTACCGGAGACGATAACGGTAACAACCGCGACGATTGCCAGCAGAGCAAGAAGAATGGTGAACGATGAAGGCATACCGCGCTTTTTCTTAGCGGTCTCAGTCATAGTTCTCATCCCCCCTTCATAAATCATTTACTGATCTCGCCCGAAGCGGCTCTTCCGTGCCGTGCATGTCGCTCGGTGCGAGATTTTTACCAGACAAAAGCGCTCGGGGTGCGCAGGAATGCACCCCGAGCGAGATGCTAGATGCTCTTACTTGAGCGTGGCGTACATGACAGCCTTGATGGTGTGCATGCGGTTCTCGGCCTCGTCGAAGACCTTGGAAGCGGGGCTCTCGAAGACCTCGTCGGTGACCTCCTGCTCGGTGATGCCGAACTGCTCGCACTTCTCGGCGCCAATGGTGGTGTTGGTGTCGTGGAAGCTGGGCAGGCAGTGCAGGAAGATGGCACCCGGGTTGGCCATAGCCATGACCTCGGAGGTGACACGATACGGGGTGAGCTGAGCGATGCGCTCGGCCCAGACCTCGTCAGGCTCGCCCATGGAGACCCACACGTCGGTGTAGATAACGTCGGCACCGGTGACGCCGTCCTTGACGTCGGTGGTCAGCTTGATGGTGCAGCCGTTGGCCTCGGCGATGGGCTTGCAGGCCTCGATGACGTCGTCAGCGGGCATGCACTCCTCGGGGCCGCAGGCCACGAAGTTCATGCCGAGCTTGGAGCAAACGACCATGAGAGAGCGAGCAACGTTGTTCTTGCAGTCACCCATGAAGACGAGGGTCTTGCCCTTGATGTCGTAGTTGAAGTTCTCCTGGACGGTCAGGATGTCGGCGAGCATCTGGGTGGGATGCCACTCAGTGGTCAGGCCGTTCCACACGGGCACGCCGGACTTAGCAGCGAGCTCCTCGACGTCGTCCTGGGCAAAGCCACGGAACTCGATGCCATCATACATGCGGCCGAGAACACGGGCGGTATCCTCGATGGACTCCTTCTTGCCCATCTGCGACGAACCCGGATCGAGGTAGGTGACGCCCATGCCCAGATCCATGCCGCCGACCTCGAAGGCGCAGCGGGTACGAGTGGAGGTCTTCTGGAAGAGCAGGACGATGTTCTTACCCTCGAGATAGCGGTGCGGAACGCCAGCGCGCTTCATATCCTTGAAGTTCTTGGAGAGCTTGAGCAGGTACTCGATCTCCTCGGTGGTGAGGTCGAGGAGCTTGAGGAAGCTACGGCCGGAGAGGTTAACACCCATGGTTCGTTTCCTTTCGAAGAAATGAATTACGTAAGTATTAGTGTCGCCCGTTTGACGGGCGAAACCGGTGCGGTTGTAGGGAGACCGCACCGGAAACGGAAAGACTTAGAGGTCCTCGCGCCAGAAGGGCATGCTCATGCAGCGCGGGCCGCCGCGGCC
>UQPI01000076.1 GCA_900542945.1 uncultured Collinsella sp.
TTGCAGCGTCAAGCCGTTACGCGGTTTGGTAAAACCGCGTAACCAAAGGCGCAGCGTCGACCGGTCCGCCGTTCGTTAGAACGGCGGAACCAACCCTACATGACCATAACGTAGCGCGATCCCACGTAGTACTGCTTACCCATCAGGACCGGCTCGCCATTGGGGCCGATAAAGCCGGCACGCAGATTGAGCAGTGGATCGTGCGGAGCAATGCCCAACTCGGCCGCCTGCTCGGCGTTAGCGCGAACGGCCTCGACCGTACGGTAGCCAACCGAGACAATCGGCGTTCCGCCAACACGCTCGACTTCGGCAAAAATCGACTTGTCCTCAAGATCGGCCGTCAACAGCTCACGGTAAGCGTCAAACGGCACAAAGATGTTCTCCTCAAAGATGGGCTCACCGTCGGCTGTACGCACGCGCTTGATATGCAGCAGCAGCGCGTCCTTCTGCAGGCCAAAGAATTCCATCTCGTTTTGACGTGCCGGCACAATCTGGCGATCGACCACATGTGCGCCCGCCTTCATGCCATTGTCGGCACACAGCGCGGTAAACGTCTGCAGCGTCGAGGCGTGGAACTGGCGGTTGATGTGCGGAGTGGAGACAAAGGTGCCGCGGCCCTGCTGCTTAACCAGGTAGCCATCGGAGCACAGCTCCTCAACGGCGCGGCGCACCGTAATGCGGCTCACCTCGTACTGTTCGGCAAGCTCAAGTTCGGACGGAATACGCTCCTTGGGTGCATAAATACCTTTCTCGATCGCATCCTTGATCTCGTCGTAAATCTGCTGGTAAAGCGGTGCATTTTTTGGTGCAGGCATGTCTAATCACTCTTATCAAAATATCGAAATAACTAATACGTATATAACGTCTTTTTATATGTTACCTCAGTTTGATAAAACGATACACCACATACAGCAAATCCCTACTTGCCGTCGTCCTGCTGCAGACTATCCTGCTCGCTGAGGCGCGCCTGTCTGCAGGCCATGCGCGCGGGCTTGTCGGGATCGGGTACGGCCGTGGGCATGGGCTCGTCAACATGACCGCCCCACCAGCCGCCCACAAAGTTGAGCGTGTGGAACACGTTGATCACGGCGCCGGGATCAATGTCGCATACCAGCTTGATAATGTCCTGACTCTCGTAGGTCGAGACAACGGCGTGCAGCAGGTACATCTTTTCGCGACTGTATCCGCCGATGACCTCGGCGCAGCTAATGCCGTGCTGAAAATGGTCAACATAGGCGGTCATGACTTCGTCCGCCTTGTGCGTTGTGATCTGCAGCGTCACACGGTCGTAGCGACGATAGAAACTGTCGATGGTCTTGGTCGAAATAAACTGGAACACGATGGAGTACGCCGCATTGTCCCAGCCAAACATAAAGCCAAAGATCGCCAGGATAAAGCAGTTGAAACCAAAGATAACGCCCCAGATGGTCTTACCCGTGTGGTTGGAGACCCACAGCGCGATAAAGTCGGTGCCGCCGGTAGATGCGCCGGACTTGAGCGCGATGGCAGCGCCCAGACCCGAGACCACGCCACCAAAAATGATGAGCATGATCTTGTCGCCCAAAAACGGGGCGAAATGAAAGATGTTGAGGAACAGCGATGAGAGCACAACTTGCATCATCGAGAAGATGACGAAGCGCTTGCTGATGCCGCTCCAGCATAGGAGCGCCACGGGGATGTTGAGCGCGAGCATACCGAGCGAGATGTCGATGTGAACGCCGCCCAGCGAGGTAACGCGATCGAGCAGGACCGCGACGCCGGTGAGACCGCTCGGAAGCAGGTCGGCGGGCTGAATGAACGCCTGGATCAGAAATGTCTGGAGAACGGCGGAAATTGCGACCGCCACGGCAGTAATGGTGCGGCGGACGATGGTGAGGCGGCCGAGCACGAGCACTCGGTCCGTGAGCTGATCGATGGCGTTCGCCACGCAGGCTCCTTTCGAAGGCAGATGTGGTTGTGGGGCATGCCGGCGATTGTAGCATGGAGCGACAGAGGGCGCTTCAATTCACCCTCTCTCGACAACCAAAACGGGACAAGCAAGCCCACGACCAAAGGGCAAAATTCCAAGTGAGTAGACTTTTCGCGACCTGCCGAGCACAGCCAATAACAGCCACCTCTGTGACCTGCGGTTTTACTAAGGCAGAAACGCTTTGTGCTCGGCATGCGCCAAAAAGTCTACTCACTTAGTCTGAGTCGAAGCCAAACTGATCCAAATTGAAGCCAAAATGAGCCAATCCACCGCAAGAGACGTGTGAATCCGCACTTCTTGCGGCGAATTGACGCTACAAAGCGGTCAGAATGTCGGCGAGGTTGTCGATGACGGCGTCGGCTCCCGTTTGGTCCAGGTTGACGCCCTCGTGCGGACGCAGCGCCAGGACGCGGGCGCCGGAGCGCTTGCCGGCCTCGATGCCCAAAGGCGAATCCTCGATAACCAGGCACTCGGCAGGCTCCACCCCCAGCGCCTCCATGGCACGCAGGTAGATCTCGGGATCGGGCTTAAACGCACTGCACTCGTGCCCGCTGATGGTGTAGTCCAGCACGTCGGCGATACCGGCAATCTCCACCAGCTCGTCAATGAGCTCGCGATAGGATGAGCTTGCGATGGCGCACTTCACGCCGCGCTCGTGCAGCTCACGCATCACCGGCTCCGTCTGCTCGTTGAGCAGCTCGGCATACGGAACGGGGTGGTCCGGGCTGTAGACCTGCTTGTACTCCACGCGCAGGCGCTCGCGCAGCTCAATATCGTCAGGCACCAGCGCCTCCCAAATGGCAGGCTCGTTAGACCCCGAAAGATCGGGGATCTCGTCAAAGTGGAAGCCCTTCTCTTCCATAAATGCCACGCGGCGACGGTTGTAGAACCACTCGGTATCGACCAGCACGCCGTCCATGTCAAACAGCACTGCCTTGATCATACGCATCTCCTCCCACCTGCCAAAAAGGGACAGGTTCATTTTGGTAGGTATTATCTGGGGTTTTGCGGCGCGACGAACACGCCCCCCAAAGCAAAAAAGGGGACGGGGCGCAAACCCCATCCCCTCTCAATCAACCCGTAAGGTCTACTTACTTGTGATTAGTAGGAAAGCTTCCACATGTAGCGACGCATGGTCAGCGGGTGCTGACGGGCCTCGGCGATCTGGTTGCCGTACTCGCGCATAACGGCGAGGTGCAGCAGCGGGTTGAAGTAGGTGATGACGCTCGCGGGCACGGCGTCAGCCAGGCCGTAGTCCTTGGAGTCGATCAGAGCGACCTTGGCGCCCATGCGCTCAAGGAAGGTGAGGGCGCGGGCGTCCATCGGACGGGTAGCACCATCGGACATGAAGAAGACGTAGGGCTTACCCTCGGTGGAAACCTCGAACGGGCCGTGGAAGTACTCGCCGGTGTTGTAGGCGGCGGCGTCGATCCACTGCATCTCGGTGAACAGGAAGGCGGCGTGAGAATAAGCCATCTTCTCGGAGGCACCGGAAGCCATGAAGTAGATCATCTTGTCGTCCTTGAAGTCCTCGGCGAACTTCTTGGCGAGCTTCTTGCAGTGCTGAGCGGCGTTCTCGCAGAGATCGAAAACGTTGGTGAGGCCGGTGATCATGTCCTCGTAGTGGTCATAGCCCTCGGTCTGCTGAAGGATCTCGAGAGCAAGAGCGATGGCATAGCCGGGCTTCTCGCACTTGGCAGCGTAGTTGGCGTGGAAGCCGTGGACGATGACGTGGTCGGCGTCGACAGTCAGAGCGGAGCCAGCCTTGTTGGTGAGGGAGACGACCGGGCAGTTGTGCTTCTTGGCGGTCTTGTTGGCCTCGACGGTCTCGGGCGTGGAGCCACCGAGGGAGCAGGTGATCACGAAGGTGTGCTCGTTGACCCAGGAAGGCGTGTCGTAGTTGAACTCGTTAGCGGTGAAGATCTGAACGTTCAGCTTGTCCGTGTTGTTGGCCAGGAAGTACTTGGCGGGGTAAAGGTCGGACATGGAAGCGCCGCAGCCGACGAAGGCAACGCTGTGAATCTCGTGGTTGGACAGGACGTCAGCGACGATCTGCTTAGGGAGGTTAAGGTCGATCTCGTACATCTGACACATTCCTTTCGATTTTTGCGACGCCACATTGCCGGACGCACGCAGGGTTACCGTGATTTGGACCGAGTCGCCGGCCCGTTGAGGATGTGTCAAAGGGACTGTCCCTTTGACACATTTAGGGATGGAAGCCTGTCTGGGGTATGGGATGCCAGGCAGGCTCCCGGGGGAAAGCGGTTAGGCGCTTAGTCGCGACTAGGCCAGGATGCCGGCCGCAGAGAGGGCGATGCCGCCCACGATGGCGATCACGAGAAGCCAACCGGTGTTGACGTTCTTCTTGATGAGCCAGTACATAAGGCCGGTGAGGCCAAGGGAGATCATCTGAGGCATCATGCCGTCCAGGATGTCCTGGATCACGACGGTGCCGTCAGCGAACTGCAGCGGGGTGGTGGCGCCGATCAGCGTAGCGATCATGCCGCCCACGGACATAAGACCCACGATGCCGCAGACATACATGAGCTTCTCCATGAGGTCTCCGCCCTGAAGCTTGCTCAGGTACTCGTGGCCGCCCTGATAGCCCATCTTGGCTGCGAACCAAGTGATCAGCACAGAGGGGACGATGGAGATGAGCATCGCCAGGATCGGGCCCATGATGGAGCCCTGCTGAGCCAGCTGAACGCCCAGGCCAAAGGCGATAACGCGGATGGTGCCCTGGAAGAAGGAGTCACCGATGCCGGAAAGCGGACCCATGAGGGATGTCTTGACCGCGTTGATCGAATCGGGATCGAAGTTCTCGGGATCCTTGGCGTACTCCTCCTCCATGGAGGCGGCGAGGCCCAGGACAAAAGCGCTCGTCTGCGGGGTGCAGTTGTAGAACGCCATGTGACGGTGGTAAGCCTCTTTCTTAGCAGCGAGCTGCTTGGGGTCGGACTCATCCGGATAGAGGCGATCGAGCGTGGGAACCATGCCGTAGAGGAAGCCCATGTTCATCTGACGCTCGTAGTTCCAAGAGGCCTGGATGGCCCAGGAGCGCCAGAAGAACTGGCTGACCTTCTTGTTCAGGGACACGTCCTTGGTTGCGGTTGCCATAGTGTGTTCCTCCTTAGTCTTCGTCGTCTTCGAGCGGATCGTAGTCGGAATCGACACCGGCGGCTGCATGGGAACCGTTGAACTTGAAGCCCATGAAGACGACAGCCAGGCACACACCGATCAGAGCGACCGCGATGACGGACAGGTTGAGGTAAGCGGCGAGCAGGAAACCGATGAACAGGAACGGGGTCATACCCTTCTTGATCATCATGGTGAGCAGCAGGGCCAGACCGTAGGCGGTCATGATCTTGGTCGAGACGTTCAGACCAACGGACAGCCACTCGGGAACCATGTTGACGATGGCTTGGACCAGGTCGGTACCGACAAAGACGGCCAGGAAGATCGGCAGGAAGTACATGATGGCGTACAGACCGGAGCCGGCGCAGATGTGCATGCGGTAGGCGGTCTTGAACTTGCCGTTATCAATCGCGCTATCGGCCACATGGGTAAGGGCGGCGATGATGGAACGGAACACGATGCCGAGGAGCTGACCCAGGACGGCGACCGGGATGGCGATCGTCATGGCGGTCTCGGCGGAAGCATCGGTCAGGCACGCGAAGGCAGCTGCCACGATGCCGCCCAGGACCATATCGGGCGGAACGGCGGCGCCGACCTGCACCAGGCCCATGGATACGAGCTCGACGGCGGCACCGACGGCAAGGCCGGTGGGCACATCGCCCAGCAGCAGACCGACGAGCGTGGCGCCAACGAGGGGCTGCTCGAAGTTAAGACGGCCGAGCAGGCGGGAGTCCCACATGCAGAACACGCCGACGAGGCCGACGAGCACCGCACTGATGAACGTATTCATACCCTTCTCCTTTCAGTCAGGCAAAAGCCTGGTTGATTACAGCTTGGCGTCGATGTCGACGCTCTGATACGTGGGGGTCTGCTGGACGTAGAGCTTGATGCCCATGTCGAGCAGCTGGTTGACGTCGGCCTTCTGGGTGGCGTCGAAGAAGACGGAGCTGTCCTTGCCGCCGACCTGATCGGCACCGTCGTGGTTGGCGGTGGCGCCCAGGTTGATGGCGTCGAGCTTGTAACCCTGGCAGAACTGCAGCATCTCGGCCGTGTTGCCAAAGACGAACATGACGCGCTCGCCGAGGGTGTTGAGCTTGTCCATCTTGGCGAGGGCACGCTCGACGGTGAAGACGTTCAGGCGCACGCCCTGGGGCTTGGCCAGCTTAAGAGCGCCCTTCTTGATGTCATCGTTGGCGGCAGCGTTGTCGACGACGATGATGCGCTCGGCCTGAACCTTGGTGGTCCAGGTAAAGACGACCTGACCGTGCAGCAGACGGTAGTCAAGACGTGCGAGGACGATCTTGGCGGGACCGGAGCTGTGACGGGGCGCCTTAGCCTTCTTGGCGGGAGCCGCGGCAGCCTCGACCGGTGCGTTGGGGTTGGTCAGACCGGTGCGGGCCTCGTTGATGAGGGCCGCGAGCTCGGCACCCTTGACGGGGGCGGGGCTCATAGCGAGCGTCAGTGCCAGCGGAATGTTGAAACCGCTGATCACCGTGAATGCCGCACCGTTGCGGGAAAGCTCGACCATGCTGTTGTTGACCGAGCTGCCGAGCATATCGGTCAGCACATAGACGGTGTCGTCCGCGTTGAACGTGGCGATCATGGCATCCACCTTGTTGGTGATGGGCTCCTTGTCGTCACGAGCAAGCGACACGACGTGGACGTTCGACACGTCGCCGAGAACCATCTCGAGCGTGTCTTTGGCGCCTGCGGCCAGGCCGCCATGAGATGCGAGAATGATCTGATTCATCTTGCCTCCTCCTTTTCGTTATGGTCATTATAACGTCTTATACGTTGCGGATATTGCTAATTAGTATAAAGACCGTTCGCGGGTGAAAATCGACCGTTGACGGGTTTAACGTACTTGAAACGTTGGGGCTGGGCAGGCCGGCACTGGCGGGATAACCCCAAGTCGGACCCTGCGCGCAATCCCCTATCGCACGAAGTACCAGGGGCTTTCCTGCACGGTGGGCTCCAGTGCGATGCCGGTGCGCTCCTTAAACAGATCCATGTCCTGCGTTTTCTCCGTCCACCACGCGTTGGGCTTAAAGGTCATGCTCTCAGCGACATGACCGACAAATACACTGTTGCGCAGCTTGGAGAAGTCGGTGTTCATAATCAGGATGGACATGAGCACCAGCACAATACCCAGGACCTTGATCGCGCCGGCGGACTCGGCATAGACACCAATGCCCACCAGTACGGTGACGACCGTCTCGAAAGACATTACGACGGGAACTTTCGATGTCTCGAGCCCCATGGACAGACCCTGCATATATAAGATGTAAGCCACGGCTGTGGGGATGAGTCCAAAGCCAAGGAACAGCAGCAGCAGCTGTGGCGACATTGCCGCGGCGACATCCGGCCACGGAGCCGCAATAGCCGCCATAACCGCACCGCCAAAAACAAGGCCCCAAAACGTGACAGCCAGCGGGTGGACCGTCTTGGTTGCTATCCGGCTAAACACCGCGAGCGACGCTCCACAAAAGCCTGCAATCACGCCCGAAGTGACGCCCCAAACCGAAAAATGGAAACCGGAAAGGTCGCCATTAGTTACTGCAAGTACACAGCCCCCTATGTTAAAAGCGATGGCAACGAGCTTGTTGGGGGTCACGTCCTCGCGATAAAGCACGCGGCCGAGCACGACGCCAAACACCGGCGAGGTATAGAGCAGCACCGAGGCCGTGGACATGCCCACCTCGCCCATACACTCGTAATAGCAAGTGTTGGCGGCGGCCAAACCGACGATACCGACAAGCGCGCAGGGAACAAGCTCTTTAGGGCTTGCCTTGAACAGGGCCAGCGGACCCTGAGCCACGGTAGACCCCTCACCCGGACGGCAGCCCATAAACATCAGGACCGGCGCCAAGATAAGCGCTCCGACCAACAAGCGAAAGGCAGCCATACTCTGGGACGTAACGCCCATGGCCGAGATGCCGTTTACAAAGATTCCGATGCTGCCCCACATAAGCGCGGCGATCAGCACCAGCACATAGCCCAGATTGCTTTTCTTCAACGCAGCCTCCTCGGTATTGTTTCCAATATGTTTCACACTACGTTATAGTCGTTATATACATTTTTCAAGGCACAAATCGGCAAACGGGAAATCTCTAGACAAAGGGAGTGTCCCGCCAGCCACGGTATCGTCGATGTTTTGGCAATGTCAGCGAAAACCCGCCAGAGCGAGCAAGGTGCCTTTAAGTGAGGCGGCATTGACCTTCTGGTCATGCCGCCGAAGTTGAAAGGCA
>UQPI01000077.1 GCA_900542945.1 uncultured Collinsella sp.
GCGGACCGGATCGTGGGGGTAGGCGTTGAGAATCTCGACGCCGTTCTCGGTCACCAGGGCTAGGTCCTCGATGCGGACGCCGGTGTGACCGGGGAGGTATATACCCGGTTCGATAGAGAACGTCATGCCCGGCTCTACGACCTGCTCGTTGGCGAGCGAGACATCGCCCGGCTCGTGGTCTTGCAGACCGATTGAGTGACCCAGGCGGTGCGTAAAGTACTGCCCATAGCCCGCATCCTCAATCACGTCGCGTGCGGCGCGGTCCAAGTCGCACATACGAACGCCCGGCGTGATGAGCGCCTCGGCGGCCTCGTTGGCGCGGCGCACGATGTCGTAGACGTGTGCGGTCTCCTCGTCCGGCTGGCCCCAAAAGAACGTGCGTGTCATGTCCGAGCAGTAGTTGCGACGGCGTCCGCCAATGTCGAACAGCACCACGTCGCCATGCTTGAGCACGGTATCGTCGGGTTCGTGATGCGGGTCGCCGGCGTTGGCGCCAAAGCTCACGATGGGCGGAAAGCTAAAGCCCTCGCAGCCGTGCTTGCGGTACAGGCCGAGCATCTGGTCGGCGATTTCGCGCTCCGTCACGCCCTCGTGGACGAGTTTGATGGCATCGGCCATCACGGCGTCGTTGGCGGCCGAGGACACGCGCATAAGCTCCTGCTCGGCGGCATCCTTGTAGGTGCGCGCGGCGGTGACGGCAAAGTCACCCAGGAAAAACTCGCTTGCGGCGTGGTGCTCTATGAGCGGCATCAAAAAGCCGGAACGCATGACAGTGTCGACGCCAAGCGGCTTGGCTGGGTCGATCTCACTCGCGATGGCGTCGGTCACGACGTCGGTGTCGGTGTGGTAGGCCACGCGGGCATTGTCGTACTCGGGCAGCTGATGCAGGGCGTTGACTAAGATCACGGGCTCGTCATCGCGCGCGAGCAGCACGCCGCAAAAACGCTCGAACATATCGGCATAAAAGCCGGTCAGATAGTAGATCGACCACGGGTCATTCACAAGCAGCTGCGCGCCGGGGTGCTGAGCCTCGAGCGCATCGAGCACGCGCGCCACACGCTGGTCATCGACATGTGCCATACATCGTCCTTTCGCTAGGTTGCCACCATGGTATCCCATGCCCGGCACATAGGGACGTTCCTTTTATGCCGGCACCTTGGGACACTCCTTGCAAAAGCAGCCAAAAGAGCCCCGTCCCAAATTAGCTGCTTAGGTTGGATCGATGTTCATGCTGGCGACTAGGTCAATGTTGGTGCCGAGAAGATCTTCCTGCACGACGTCGCCCATGCGGATGGGGGCGTCGACGACTAGGCCGCGGATGAGGTCCATCGCCTGGGCATGGAGTTCGAGCGGGATGGCTTCGGCCGTGCGCACGGGCAGCAGCGCCTCGTCGCCGCCGGATACGGCCACGGTGGTGGTAAGCACGCGCATGGGACAGGTGAGCTCCTGATGCGCGAACGTATCGCCACGTGGGCAGCTGTTGCCGGTTACGGAGTGCACCTCTGCCACGGCGCCGTCTGTGTCGCGCTCCACCTCTACGGTCAGGAGGCACTCGGATGGGCAGGTGGTGCAGTTGAACTGCAGCGTTTCAATCGCGTTTGTGCTCATGACTCTACGCCTCCTCAACGGGGTCGACGGACAGGACAATCTCGCTAACACCCAAGTCGAGCGCATGCTGAATCACCTTTGCCGGCAGCGGGAAGCTTTCCATGACGCTCGGTTTAAACGGGCGGACCTTGCCGGCGAACAGTTCCTCGTCGCCTGCTAGAATGCGCACGCGGGCGGCGTCGACGGGTCGGCGCACGCGGAAGTTAAGTTTAGTGAGCCCGACGGTCGTAATGCGGCCCGGCAGTGCGTAGCCTGCGATGCCGGCGGGGGAGACCGTGAGCTCGCAGCCCGTGCCCGCAGCGCCCACTTCGTCATCCGCGCCGTTCCCCAGCGCGTACGCCGCCGCGGCTGCACCGGCGCGTTCGGACTCGGTCGTCACGTTGTCGGCCAGGTCGTGCACGTGCAGCACGTTGCCACAGGCAAAGATGCCCGGCACGCCCGTTTGCAGACTCTGGTCCACCACGGCGCCGCGCGTGTGCGGGTCAAGCTCAACGCCCGCGGCAACCGAAAGCTCGTTCTCGGGAATCAGGCCCACCGAGAGCAGCAGTGTGTCGCACGAAACGATGCGCTCGGTTCCCGGAATGGGCGCCAGGTGCTCGTCGACCTGACTCACCTCGACGGCCTCCACGCGGTCGTGCCCGATCACGCTCGTCACCGTGGTGGACAGGTGCAGCGGAATGCCAAAATCGTCCAGGCAGTTCTTGACATTGCGGCGCAGGCCGTTGGCGTACGGCATGAGCTCGTACACGCCCTCGACCGAAATCCCCTCGAGCGTGCAGCGGCGCGCCATGATCAGCCCGATGTCACCCGAGCCCAAAATGACGGCACGCGAGCCGGGCTTGAGATTTTCGATATTGATGTATCGCTGCGCCAGGCCCGCCGTAAACACGCCGGCGGGACGGCTACCTGGAATCTTGATCTCGCTGCGGGTGCGCTCGCGGCAGCCCATAGCAAGGACGACCGCTCGCCCGGTGAGCTGTAGCATACCGGCGGGGCTCATGAGCGTGACGGTATGGACCGCGGCGGCTCCCGCACCCTCGTCCACGCTCGACGCGCCCGCGCCCTCGCTCGAATCGATCCCAAGTACCATGCTGTCCAAGAACAGCGTGATTTCGGTCTCGCGCACCTGGTTGATAAAGCGCTGCGCGTACTCGGGACCGGTGAGCTCCTGCTTAAAGTGTGAAAGGCCAAATCCGGGGTGGATGCACTGGCGCAGGATGCCACCCAGATGCTGCTCGCGCTCCACGATGGCCACGCGTGTGCCGGCCTTGTGCGCGGCAAGCGCGGCCGCCATGCCGGCGGGGCCGCCTCCGATAACGACCACGTCGAACGCCCGCGTTTGCACGGTCTCAACGGCGTCGGTATTAATCGCGCTCGATCCGAATTCCGCCATCCTAGCGCACCCCCTTCAGCAGTCCCTCAACCAACCAAGATCCGGTATCCTCCAACAGCACCTCGCTGGGGTCACACCCCAGCTCGCGGGCCAGAATCGCCACCACGCGGCTTTGACAGAAACCACTCTGGCACCGACCCATGCCGGCGCGGCAGCGGCGTTTGACACCCTCGACCGAAACCGCGCCCGGACGGCGTCGAATCGCGGCCACAATCTCGGCCTCGGGCACCGTCTCGCAGCGGCAGACGATCTGCCCCCACGCGGGGTCGGACTCAATGAGCTTTTCCTTGCGCGCAAGCGGCGCGCGGTCAAAGTCGTCCGGCGCGCGGCGAATCGGGTCCCAATCGGCACGTTCGCGCAGGGCTACGCCGGCATCGCGCATCACCTGCTCCATGCGCTCGGCAATGGCCGGCGCGCTCGCCACGCCCGGAGACTGAATGCCCGACGCCTGGAACAGCCCCGGCACCACGGCCGACTGCCCAATAAAGAAGTCGTTCGCACCCTGAATGACCGGACGCCCGCCGGCAAACGCGCGCACCACGCGGCGCGTGTCCAGATCGGGCACCAGCTTGCGCGCGCCGGTCAGGAGCGCGTTGACGTCGTCCGCATAGGTCTGCGTGTCGCCTGGCTCGCGCACAGCGGCGGTCGCGGTAATCACGGTGTTGCCGTGCACGGTACCCGTGACGATAACGCCCTTGGACACCGGCGTGGGAACGGGGTAGAGCGGCATGAGCGCACACGGTTCCTTGTCCAGCACCACGATATTGCCCTGGCGCCAGACCATCTGAAACTCCTCGGCACCGGCCATATGCGAGATGTTCGCGGCTCCATTGCCTGCGGCGTTGATCACATAGCGGCAGCGCACGTCTCCGGCGGGCGTTGCCAGCGTAAAGCGCGCAGTCCCGTCGGTAGCCTCGCCGCCAGCAACCTCAATCGCTTCCACCGACGCGGACCGCATAAATGTCACGCCGTTGGCAACCGCGTTTTCCAGAGCAGCGATGGCCACTTCAAATGGGTCAACGTAACCAGTCGAAGGGCACCATAGTGCGTACGTGGCTTGGGCACTCGCGCGCGGCTCAAGCTCATGGATGCGCTCGGGGCCAATGATCGACAACTCGGGCACGCCGTTTGCCAGGCCATTCTGGCGTAGTTTCTCCAGGTGCGCGCGGTCTTCGTCGTTAAACCCCAGCACCATCGAACCGGTGCGGCAAAACAAAAAGCCCAGCTCCTGGGCCCACGTGCCATACAGCTCGCAACCACGGGCGTTGACCTGCGCCTTTACGGTGCCCGGTGCCGGATCGTAACCGGCATGTACCAGACCGCCGTTGGCCTTCGAAGCCCCCAGCGCGATATCGTTTGCCGCCTCGACCACGCAAATGGACAGGTCAAACCGCGCGAGCTGCCGCGCAATGGCGCATCCCGTGATGCCCGCGCCCACAATTGCGATATCAAACGTTTCTGCCACGGTGCCTCCCAGACAAGTTGACAGGCTGTCAATAAAACCATCCTACGGTCTGCGCGCCCCCAGTGCGGCGGCAATGCGGCGAACAGCCCGGCAACACCCGCCAACGGCAGGCGAGGGGAGACTCAGTAACGTCGATAACCTCGTCTGCCGCCCCTGGTGTCAGAGTTTTGTCTCGTTCTGTAACAGTAAGCAGAAGAGTTGGGTTCCAGATGTTACAGATCGAGACGTTTGCTAGACGGACCCTCCGTTCGTCTTGATTTGTAACAGTAAGAGGGGAAAATCGGTCCTACGTGTTACAGATCGAGACGTTAGCCCGTCGGGTTATTCGTATGTCTCGATCTGTAACAGCTGGCAGGGTTTTTGAGTCCTTTTTGTTACAGGTTGAGACAATCTTTCCGACGGATTCTGGTTGTCTCGATCTGTAACAGTAAGAACTGTTTTTGGGTTCTAGATGTTACAGATCGAGATCTAAGTCGAGGAGAGAGTAGTTTGTCTAAATCTGTAACATCTGGGACTGTTTTTGCCGAGTGGTTGTTACAGATTGAGACATTTGGACTGGACGTTTTCCTTTGTCTCGATCTGTAACATCTAGACCAGGATTCCGCTCCCCCCTGTTACAGATTGAGATGTTTGTGTCCGCGCCAGCCCCGTACCCGGCCGTGGTCCCATATAAACAAACCCCGTGGTAAACTTGAGCGGACTGTAAATAATCCGAGAGGTACACCTCAATGTCCAAATACATCAACGAGCTCATGTCGCCGCAGCTTATGGGCGTCATCTATGCCTTTGTTGACTTTATCATCGCCCTGTACGTGCTGTCGGTCGTCTATGTGTTCATCGACGCTCGCCGCCGCGGCGCCAGCGCCTACGTGGCATGGGGCATCATCGCCCTCATCCCGTTTGTGGGCCTCATCGCCTACCTGGTCCTTCGCCCGCACTCCTACGCGGCCGACCGCGAGGAGCAGGAGCTGGACATGGCCCTGCGCGAGCGCCAGCTTGCCCAGTACGGCACCTGCCCGCAGTGCGGCGCGCCCATCGAGAAGGACTTTGTCGTGTGCCCGGTGTGCGACACCCAGGTTCGCAACGTGTGCCCCAGCTGCCATCGCCCGCTCGATGCGCACTGGAAGGTCTGCCCCTACTGCCGAACTCGCATTCAGTAGCGCATCCATTGCCGGGCCGGCCGCAAGCCACGGGCACGCCTCAAGCCATGCGCGCCCCGCAGCCCCGCCCCACACGATGAAGCATGCGTAGAAAATCGCCCGCCGTGCCATTAAGGTGCGGCGGGCGCTTGTATACCAAGGCAACCTGCCTATAATGATGCAAGTCAAAAACGCCGAGCGCATCGCACGCACTTGCATCAGGCATCCGAGAGGAGAAAACATACCCATGAAGGCACTCTACAATGACGGTTCGGTGGCCGAGCTCCCGCAGGACGAGGTCACGCACGTCATCCGCCACTCCGCCGCGCACATCATGGCGCAGGCCATCAAGCGTCTGTACCCCCAGGCCGACTTTGCCTACGGTCCCGCGACCGACAACGGCTTCTACTACGACGTCGACCTGCCCGAGGGCGTCAAGATCAGCGAGGACGACTTCCCCGCGATCGAGGCCGAGATGAAGAAGATCGTCAAGGAGAACCTTAAGTTCACCGTGTACGAGAAGCCCCGCGCCGAGGCCATCGCCCTTATGGAGGAGCGCGGCGAGAAGTACAAGGTCGAGCACATCGGCGACCTGGACGACGACGCCCGCATCACCTTCTACCAGCAGGGCGACTACATCGACATGTGCGTTGGCCCCCACATCTGCTACACCAAGGCCCTGAAGGCCTTTAAGCTCACCGGCGTCTCGGGCGCCTACTGGAAGGGCGACAAGGAGAACAAGATGCTCACCCGCATCAACGGCGTCGCCTTTGCCACCAAGGAAGAGCTCGACGAGCACATGCACATGCTGGAGGAGGCCAAGAAGCGCGACCACCGCAAGATCGGCCGCGAGATGGACCTCTTTATGATGCGTGACGAGGCCCCCGGTTTCCCGTTCTTCCTGCCCAACGGCATGATCCTTAAGAACACGCTGCTGGACTACTGGCGCGAGATTCACCACAAGGCTGGCTACGTGGAGATCTCCACGCCGCTCATCATGAACAAGCAGCTGTGGAAGACCTCGGGCCACTGGGACCACTACAAGGACAACATGTACTCCACCGTTATTGACGACGAAGAGTACTGCATTAAGCCCATGAACTGCCCGGGCGGCGTGCTGGTGTACGCCTCCAAGCCGCACTCTTACCGCGAGCTGCCCATCCGCGCCGGCGAGATTGGCCTGGTGCACCGCCACGAGCTGCGCGGCGCCCTGCACGGCCTGTTCCGCGTGCGCTGCTTTAACCAGGACGACGCCCACCTGTTTGTGCGTCCCGACCAGCTGACCGACGAGATCGTGGGCGTGGTCAACCTCATCGACTCCGTGTACCAGAAGTTTGGCTTTAAGTACCATGTTGAGCTGTCCACCCGCCCCGAGGACTCCATGGGCTCGGACGAGGATTGGGCGCGCGCCGAGGAGGGCCTGCGCACCGCTCTGGAGAAGCTGGGCATGGACTACGAGGTCAACGAGGGCGACGGCGCCTTCTACGGCCCCAAGATCGACTTCCACCTGGAGGACTCGCTCGGACGTACCTGGCAGTGCGGCACCGTCCAGCTCGACTTCCAGATGCCGCTCAACTTTGACCTGGAGTACGTGGATGCCGACGGCACCAAGAAGCGCCCCATCATGCTGCACCGCGTGTGCTTTGGCTCCATCGAGCGCTTCATCGGTATTCTGATTGAGCACTTTGCGGGCAAGTTCCCCACCTGGCTGGCTCCCGTGCAGGTCAAGGCGCTTCCCGTCTCCGAGAAGAGCCGCGACTACGCCCACGAGGTGTGCGCCAAGCTGGAGGAGGCCGGCATTCGCGTGGTCTGCGACGACCGCGACGAGAAGATCGGCTACAAGATCCGCGAGGCCCGCAGCATCGACCGCGTGCCCTACATGCTCATCCTGGGCGAGAAGGAGGTCGAGGCCGGCAACATCTCCGTCCGTGACCGCTCCAACGAGACCGTTCAGATGAGCGTTGACGAGTTTGTGGCCAAGGTACTCGAGGAGATCAAGACTCGCGCCTAAGGCAAACTTCACAACAATTAATAAATGCGACCGTTCACAAAGGGCGGTCGCATTTTTTCATGCCCAAATAAGAAAAGCCGCTGGTTGAGCGGCTTTTTTTGTTGCACAAAAAGGTACAGGTTTTTGTAGAGGGGTATGGAGATGTACCTACTTGCAGTACATTTTGCGTAATCTGGGCAAACGCTGATTAATTGCCCGTATAATGTCGTTTGTCGAAAGATACAAAAACCTGTACTTTTGCGACTGCGCCTAGCTGCGAGCGAGAAGCCTGTTCTAAACGCCCCTGCATTTGCGTGCATCGCAAAGCCAAAAGAGGGGGCGAAAACATGGAACAGATGGCACGGCGCCAAGAGCAGCTGCCGGGCGCATT
>UQPI01000078.1 GCA_900542945.1 uncultured Collinsella sp.
GGCGCGGCTGGCGGCGAGCCCGGGCAGGTGGGCGACCCCGAGCCCCGCGGCGCGGGCCCGCCTCACGGCGAGGGACCCTATGTTGCGGAACTGGTCGACGACGACGAGCGTGCCGGCGGGCGCGGAGGCGAACAGCGCGTCGAGCTCGGCCTCCCTGTTGCGGACGGGGGCGCTGGCCAGCACCTCCCCGTCGCGGTCGATCAGGCAGGCCCAGTGCGATGACTTGCCGACGTCCAGGCCGAGCACGGCCGCGGGCCTGGTGGATGGCGCTTTCACGGTGGTATCCTTCCGGTAGTCGTTCGACCGGATGGCCTCCCCCTCGGCACTCACATTACCAGCCGCGGCACCTGCCCGGCACTTTCCTATCAGCCGTCGGGGGCGGCGCGTCCCGCGCCGGCAGCACCCAACGGGCCCTCTCGGGGGCAGGGACGTTCGGCCGTGCGCGGGCGCCCGGTCGGCGGCCCGTTCTGGGCGCGCCTCAATCGTAGCCCGAGACGGTCCCGGGCTGACAATTTCGACTGTAATGGACGTTCTTAAACGACTGGTCATTCAAGAACGTCCCCAATGACTGACCGCAGAATGAACGTTGCTGACAGCCGTGCGGCACTGGTCCGCGTGGCGGCGTATAATCGGCGGCAGATGACTTGGACGTTAGGAAACCATGACCGATAGCATGCAGCAGATGGCGCTCGACACGCTCGGCGCCTATTTTGGCTACACCTCGTTTCGCCCGGGGCAGGACCGCATGGTCGATGCGATCCTTGCCGGCCGCGACGCGCTGGGCGTTATGCCCACGGGCGCCGGCAAGTCCATTTGCTACCAGGTGCCCGCGCTCATGCTGCCCGGCATTACCTTTGTGGTGAGTCCGCTGCTGTCGCTTATGGAGGACCAGACCCGTGCGCTGCTCGCGGCGGGCGCGCGACCCAGCTATCTCAACTCCAGCCTTACTCCGGCCCAGCAAAATACCGTGCTCAAGCGGGCGCGCGAGGGCCGCTACCAGCTTATGTACGTGGCGCCCGAGCGCCTGCTCGAGCCGCGCTTTCTGGCCTTTGCGCAGGAAGCTGCGGCCGAAGGCGGCATCGGCGTTCCGCTCGTGGCCATTGACGAGGCCCACTGCGTGAGCCAATGGGGCCAGGATTTCCGCCCCGCCTATCTGCAGATTCGTGAGTTCATCGATTCCCTGCCGCAACGCCCTATCGTGGCGGCCTTTACCGCCACGGCGACCGAGCGCGTACGCGCGGACATTCAGCAGATGCTCGGCCTGCAAAACCCGGCGACGGTGGTGACGGGCTTCGATCGCAAGAACCTCTACTTTGGTTGCGAAGAGATGGGCGACAAGGCCAAGACCGCCTGGGTGCGCGACTACGTGATCGCGCATTCGAGCGAGAGCGGCATCGTGTATTGCTCGACCCGCAAGACGGTCGATGCGCTGGCAGGCGATCTTGCCGAAGCGCTGGGCCCCAGCGGCATTCGCGTTGGCCGCTACCATGCCGGCATGGGCAATGACGCCCGCCGCCAAAGCCAGCGCGCCTTTATCGACGACGACATCCAGGTGATGGTTGCCACCAACGCCTTTGGTATGGGCATCGACAAGCCCAACGTGCGCTACGTGATTCACAACAACGTGCCCGAGAGCATCGAGGCCTACTACCAGGAGGCGGGCCGCGCCGGCCGCGATGGCGACCCGGCCAGCTGCCACCTGCTGTGGAACGGCAACGATTTTCGCATGCGCCGCTTTTTGATCGACCGCGGAGATGCTGCCGACGAGGCACTTGACGACGAGCAACGCGCGTGGGCGCTCCAGAATCGATATCGTCTGCTCAGCCAGATGGAGGGCTACTGCAATACCACCGGCTGCCTGCGCGAATACATGTTGCGCTACTTTGGCGACGAGGCCGCGGCCGAGCATGCGGCAGCCGCCGCGGGCGGCACCGCCACGGACGAAGCCGAGGGCTGCGGCAACTGCAGCAACTGCCTCACGCAGTTCGAGGTCGAGGACGTCACCGATATGGCCCGCGCTGCCGTGCGCTATGTGGCCACGCGTCCCATGCGTTTTGGCAAGTCGCTGATCGCCGACGTGCTCCACGGCGGCAACACCGAGCGCATTCGCCAGATGCATCTGGACGAGGACCGCGGCTACGGTGAGCTGTCGAGCGAATCGGTCGGGCGCATCAAGGACATCATCGGCCAGCTGTGCGGCCGCGGTTATCTGGCCACCTCGCAGGGGCAGTACCCGGTCGTTGGGCTGGGCCCGCGTGCCGGCGAGGTCGAGGATGAGGCGTTCGCCTTTACCGTTAAGCGTCGCGCGTCCAAGCGCAAGGCCTCGGCCCGCGCCCGCCGCGCGGTGGATCTGCTGCGCGAGGAGGCTGAGCTGGATCAGCGCCCGCGCGTGGGCGACGATGCCGAGCTGTTCGAGCGCCTGCGTGCCTTGCGCAAGGAGATCTCGACCGAGCTGGAGATGGCGCCGTATATGGTCTTTTCCGACAAGGCTCTGCGCGGCCTGTGCCGCCTGCGCCCTCAAACGCGCGAGGAGCTGATCCGGGTCAACGGCATTGGCGAGAAAAAGGCCGACGCCTTTGGCGAGCAGTTTATGGCGGCGATTGAAGAATTTGAGTCCGAGCATGCGCGGGATGGAGCGTAATGATGGCAGCCGATAGCAAGACCGAACGTTCCGAGCGCGCCGAGGTGTCCGCCGTGCCGCTGTACCAGCAGGTTATGGACGACCTAAAGGGCGAGATCGCGCGCGGCGTGTACGCGGCCGGCTCGCGTATTCCTTCCGAGATGGAGCTCGCGAAGTCCTACGGCGTGGGACGCATCACCGTGCGCCGCGCCATCGAGGAGCTGTCGCGCGCGGGGTATCTCAGCCGCCAGCAGGGGAGGGGCACGTTTGTGTGCGCGCCCAAGCTCAAGCGCAAGATTCGCCAGAAGGGTGACGTCCAGAGTTTTACTGAGGGTTGTGCTGCCAACGATATGGTGGCCGGAGCGCGCCTGGTGTCGCGCACGGTGGTTGCGGCGACGCGCGAGGACGCGGCGTTTTTTGGCGTGGAGCCCGGCAGTGAGCTTATCGTGGTCGAGCGCGTGCGCACGGCCGACGGCATCCCCGTCATGCTCGAGAACAACGCCTTTGTGCTCGCCGACCATCCCTACCTGCAGACGCTGGCCGCCGAGGACCTCACCGATAACTCGATCTTTGCGCTCGTTGCCGACCACTCGGGCCGCGCGCCGCTCAAGTCCGACCCCTGTACCGTGGAGATCGCGCTTGCCGATGCCCAGGCGGCCTCGCTGCTGGAGGTGCCGGTCGGCGAGCCGCTCTTTTATATGGAGGCGTATTTTACCGATGCAGACGAGCGCCCCCTGCTGCTCGGGCGCCAAAAGATCGTGGGCTCGCGCTACGTGTTCGACATCTAACATCCATAGATAGAACAACATAGAACAAGTTTGGCGAAATGGCTTCACGAGCGTCGTCGTGCGTGCTATAAATAGGACAACATAGAACGACCGCAGGTACGAGCTGTCGTCGCTCAAAGCCGCCCCACAAGGAGGAACATCAGGATGAACGCACATGATCTGGTTCAGGAAATTATCGAGCGCAAGGGCAAGATTGAGAACGTCTTTTGGATTGCCTGCGGCGGTTCGATGATCGACCTGATGCCGGCCAACGAGCTGCTCAAGCGCGAGGCGACCACGTTTACCTCGACGGTTTACACGGCGCGCGAGTTTTGCCTGATGGCCCCCAAGAGTCTTGGCGAGAAGTCACTCGTCATCGCCTGCAGCCACAGCGGCAATACGCAGGAGGTCGTCGACGGTTGCGAGATGGCGCTGGCAGCCGGCGCCGAGGTCGTGGCCATGACCGACTGCGAGGGCTCCAAGATTGATAACGGCAAGTGGACCACCTGGGTCTATCCGTGGGGCGAAGGCGTGCCGCAGGCCGAGGTTCCGCAAGGCATCGGCGTCCTGATGGCTGCCGAGCTGCTCGACCAGCAGGAGGGTTACGAGGCGCTCGCCGATATGTACGCCGGCCTTAAGCAGATGGATGCGCTGTTGCCCGCTGCCCGCGAGAAGGTCAATGCCGAGCTGGGCGATCGCTTTGCCGAGCTCTGCCAGCAGCACGAGTTCTTCTACATCCTGGGATCCGGCCCCAACTTTAGCCAGACCTACGCCATGGCCATCTGCTCGCTCATGGAGATGCAGTGGCAGCACTGCTGCTACATCCACTCCGGCGAGTACTTCCACGGCCCGTTCGAAGCCACCGAGCCCGGCGTGTTCTACTTTGTGCAGCTCGGATCGGGCGAGTGCCGCCCCATGGAGGAGCGCGCGCTGGCGTTCCTCAACACGCACACCGATACGGTCATGGTGCTCGACGCACTCGAGTACGGCGTGGGCGACGTGCCTGCCAGCGTGCGTTCGTACCTGGAGCCGATCTTCTTCTACAACATGAGCTGCGAGCTGCGCGCCGCCCGCGGCAAGGTGTTCGACCACAGCCCCGAGTTCCGCCGCTACATGGGTGTCGAGCAGTACTAAGTAGCTGGGAAAGTGATCTTTTTTGACGGGGTCTTCGCCAAACGAGGGTCCCGTTTGCCGTTACGGCGCTCCGTCCCAGCTGTCGAATAACGAAGTCAAATACTTTTCCCAGAAGTGAACGACCTATTTTGGACCCCTGAAGCATCCACACTTTTTGGTGCCAAAACCGCAGGAAAAACTCGGCGAAACCGCAGGAAACGGCGTTTGAAAAGTGTCGATGCTTCGGGGGCTCGTTTTTGCTCGTTCACTTCGCGGAAAAGTATTAGACCTAAATCTGCAAACGTGCCGCGTGACCCAAAAAAAGCGGGCCGTGCCGGGGATTTCCGGCACGGCCCGCCCTGCATGGCGTCCGTTATGAGCGAGTTGCCGCGTCAACCGGCGAACTACTTTGCGTCGTACGCCTCGGCGTCCCACCAGTCGAGCTGGGCGATGTTGTCGCGAATGTGCTGGCAGCTCTTGTGGAAGCCCTCGAGCTCGTGCTCGGACAGATCCAGCGTGTAGACCTCCTCGACGCCCTCGGCACCGATCACGCACGGCAGGGAGGTAAAGATGCCTTCCTCGCCATACTGGCCGGTCATGAGCGTGGAGGCGGAAAGTACGGCGTGCTCGTTGTGCAGCACGGCGGCGCAGACGCGCGCGGCGGAGTTGGCGACGGCGTACTCGGTGCACTGTTTGCCCTGGTAGGTTACGTAGCCGCCCTTGCGTGCGAGCTCCTCGACTTCCATATGGTCAAAGGCGTACTTGTCGGGGTTCTCGGCCTGAAGCTCGTTGAGGCTCTTGCCGGCGATGGTTGCGGCCTTAAAGGCGGCCAGCTGGCTAAAACCGTGCTCGCCGATCATGTAGGCGTCGATGGACTTGGGGCTCACGCCGACCTTCTTGGAGATCTCGGTGCGCAGGCGGGCGGAGTCCAGACCGCAGCCCGAGCCGATGATCTTCTTGGGATCGTAGCCGGTCAGATGCCACAGCTCGGTGCACACGACGTCGCAGGGGTTGGAGATGCTCACGAAGATGCCGTCAAAGCCGGCGTCGACGATGCGCTTGGCAAAAGAGCGGGCGGCGTCGGTGGTAAAGAACAGCTCGCCGTCACGGTTGCCGGCGGCCAGCGCAACCTTGCCGGCGGCGTTGACGATGACGTCGCAGCAGGCCAGCTCCTCGTAGTGGTCGTAGCAGTTGACGATCTTGGTGTTATACGGGACAAACGAAAGGGAGTCGCGCAGGTCCTGAACCTCGGACGTCACCTTGGCCTCGTTGATATCGCACAGGTACAGCTCATCGGCAATGCCCTGCATGAGCAGGCTGTTGGCGACATGTGCTCCTACGTGGCCCTGGCCGACCACACCGATCTTACGCGTCTGGTACATATATGTATCCTTTCGGCCGAGTTTTTCGCGTCGAACCATTGTAGCGTCCTGCCGTCACTTTGCTAGGCTAAAGTGCAGTAGATTTTTGGATATGCCTTAATCTCAACTTTTGGAGTGATTTGGGCCGCCGACGGCATCGCGGGGCGATGTGCTCGCGCGGATGGGGCCGGTCGTTGTACCATAGCTGCAACTGACTCGTAAGGAGCATCCATGCCCATTCGCATTCCCGACGCCCTCCCTGCCGCCGCGCAGCTCGAGAGCGAGAACATCTTTGTCATGACCGAGTATCGCGCGCTGCACCAGGACATCCGTCCGCTGCGCGTGCTCATCCTCAACCTCATGCCCACCAAAATCGCCACCGAGACGCAGATCATGCGCAAGCTCTCCAACACGCCGCTACAGGTGGAGGTGGACCTGCTGCGCACCAAGACGCACGAAGCCACGCACGTAAGCGCCGGCCACCTGGAGACGTTCTACCGTACGTTTGACGATATCCGCGACATCCACTACGACGGCCTGATTATCACGGGCGCGCCGGTGGAGCAGATGCCGTTCGAGGAGGTCGACTACTGGCCCGAACTCTGCCAGATTATGGATTGGTCCACCACGCACGTGCACTCCACGCTGCACATTTGCTGGGGCGCGCAGGCGGGGCTCTACCATCATTACGGTATCCAGAAGTACGACCTGCCGGCAAAGGCGAGCGGCGTATTTGAGCATTATCTGGTGAAGCCGCAAAGCCCGCTGGTCCGCGGCTTTGACGACCGTTTCTATGCCGTGCATTCGCGCAACACCGATGTGCGCCGCGAGGACGTGGAGGCTGAGCCGCAGCTTGAGGTCGTGGCCGTGTCCGACGAGGTGGGCCTGTACATCGTCAAGTCGACCGACAGCCGCCGCTTCTTTGTCTTTGGCCATCCCGAGTACGACACCGACACGCTACGCCTGGAGTACGAGCGCGACGTGAAGCGAGGGCTCAATCCGGAGGTGCCGGCGCATTACTTCCCGGGCGACGACCCCACCGCCGAGCCGCGTAACGTCTGGCGCAGCCAGGCCCAGCTGTTCTACACCAACTGGCTCAACTACTACGTCTACCAGACCACGCCCTACGACCTGGCCCGCGCCGGCGAGGAGCACTAGACTGCGATGGTGCTGCTGTAGCCGTGGCTGATGTGGCGGCGATTAGGCGCTGATGATGTTGGGCAGCGACAGGTCGTGGGCATCGGTGGGGATGTGGTCGACGCGCTGTTCGTCAAAGGCGATGCCGACGATTTGACATACGGGCGAGAGCATGGGCAGGTAGCGGTCATAGCAGCCGCCGCCGTAGCCCAGGCGTGCGCCGGCGCGGTCGAAGGCTACGAGCGGCACGACGATCATGTCGAGAGCTTCGGCAGGCACGATAGGGAAGCGGCTGCTATCGATGTCCGTGGCTGCGAAGGCCCGCGTGGGGTGGGCAATAAACGGGGCCGCGGATGCGTCGTCAGCAGCGACCGCACGCATGCACATACGCTGGCCGCAGGCAGCAGCTTCGGTTGCCGAGAGCAAGCACGGATAGGCCACGCGCCAGCCACGTTTGGCGGTCGCGGCGGCAAAGGCGGCAGGGTCTGCCTCGGAACCCATGGCGGCATAGACGGCAACGGTGTGTGGTGCCGCGGGATCCGAGCTGCCCAGCAGCTCAACAAGCCGCGCACAGATAGCGGCAGACTTTGCCGCCCGCAAGTCCAAATCAAGAGCATCACGCCGAGCAATCACCGCCCGCCGCAACTCGGCCTTATCCATCCATCACTCCTCTAGCAAGCCTGCCAAAAAGGGACAGGTTTATTTTGGCAGGTTTTATCTGGGCAAACGTCAAAACCACCACAAATGAACTGCATCCCATTTCTTGGACTTTGAAATTAAGGTTCGAGAAAAGGGAGGCA
>UQPI01000079.1 GCA_900542945.1 uncultured Collinsella sp.
CCCATATCGTTGGGGCCAGGCCCGATTTTGCCTCTTGACAATGTCCTGCTCATATTAAAAGGAACGTCCCCAAGTGCCAACTACCGAATGGCGCCGCCGAAATTATCGAACAACCTGTTCAAAAACACGAGCGAACACCGTCGCGTCTATACTAGAGCGCAGCAATAGAAAGGACCCCGCTTTGAGCATCACGCCCCTCGATAGCATTCGCCGCGCCATCGCCCGCCGCAATGGCGTCGCCGACCCCGCCGTAGCGGGCAGCGGCACCGCAAGGGCCCAGGGCGGACGCATCGAGAACGGCCTGTTCCCCGCCTCCCACACGGCCGAAGAGCTCGCGCGCATCCAAGAGCTGAGCCAGCGTAACGCCGGCGGTCCCGACAGCAGCCAGGCCACACGCCGTCGCCGCGAGCGCAATCGCCAGCCCGGCCCCATCCACCGCATGGTCAATGCCTGGTGGAACCGCCTGCTCGGAGCCGTCTACGGCGGCGGCTTCTCCACGCAAGAAGCCGAGTACGAAGATCACGCCACCCGTCGCGACTACCTTTGGAATACCCTGGGCACCGCCGTGTGGGGCATGGCGTTTCCGTTGCTCACCATCGTGTCCACACAGCTCGCGGGCGCCGAGGAGGCTGGCAAATTCTCCATCGCCTTTGTCACCGGCACGCTCATCATGATCGCGTGCAACTACGGCGTGCGCAATTTCCAGGTCTCGGACATCGACGAAAAGACGTCCTTTGCCTCTTACCAGCTCAACCGCTGGCTCTGCGGAGCGCTCGCGCTGGCATGCGGCCTGGTATACAGCAGCGCCCGCGGCTACGATGCGCAGATGGCCACAATCGGCCTGGGCGTCTACCTGTATAAGGTGATCGACGGCATTGCCGACGTGTACGAGGGCCGCCTGCAGCAGGCCGACAAACTCTACCTGGCCGGCATGAGCCAAACGCTACGATCCGTCGGCGTCATCGCGGTCTTTAGCGTGGCACTGCTCCTCACGCGCAGCATGCCCATCGCCGCCATGGCCATGGGTGTTACCGCGATCGCCTCGCTCGTGCTGGTCACCGCGCCGCTCGCCCTGCTCGAAACCGAAAAATCGCGCCGCGTGAGCCTGCGCGAGGTCGGTCACCTGTTTATCCAGTGCGCCCCGCTTTTTGGCGCGCTGTTCCTGTTCAACCTAATCGAGAGCATGCCCAAGTTCGTGATGGAAGGCACGCTGGCCTACAAGTATCAGCTGTACTTTAATGCCCTGTTCTTTCCAGCGCAGGCCATTTTGTTGAGCATCGGATTTGTCTATAAACCGCAGCTTCTGCGTCTGTCGAGCATTTGGACGAATCCGCGCAAGCGTCGCCGCTTTGACTTGATTATTGTTGCCGTTATGGCACTGATCGTGGTCATCACCAGCGTGTGCGCCGCATTTATGGCAGGTCCCGGTATTCCCCTCATGAGCTTTATGTACGGCCTCAGCTTTGAACGCTACCGTACGCTGGCGCTGCTGATGGTCGTCGCCGGCGGCGTCACCGCGGCCATCGACTTTATCTACGCCATCATCACGGTGCTGCGCCACGCTGGAGACGTCACCAAGATCTACCTGATCTGCTTCGCCGTAAGCGTGGTGCTGCCGGTGATCCTGATTAAGCTGCTGGGTCTGATGGGCGCCGTCGTGAGTTACCTAGCCATCATGGCCCTACTGCTGGTACTGTTGATTATCGAGTACGCCCACATCCGCCAACGCATAGAACGAGCCCGCAACCCATACGGCGCCTAATTAGCTGCCCCCGGAACCGGAATTTGCGATGGAATCACCCCGGCTGCAGTCTTGTTGCGGACAATATGCATCATGCAAAACTAAGTGAGTAGACTTTTACCGAATCCCCAACCACACCGACAAAGCACAAGTCTGCGACCTGCGGTTTTATTGAGGCAAATATGTTGGGTGCTCGGCATTTCCAAAAAAGTCTACTCACTTAGCCAGTGGGCAGCCAAATGATTATTTAATCCCCGTCCCAGAAAAATCATTTGATGGGCAGAAGGGCAAGTAGTCAAAAAAGCTCCGTCCCAAATTAGCTACCACTTGCACCGATTATTCGCCCGGGTTGATGTTCGCGTAGAACTCCGCCCCATCATCGAGCCGCAGGATCCCGACGCGGCCGAACTCGGAGCCGGTGGCGGCGGCGCAGTCGATATCGATGCGATCGGGCACGCCGGCGGTATCCTCGCCACCCAGGCGCACGATCTGCCCGCGGCCCGACTCCTCATCGAGCCCCGCAAGACCACCGACCTCGCAATAACGCCCGAGCGACACCGTTGGCGTGTGACCGCTCACCACGACCGGACCCTTGCCCTCGGAAGAAAGCAGCCCGGTCGGCGCATCCCAATAGCCGTGACGAATCCACAGCAGGTCATCGGCCGACTGCACCGCGAGCATCTGCTGCAGCAGCTCGCGATCGGCACCCACCGCTCCAACGCCATCGGCGCAATCGACGCCATGCTCAAGCAAAAACGCGCGCGCCGCCTTCATCTCGATTCCAGCATGTACCAGCAGATACGGGCGCTCCTCGGTCTCGGCCACCGCGTAGAGCGGCAGCGCGGCCATCCATCGCACGAGCTCCTCGTATGCGTCAAATTCCATGTCGTTGAGCTGCTCGCGCGTCGTCCAGCCACCGTTGATATCCCAGGTCTCGGCATCGAGCGGATCCTGGCTAATGATGGCATCGAGCATGATCTGCTCGTGATTACCCTTGAGAACGCGGGCGTTAGGCAGCGAGCGCACGAGCTTAATAACGCCGACCGGATCGGGCCCGCGATCGATCATGTCGCCCAGCACGTACAGCGTGTCGTCGGACGTCAACGAGATCTTAGACAGGGCCTCGTCAAGCGCATGCACGTGTCCGTGAGCATCAGATGTCGCATAGATCGCCATGGAACGCCTTTCCCTACCTTGCGACCGAAGCCCGGAACCGCAACTAAAACTTCAAGTTGAACTTAAACGTTACCCATTGTACTCCGTTGCAATAAAGCTGGAAAGGGTTTCCGAGCAGAGGCAAAGACGGCAGCCGTCTATGACGATATCGCGCACGCCCGCAATCCAACCCCATAAACCCACCATCTTTGGGTACAAATAACCGCAGACAACTGACCGTGCCACGCCAACCACCCAGGAGCGGACACCATCCATGAACCAGATCCTTCTCTTTATCGGCCTCGTTATTATTCTGTGCCTGACCATCAAGCCCGTCGGCAAAAAACTCCCCTTCCCCACCCTGCTTATCTTTATCGCGCTCGGCATGCTGTTGGGCGTCAACGGCCCGGCGCATATCGACTTTAGCGACTACGCACTCACCGAAACCGTCTGCAGCACGGCGCTATTGTTCATCATGTTCTACGGCGGCTTTAACACCAACATAGACCGCGCCAAGCCCGTCGCCGCGCCGGCGGTGCTGCTGAGCACGCTCGGCGTCGTCATCACCGCAGGCATCACCGGCGTGTTCGCCCACTTTGTGCTGGGCTTCGACTGGATCGGCGGCCTGCTGCTGGGATCGGTCGTGGCGTCCACCGACGCGGCCAGCGTCTTTAGCGTTCTGCGCGAGCACAGCCTTTCGCTGAGGGGCGGCACCGACTCGCTGCTCGAGGTCGAATCGGGCTCCAACGACCCCGTCGCCTACATGCTCACCGCCGTGCTCGCGACCCTCGCGGCGGGCGGCAATATCGACATTCCCGTGCTGCTGACCAAGCAGATCATCCTGGGCGTGGGGTTGGGCCTTGCCATCGGCTGGACATCCAGCCGTCTGATTGAGCGCGCACACGCAACGGCCGAAGGCGCGCAGACCATCTTCTTGTTCGCCGTGGCCATCGTCGCCTACGCGCTGCCGAGCTACCTGGGCGGCAACGGCTTTTTGGCCGTATACCTTGCAGGCATTGTGCTGGGCGCAAGCGACATCACCGGTAAGGTCGAGATGGCGCACTTCTTCGACACCCTCACCGAGATGGCAGAGATGACCATCTTCTTCTTGCTCGGCCTGCTCGTCACGCCCGCACGCCTGCCGCAGATGCTGCTGCCGGGCCTGGCGCTCATGGCGTTCATGCTCTTCGTGAGCCGCCCCATCGCCGTCGGCGTGCTCCTAGCGCCCTTTAAGACGAATCCCAGCCAGGTCGCGCTCGTAAGCTGGGCGGGCCTGCGCGGAGCAGCTTCGGTCGTCTTTAGTCTCTTTGCCGTGGTGGCCGGCGTTCCCGGCGGACACGACCTATTTGACCTGGTGTTTGTGATTGCCGCGTCGAGCATCGTGGTGCAGGGCTCGCTGCTGCCGGCGGTGGCGAAGAAGCTCGATATGATCGATGCGACCGGCGACGTGCGCCGCACCTTTAACGACTACCGCGACGAGGACGGCATGTCGTTTGTAAAGCTCAAGGTGGGCGCTGGCCATCCGTTTGCCGGACGCTCGCTCGCGGACATTGGCAGCGCGACGGACATGCTCGTGGTCCTGGTGCTGCGCGACGGGGCGCATCCGGTACTGCCCAATGGCGACACCGTGATCCAGGAAGGCGATCTGCTGGTGATGGCCGCCCCAACGTTCGAAGAGCGTGCCGAGGTTACGCTGCGCGAGGTCACCGTGACGCCCCACGGTCGCCTGGCCGGTCAGCGCCTGCGCGACGTGCCGCAGGGCAAGCACCCGTTTATTGTGGTAATGCTCAAGCGCGAAGGCCAGACGCTCATCCCAGACGGCGACACCCAAGTCCAACCCGGCGACGAAGCCGTCATCGCCACGCTGGCGTCGTAGTGACCAGGGGTTAGCTAATTTGCGACGAAGAAATCAAGCGCCTAGAGAACCTCATGCCTTCGCTCGCAGATTTGGATTTGCCCGAGGAGTAAAGCACCCCTCCCCCATGTAACCATCCTGTAAATCATAGCGGCGCACTCGGGTTTTGCTGTGATTCGGTCGCGCCTGACGCTCCACTGTGCTAAAGTATCCCGAACGTTCAAACGACTACGAGGGGAACTAGAAGATGGCACGTGTGCACAACTTCTCAGCTGGCCCGGCCGCGCTGCCTACCAGCGTGCTCGCCGAGATCGCCGACGAGATGATGGACTACCACGGTTACGGCATGTCCGTGCTCGAGATGAGCCATCGATCTAGCATGTACCAGCAGATCATCGACGACGCCGAGGCAACCCTGCGCCGCCTGCTGAGCATCCCCGATAACTACCGTGTTCTGTTTTTGCAGGGCGGCGCCACGCTGCAGTTTGCGGGCATCCCGATGAACCTCATGCGCCGCGGCCGCGCCGGCTACGTCGTGACCGGCAACTTCGCCAACAAGGCGTACAAGGAAGCCGCCAAGTACGGCGAGGCCGTGCTGCTCGCGAGCTCCGAGGACGCCAATTTCGACCGCATTCCCGCCATGGCCGACATCAACGCGCGCATTGCCGCCGAGGCCGCGGGCGGCGGGCTCGACTACGTCTACATCTGCCAGAACAACACCATCTTTGGCACCATGTACCACGAGCTGCCTAACTTCGGCGACGTACCGCTGGTCGCCGATGTCTCGAGCTGCTTTTTGTCGCAGCCGCTCGACGTCGAGCGCTACGGACTCATCTACGCCGGCGCTCAGAAAAACGCCGGCGCCGCGGGCGTCACCGTGGTTATCGTGCGCGACGACCTGATCGCCGACGGTCCAGCCTTTGCGCAGACGCCGCAGTACATGGACCTTAAGACCCAGGCCGCCAAGGGCTCCATGCTCAACACGCCCAACACCTTTGGTATCTACGTGTGCGGCAAGGTGTTCCGTTGGGTTGAGCAGACCGGCGGACTTGCCGCCATGGCCGAGCGCAACTGGGCCAAAGCCAACCTGCTCTATGACTTGCTCGAGCAAAGCGAACTGTTCCATGGCACCACGCAGGCCGACAGCCGCTCCATCGCCAACGTCACGTTCCGCATCGGCGATGCCGACCTCGACGCCGCCTTTGTCGCAGGCGCGGCCGAGCACCAGATTCAAAACGTCAAGGGCCATCGCCTGGTGGGCGGCATGCGCGCCAGCGTGTACAACGCCGTCACCATGGAAGACGTGCAGGCGCTGGCCTCGTACATGAAGGACTTCGAAGCGCAGCATAGTTTGAGCCCGCGATCTAACTAGCCCGCAACGCGCGGGCCGACCAGCCACTTCAAACCACCCTGCTTAGATCAAAACCTGCTAAGGAGTTTTTCCATGCGTAAGATTAAGACCATCGACGACATCACTAAAGACGGCAAAGTCGAGTTTGGCGAGGGCTACGAGTTTGTAAGCACCGCCGAGGAGGCCGACGCCATCCTGATGCGCTCGACCGACCTGCACGGCTACGAGCTGCCCGAGGGCATTCGCGCCATCGCCCGCTGCGGCGCCGGCGTCAACAACATTCCCGTCGAGGAGTACGCCAAGAAGGGCGTCGTCGTCTTTAACTCCCCCGGCGCCAACAGCAACGCCGTCAAGGAGCTCGTCCTGGGCATGCTGGTGCTCTCGAGCCGCGGCGTGGTGCAGTCGATGAACTGGGTGCGCAACAACGCCGACGACCCCGAGATTCAGGTCGATGCCGAAAAGGCCAAGAAGGCCTTTGTGGGCCGCGAGCTCAAGGGCAAGCGCATCGGTGTCATCGGTCTGGGCAACGTGGGCTCCAAGGTCGCCAACGCCTGTGTCGATCTGGGCATGGACGTCTACGGCTACGACCCGTTCATTTCCGTCGAGCACGCATGGGTGCTGAGTCGCGAGGTGCAGCGCGTGGGCACGCTCGAGGACCTCTGCCGCGGCTGCGACTACCTCACCGTGCACGTGCCCAGCAAGGCCGATACCATCGGCATGATCAGCACCGAGCAGATCGACCTGCTGGCCCCGGACGCCGTGCTCATCAACTACGCGCGCGAGACCATCATTGACGAGGACGCCGTCGACGCTGCCCTGCGCGAGGGCAAGCTCAGCTGGTTTAGCTGCGACTTTGCCACGCCCAAGACCGTCAAGATGCCCAACACGTTTATCACCACGCATTCGGGCGCCGGCACCGGCGAGGCCGAGGCCAACTGCGCCGACATGGCCATCAGCGAGCTCAAAGATTACCTGGAAAACGGCAACATCGCGCACAGCGTCAACTACCCCGCCTGCAGCATGGGCAAGGCGCGCGCCGCAAGCCGCATTGCCTGCCTGCATGCCAACGTGCCCAACATGATCGGCCAGATCACGGCCATTCTCGCCAAGGACAACGCCAACGTGCAGCGCATGACCAACGAGTCCGCTGGCGAGAACGCCTACACCATGTTCGACACCGATGAGCACCTGGACGGCAGCACGATCGAGGCGCTCAAGCAGATTCCGTCGATGTATCGCGTGCGCGTGATTAAATAGCGCCGGCGCCAATCCTGCCAGACAGACCACGAAGCCCATTCGGCCCCCG
>UQPI01000080.1 GCA_900542945.1 uncultured Collinsella sp.
AAGGGGGAGGCCTCGCGGCCTCCCCCTTTTTTGTATCTCGGGCAATTTGTCTCACATAGTAGCTGTGTTTTATAACCCTCGTTTGTCGCATCTTCTGTGAACGGGCTACAATAACTTAGTCTGTGCGATATGGAGGTGAACATGGCTGAAGCTGGTATCGGCGTTGATATCGTCGAGATTTCCCGCATGAAATCAATTCTTGAAAAGACGCCGTCGTTTGCTCGGCGTGTGTTTACCAAAGAAGAGCGTGCGTATTGCGATGCATCATCGCGTCCCGCTGCTCACTATGCGAGCCGCTTTGCTTCGCGCGAGGCGGTGCTTAAAGCTCTCGGCACGGGTTTTAGTCAAGGCGTGGGTCGCAAGGATGTTTCGGTAACGCGTGATAAACTCGGCAAACCGAAGGCGCTGCTTTCGGGCCGTGCTCTCGAGATCGCTCAAGAACTGGGCGTTGTTGAGGTCGCTCTTTCCATTACGCTTACGGGAGACTTGGCCGTTGCGAATGCCATCGCGATTACCGAAGATGCTCGGCCTAAGCCAAAAGATGAAAAGGTGAGCACCAAGAAACGCGTTGCGCAGACATTTAAAGAGGCTCGCTCTGTATTAGATGAGCTCGAGCAGCTGCAGAATTCAGCATTGACGGAGCACCTGGGCGATGCTTCGCAAGATACGCTAGGAGCATAGATGAAACCGGTTTTGAGTACCGAAGAAGTCGTTCGTCTCGAGGATATCATCGAACGCGAAGGGACTTCGAAGGCCGAGCTTATGGAGCTAGCGGGTGAGTTTGCCGCTAACGAGGTCTTGAAGCTCAATCCCGATCGGGTTCTCGTTTTGGTCGGTTTTGGTAATAATGGCGGCGACGGTTGGGTTGCCGCCGATATCTTGAGCCACAAGGGTGTGGACGTGGATATCGTTTCTCCGGTTGAGCCGGATGAGATTCCTGCTGCTTTGGCACGTCATGTTGCTCGTCGAACTGCCGGCCGCGATGTGCACGTTTGCGTCGGTCCCTCGCGTGACGAACTCGAGGTTTTGATCGATAAGGCGGATGTTGTTGTCGATGCCATTTTTGGTACCGGTTTCCACGGGAATCTGCGTGCGCCGTTCTCCATTTGGATTCCTACGGTCAATGAATGCGCCGATTGTGTCGTATCCATTGATGTCCCCTCGGGCCTGAATGCCGAGACGGGCGTTGTTGATGACGACTGCATTCGTGCCGAGCGCACGGTGACGATGATTGCGCCCAAGATTGGTCTGTATAGCGCTGATGGCCCTGAGTATGCTGGCGATTTGATCTGCGGCAATCTTTACGACCGTCTTGACGAAGTCATCGATGATGTTGACCACGCCGCCGAGATTGTCGAGCCCGGTGACTTAGTTGATTACTTTGCTCCGCTACCATCGAATATCGATAAGTATTCCCGTGGCTCTGTGCTTATTGTCGCCGGATCGGCGCAATATCCTGGTGCTGCCATTATGGCGGCCAAGTCTGCAGCTCGCGCGGGTGCTGGTTACGTGGCAGTCGCGGCTCCTGACGCCTGCGCCAATCTCATTCGCATGGCACTTCCTTCGATTCCGGTCTTTGCTATTCCGTCTGATTCCCGCGGCTCCTTTGGCGCCGCTGCGCGCATGACGGTGTGCGAGATCGCAAAGAAGTACAGCTGCGTGCTGTGCGGTCCCGGTATGACGACGTCTGCCGGCGCTATGCAGGTGGTTTCGGGCTTGCTCGAGCTTGATGTACCGCTAATTTTGGACGCCGATGCACTCAACTGCCTTGCTAAGATTGCCATTGACGGTATTGATAGTAACCCCGAGATGTATCGCCGCGAGCAGCCGTTGGTTATGACGCCGCACTATCGTGAGCTTTCGCGCCTGGTTGCCGGTGACGAGGTGAACGACCTTGGTACCGCGATTGCGGCCGCGCAGAAGGTTGTCTGGGCTGCAGGCTCCGACAATCTGGTGGTCATAGCCAAGGGGCCGACGACGGCTATCTGTGGCGTTGAGCGCGTGCTGCTGCCACTCTCGGGTCCGGCTTCTCTGGCAACTGCCGGTTCTGGTGATGTTCTCGCGGGTATTTTGGCCGGCACGCTTGCCACCATGCGCGACGAGATGGATCGTTGGGAGCTGCTGTATTCGTACGCCGTCGCACTTCACAGCTACGCCGGTTTTGCCGCGGCGACGGAGTATGGTGAGAAGAGCGTTATCGCGACCGATCTTATCGACTTGATCGGTTCTGCCATGGAGCTGGCGGCAAAGGATGCGCTCGAAGATCTGGGAATCATGGACGAAGGGTCGGATGACTAATCATGAATAAAGCCGATTTGACGCGCTGGTCCTGGGTCGAGATCGACCGCGGGGCGCTCCGTCGCAACACGAGGGCCTATAAGAACTTGCTGAATCCACGTCAGCGCCTGTGCTGCGTGGTCAAGGCCGATGCTTATGGTCATGGAGCTGTTGAGTGCGCCAAGATCATGTATTCGGCCGGTGCCGACATGTTTGCCGTGGCGACGGTTAACGAGGGCGTTGAGCTCCGACAGGGCGGGATTACGAAACCCATCCTCATCCTAAGCGAGCCGCCTATCGAGGCCATTCCGACGTTGCTCGAGTTTGATATCATGCCCTCGGTCTATACGTCTGACTTTGCTCTTGCGTATGGAGAATGTGCCGTCGCGGCGGGCAAAGTGGGCAAGTACCATCTTGCCATCGAGACGGGCATGAATCGTATCGGCGTTCACTACACGCAGGTGCTCGACTTTGTCCGCGGTATAAATTTCCATCGCGGTATTCAGTGCGACGGCGTATTTACGCACTTCGCCACGGCCGATGAACCTTCGGGCTGGGACTACAAGCTGCAGTGCCAGCGTTTTACCGAGGCCGTTCAGGCCATCAAGGACGCAGGTTTTGAATGCGGTATCGTGCATTGTGCCAATACGCCATCCTCGATGCTCGATTCTTCAATGCACTTTGACATGATTCGTGCCGGCATCGGTTTGTATGGTCTGCAGCCATGTGAGCTGAGTGGTCGCGTGATGCAGCTTGATCCCGTCATGAGCGTCCACGCGCGTGTGACGCGCGTGGCACACCCTGCGATGGGCGAGGGCGTGGGCTACGGCTTTACCTACCGCGTACCGCGCACGCGCGTTCAGATCTGCACCCTTCCGATCGGTTATGCCGATGGCCTTTCGCGTACGCTTTCCAATCGTATGGACGTGCTGTATCGCGGCGAGCGTGTGCGTCAGGTGGGCAATATCTGCATGGACCAGTTTATGGTCGCCATTCAGTCCAACCCGGCGCATGAGATTCCCGAGGCCGAGTATGGTGACGAGATGATCATTGTCGGCCGCGATGGAGATGCCGAGATTACCATGGACGAGATGGCGCGCCTACGCGGCACGATTAACTACGAGGTCGCTTGCGGCTTTGGTATGCGTCTCGACAAGGTCTACGTGTAGGAGTCGCTATGGGCGTCATGCACATTCCCGGCCATAGCCATCAGGCGCCGCGTGAGGTCGCACTCGAGGAGATCGAGGCCGTTCTGGGCGATTGTCACCTTTGCCAGCTTTACCAGTCGCGCCACAACATCGTGTTTGGCGTGGGAAACCCCCGCGCTCGCGTGATGTTTATTGGCGAGGCGCCGGGCCGTAATGAGGATTTGCAGGGCGAGCCCTTTGTGGGGGCGGCAGGCGAGGACCTCAACGGCATTTTGTCGCTGGCGGGGCTCAAACGCGAAGACGTCTACATTGCCAACGTGCTTAAGTGCCGCCCGCCGGGAAACCGCAATCCGCGTCCCGAGGAAGTGCTGGCTTGCTCGCCATTTTTGCGTGAGCAGATTCGAAGCATCTGGCCCGATATTATTGTGACGCTCGGCAACCCCGCGACGCACTTTGTGCTAAAGACCGAGATCGGCATTACCAAGCTGCGCGGCAGGTTCCATCAGATGGGGCACTTTGTGGTGATGCCCACTTTCCATCCGGCAGCAGCGCTACGCAATCCAGCGTGGCAGGAGCTGCTGGAGGAAGACTTTAAGATGCTGGGCGACTATCTGGGGCGACATCCCGCACCAGAGGACGCCTCGGAATAATAAGGAGCATATATGTCCCTGGAGCGCCTGGGGGTAGGTACTTACAAAACGACTTGCGCTGCCGATACGGAGTACTTTGGCGAGCTAATTGCACCGTGCCTTGAGGACGGCGATGTGCTCATCCTGACCGGTGGCCTGGGAGTGGGCAAAACTCACTTTACCAAGGGCGTCTCGCGCGGGCTGGGCGATGGGCATATGGTTACGAGCCCTACGTTTGCGCTCATGGCCGTTCACGATCAAGGTCGTATTCCGCTGTTTCACTTTGATCTATACCGCCTGGAGCATGCCTACGAGCTCGAGGATACGGGCATTTTCGATGTGCTGGGCTATGAGGGTGCTTGCCTGCTGGAATGGGGCGAACAATTCCAGGACGAGCTGACGGATGAGTATCTTTCGGTGACGCTCAAGCGTGATGAGGGCGATAGCGATGTGCGAACGATAACGCTCGAGGCGCACGGTGACCGCGCAATGGAGCTTTCCCATTTGATTGATAAGGCTGTACAAGATGAGCTTGCATAACGACAACGCGCTGGTGGTGGCGCTCGATACCTCGACCGACATGCTTGCCTGCGCGGCAAGCTGGATTGATGGGCAGACGGGCGAGACGAAGCTCGCGAGTGGCGACCACATGTGTCGCCGTCACGCCAACGTTGAGCTCGTGAATACCGTTGATGGCGTGCTGGCTCAAGCCGGTCTGAATCGCAGCGATGTTGGTTGCTACGTGGTCGGCCGCGGCCCGGGGTCGTTTACGGGCGTGCGCATCGGCATCTCCACTGCCAAGGGCCTCGCATGTGGTGCCAATGTTCCGCTGCTGGGCGTGTCGACGCTTGACGCTTGCGCTTGGACGGCGTGGAAGGTTGGCGTGCGTGGCAAGCTTGGTATCTTGGCCGATGCTATGCGCGGTGAGGTATATCCGGCGCTGTATATGCTGGTCGATGAGGGTCCCGAGCGTCAATTTGAGCGCGAACACGTGGTCAAGGCCGCCGTGGCGCTCGATGAGTGGCGCCAAGCAGCGGACTGGGACCAGGTTCAGCTGACCGGTGACGGTCTTGTGCGCTATGGCAAGCTGCTGGGTGAGGACGAGACCGCCCGCTGCGTGGAGCGCGACCTGTGGTGGCCTTCGGGCGAGGGCTTGCTGCTCGCGCACGCTGCGGGCGACGGCGATCCGGCCCGCGTCCTGCCGATTTACACGCGCCTTTCGGATGCCGAGGAAAACGAGCGCAAGCGTCTTGGTCTTGCCGAGAGTGCGCACAGCGAAATTACGGGCGTTGCCGATGAGCTCGCCGGTCGTCATCTGCAGTTCCGTCCCATGGGCGCGGCGGATGCCGAGGGCGCGAGCGCGCTGGAGGCCGCCTGCTTTGAAGGTGCCGGACACGAGGCGTGGACGCCGGGCATGTTCCTGTCCGAACTGGGCGAGGACGTCGCTGCGCCGCGTAGTTGGTGGGTGGCACACGACGACGGCAAGCTGCTGGGCCTTGCCGGCGGTATGGTCGTGGACGGTGATGTGCAGATTCTGGATGTCGCCGTCGACCCGGCACATCGCCGTGAGGGCATTGCCCGCAAGCTGCTGTCGCACGTGAGCTATGATGCCCAGATGCTCGGCTGCACTACGGCTTCGCTCGAGGTCGAGGACGGTAACGAGGGAGCGATCGCGCTTTATAACGCTCTGGGCTTTACCGAGGCTGGCCGTCGTCGTGGCTATTACGGTGCCGGCAAGGACGCCATCGTCATGACGGCCCCACTTCCCCTCGTGCTTCCGGTCGATAACGCCTCGCCCGAGCCGACGGCAGCCGAGCAACGCGCATGGCCCCTGTCTGCGCCCAAGCGCTCTGCCGAGGAACGTGTCGAGATTGAGCATCGCCGCCTAGTGCTCGCTATCGAGAGCTCCTGCGACGAGACGGCGGTGGCGATTATCGATGCAGATGGCAATATGCTGGCCAACCAGGTGTCGACACAGATTGATTTTCACGCCCGCTTTGGCGGCGTGGTGCCCGAGATCGCCTCGCGCAAACACGTTGAGGTGATTGTGAGCGTCGTGGATGCGGCGCTCGAGGATGCCGCAGCATCGCTTGGTCTTGAGGGTGGAGCCATTGCCCCTAGCGAGCTTGCCGCCGTGGGCGTGACACAGGGTCCGGGCCTGGTGGGCGCCCTCGTGGTGGGCGTTGCCTTTGCTAAAGGCTTTGCCTACGCTGCCGGTAAGCCGCTCGTATGCGTCAACCATCTGGAGGGGCACCTGTTTGCCAACTTGCTGGCGCAGCCCGACCTCAAGCCGCCGTTTATCTTCACGCTCGTCTCGGGCGGTCATACCATGCTTGTTCACGTCAAGGCGTGGGGCGACTACGAGGTGCTCGGCGAGACGCTCGACGACGCCGTGGGCGAAGCCTTCGACAAGGTGGCAAAGGCGCTGGGCCTGGGCTATCCCGGTGGCCCCATCATCTCCAAGCTTGCCGAGACGGGCAACCCCAAGGCGATCGATTTTCCCCGCGCGCTTAACAGCAGGGGAGACTACCGCTTCTCGCTTTCGGGCCTCAAGACGGCGGTGACGCTCTACATCGAGCAGGAGACCAAGGCCGGGCGCACGATTCACCTGCCCGATCTAGCGGCCTCGTTTGAGGCGGCGGTCTTTGACGTGCAGTACAAGAAGGCCAAAAACGCACTGCACGCTACCGGATGCAAGGAATACTGCATCGGTGGCGGCGTCTCGGCCAACCCGCATCTGCGCGAGATGATGATCAAGAAGCTTGGGCGTCAGGGGATCCGCGTAACGGTGCCACCGCTTTCGGCGTGCACCGACAACGCCGCCATGATCGCAGAGGTTGCTCGCCGTAAATTCGACCGAGGAGAAATCTCGCCGTTCGACGTCGATGCCGATCCAAACATGACGTTGTAGCTGGCACGGCGCGGTCCCCGGACGGAGGGGCCGGATATAAGGTTTCCTGCTCTACAGTCCTGCGCAAGACGAAGGCCACATTAAGTGGCCTTCTTTGCGTGCGGAACTC
>UQPI01000081.1 GCA_900542945.1 uncultured Collinsella sp.
GTGCGGAACTCACGATCGACCAAACCCCGCGCCCCATCCCGGCGAGTCTCTGGCTAGTAACGACAATCAAAAAGCAACAAGGGGCTCCCCCGTTCATCAACGGAGGAGCCCCTACTCGTATCTATATATCAGCCCACCCTGCTCTCCAGACCAAAAAGCGAACGAGCAAAGCGACGTTCGTCCAGCAACGTTACCCAAGGACCTGGGCGGGCGTATAGGGCAACATCGATCGCGAGTTCCGCACGCAAAGGAGGCCACTTAATGTGCTCTCCGTCTTGCGCAGGACTGCCCGAGCAGGCGACCAAAGCCCCCGGCGCGCCCGCCTAGCCGGATGTACGGGTTTTCCAGGTGCGGCAGATCGGCCTGAAAGAGGAGGGCATAGACCTTGAGGTCATGCCCGACGATTGAAGGCCGAGGTGCCGTGCCTGGGAAAGCCGCCTAGGTCAGTTTCACTATAGGCGCAAAGCCCTTCATAAGCTTTTTGGTCTGGCCGGTCTTTTCGAATTGAACCTCGATCATGTCTCCGGCGACCGAGATCACGGTACCGGTGCCAAAGGTCTTGTGGCTCACGGTATCGCCCGCGGCAAAGTCCTGCGACGCGCTGGCGCGATCGACCTTGCGCTCCACCGTCGGCGACACCTTGGACGACGGCTTTTTAGCTCGCGGCGCGCCCGAACCAAAGGTCGAGGCAACACGGCCGGCGTCGGGCGAAACCCCGCGATGGCGCTCGGTGCCATAGGTGCTGCCACCAAAGAAATCGTCGAAGCTCGATCCGCCGCGCGAACCGGAACCGCCGGTCGAGCGCGTATGCGAACCGAACACCTTGCCGCCATACATATCCGAGCCCATGCCCGAGCCAAAGGTGCCGTGACGGTCGCCGCGCTTCTCCCAGCCCGTGCCCTCAAAACCGGCAGAACCGATACCGCTAAACTCGATATCCTCAAACGGAATCTCGTTGAGGAAGCGCGAGCGCGGGTTGGCAGAAGTCGAGCCGTAGGTGCGGCGCGTGGCCGCATAGGTCAGAAACAGGCGCTTACGGGCGCGCGTGATGGCAACGTAGGCCAGGCGACGTTCCTCCTCGAGCTTGCCCGGATCATCGCTGCCGCCAAAGTCGTGCACGTGCGGGAAGATGCCCTCCTCCATGCCGGCCACGAACACCGCCGGGAACTCCAGGCCCTTGGCGGAGTGGATGGTCATCATGGTAATGGCATGCGTCTCGCCGGCCAGGGAATCCAAGTCGGAGCGCAGGGCCAGCCACTCCATGAGTGCCGGCAGCGCCTTACAGGTGAGCGGACCGTAGGTGCGCTCGATCTCGTCGGCATGCACGGCGCCCGCCGGTAGCTCTGTTGGCACGGCATACGCGTTGCCCGCGATGGCGGCGGCCAGGGCATCCTGCGGCGAGAGCGCCGGGGCGGCCAAGCTATCGAGCGGATTGGAGCCCGCGGCGTCACGAGCGCCGACAAGTGCCTCAAACGAGGATGCCGGAGCGGACGGCCCCGGCTCGGACGCGGGCGCACTCACCACGGCGGACTCGGACTCGGCGACGGACGGCACGTCGGCAACACCGGCCGCGCGCAGCTCTTCTAGACTCTCGAGCGCACCCTCGATATCCTCGTGCGTCTCCTCAAATTCGGCGGCGACGCCCAGGAATTCCTGGATGTTCTCGGCGCGGCTCTCGGACTCCATGGTGCCCTCGGCGCGAAACGCCTGCAGCAGGCCCGTCTTATCGACAATCATCTCGACGACGTCCTTGAGCTCGCCGTCCATGCGGCGGCCCTCGCGCACCAGCGCCACAAAACTCGACAGGCCGTTGCGCACCTTGGCACTAAACATGCCCGTCTCGGCTGTTGCGATCTCGCAGGCTTGGAAGAACGAGCAACGGTTGTCGCGCGCCAGCTGCTCAATCTTTTGGATCGAGGTGGAGCCGATGCCGCGACGCGGCGTGTTGATGACGCGCTTGACGCTCATCTCGTCGGCCGGGTTCACGATCATCTTGAGGTAGGCCATGACATCGCGGATCTCGGCGCGGTCGAAGAATCGCGTGCCGCCCACGATCTTGTAGGGCACGCCCGCGCGCAGGAACATATCTTCGAGAATACGCGACTGGGCGTTGGTGCGATAGAACACGGCGATGTCGTCGTAGCTCGTGCCCTTGGAGTGCAGCTTCTCGATCTCACCGGCAATCCAGCGGCCCTCGTCGCGCTCGTCGCTCGCCTGGAAGGCCTGAATCTTCTCGCCATCGCCTTCGGCCGTAAACAGGCGCTTGTCCTTGCGCTGCGAGTTGTGGCGCACCACGGCGTTGGCGGCGCTCAGGATATGACCCGTGGAGCGGTAGTTCTGCTCCAGCTTGACGGTCTTGCAGTTTTTAAAGTCCTTCTCAAAGTCCAGGATATTGGTGATGTCGGCGCCACGCCAGCTATAAATGGACTGGTCGTCGTCGCCCACGACCATAAGGTTTTGGTACTTGGCGGCCAACAGGTTGGCGATCTCGTATTGGACGTGGTTGGTGTCCTGATACTCGTCGACGCTAATGTAGCGGAAGCGCTCCTGGTACTTATCGAGCACCTCGGGGCGGGTGCGCAGCAGCTCGAGAGCGCGCACGAGCAGGTCGTCAAAGTCCATCGCGTTGGCGGCGCGCAGGCGGCGCTCCAGCTCCAGGTAGACCTGCGCGGCCTTTTTGTCGTTGGGGCTATCGGCGCTCTTGAGCATGTCCTCGGGCCCAATCATGGCGTTTTTGGCCGAGCTGATCTTGCTGCGGATCATGTTGATGGGGAACTGCTTTTGCTCAATGCCGAGCGCCTGCATAATGTCACGCACCATGCGCTTTGAGTCATCGTCGTCATAGATGGTGAACTGACCGGTGTAGCCCAGCAGGTCGGCGTCCTCGCGCAGCATGCGCACGCACATGGCGTGGAAGGTGCACACCCACATGCCGCGGGTGCCACTGGGGATGAGTGCTGCCAGACGCTCGCGCATCTCGGCCGCGGCCTTGTTGGTAAACGTGATGGCCAGGACCTGCCAGGGCCTAACGCCCAGGTCGCCAAGCATATGTGCGATGCGGAAGGTCAGGACGCGGGTCTTGCCCGAGCCGGCGCCGGCAAGGACCAGCAGCGGGCCCTCGGTGGTCAGGACCGCCTCGCGCTGGGCGGGGTTCAGGCTATCGATATCGACGAACGGCTTGGCGGGCTTGGGCGCCGGAGCCGGGGCGTCGTAGATGTCGAGCGGAACGAGCTCGGGTTCCGGCGCGGCGGGGACGGTGTATGCATCGAGCGGCACGGGCTCCGGCGCGGGCGGCACGGGTACCGCAGCGTTCTTTTCCCAGGGCAAGGGCTGGGTCATGGGCGACTCCTCATCTGACAGACGGCGCGCCTGCGGGCAGCGCCATAGTTTGAGCCGTACCAGTATACCGAGCCGCGCGGACACCGACGCAAATCACACCACGACTCCGTGCGCGATCGTCAGGTCCGCCCCGGCAGATTTGGTGTAATGGGGTCAGGTTAATCTGCACCACCGGAGGGATAGAATATCTACCGCTCCTACCCACCCCACATCGCAGGAGGGCCGTTGTGAGACACAAGGTGCTCTATTACATGGTCGACGGCTCGACCGAAGCTGGTCAAGCGGTGCTCGACACAATCGAAGGCGGCGACCAAATTGAGCTGGTTGGCTGCGCGCACGAGCCCAATGTCTGCCCCACCGCCGAGCAGTTGGTCGGCTGCGAGGGCTTTGTCGGCGAGTTCGGCCCCATCGACGATGCGTGTGCCGACGACATGGCCGCCGTGGGGATACGCATCGTTTCGAATATGTCCATCGGTGTGAACCACGTTGCTGTCGACCGCTTGGCCTCACACGGCATCACCGTCACCAACTGCCCCGGATACTGCTCGGAAGACGTCGCTCAGCATACTATCGCCTTGATGCTTGACCTGATGAGACAGGTTACGTTTCTCAACTGCGACGTGCGGGCTGGCGTTTGGAATCCACTGGGCGGGTATACCATGCACCGCACGCAGGGCCGCACGTTGGGGCTCGTCTTTTTTGGCAGCATCGCGCGTGCCGTGGTGCCCATCGCGCAGGCACTCGGTATGAAGGTGCTGGTGTGGGCGCCAACCAAGAGCGTAGAAGAGCTTGCCGCCGCCGGTTGTATCAAAGCGCAAACGCTCGACGAATTGCTTGGGGCCTCCGATATCGTCAGCCTTCATTGCCCGTTGATTCCAGAGACCGAAACGCTAATTGGCAAGCGCGAACTTGCGCGTATGAAACCAACGGCATTTTTGATTAACACGGCCCGGGGACCCATTGTGGACGAAAATGCCCTAGTCGCCGCGCTGGACGAGGGTATTGTCAGCAGTGGCACACGCGGCATTTGCGGCGCTGCGCTCGACGTGCTCGCCGACGAGACCGCGCCCAACCAGGCCTTGATCGCCCACCCGCGCTGCATCGTCACGCCCCACTGCGCCTACAGCACGCAGGAGGCCTACGACACCGTCCGTCATATGTCGCTTCAGGCCGTAGTGGACAAGCTCGTCTTTAACCGCAAGCCCCAGCACACCGTGGCCTGAATGCGGCAAAGGGACAGTCCCTTTACCGCATTCGGCATCGTCCTCAAACCGCCACCAACATTTTTCGAGTTGTACGGCCTTTTCCGCTGGCCCCACGCAAGGGTTGCTGAAATAACTTGAGTGCCTTTGTCCTATTTTGGGAATATTCTCGCGAATTTACGCATATAACTCACAGTAGCAAACACTACTGTGAGTGCTGATGGTACCAAGATGGCGTTTTTTGTCAGCTAGAGACCTCCGAGAGGCCGCACAACTCGATTTTTGTTGGCGACCAGGAAGGACAGTCGACTCATTCGCCCAGATCACCATCTCCCACTGCGATTGATGAAAAGGTTTCAGGCTATTCTGAACCAAGTTGGTGCAAAATTACCTGACCCCTTTTACCTAGCCCCTTGACAAAGAGGGCGGCATAGACCTTTTGGTCATGCCACCCTCTTTGAATGACAAGTTGTCGCTCTGGCCGCCGCGCAGCGTCAACCAAGTTACAGGCCGAGCATGGGCTCCAGGACAAAGAAGTACGCAAGCACCACGATACCCAGGATGATGCGGTAGACGCCGAAGCACTTAAAGTCGTGACGGCGGACGAAGCCCATGAGCCACTTGATGGCGATGAGCGAAACCACAAAGGCAACGACGCAGCCCACGCCCAGGATGGCGAGCTCGTTGGCGCCAAACGTACCGCCCTTAATAAAGTACTTGACCAGCTTGAGCGCACTCGCGCCAAACATAACGGGGATGGCCAGGAAGAACGTGAACTTAGACGCCACCGAGCGCGTGCAGCCCAGCAGCAGGCCGCCGATGATGGTGGAGCCAGAGCGCGACGTGCCCGGCACCAGCGAGAGCACCTGGAAGCAACCGATACCCAGTGCGGTCTTCCAGCTCAGGTCCTCGAGCGTAGCGATGGAACCAAAGTCCAGGTTATCGTCATCGTCGTCTGCAGCAGCAACCGCAGCGGGCGCGGCAAAGTGTGCGCCAGCGGGACGTCCACCCGACGCCGCGGCACGCGAACCAAACGAACCGGCAACGGCCATTTCCTCGCGCTTGTTCGCGCGCCAGTTCTCGATCACGATAAACAGCACGCCGTATACGATGAGCGCCAGCGCCACGACGGGAGCATTGTAGAAATGCTCCTCCATCCAGTCGTTGAGCGGCAGACCGATCACCGCGGCGGGAATGCAGCCGAGCACAATCTTGCCCCACAGTACCCAGGTGTCGCGACGACCCTCCTTGCCCTTGCTGGGAGAAAACGGGTTAAGGTCGTAGAAGAACAGGACGCAGACGGCCAAAATGGCGCCAAGCTGGATCACGACCAGGAACATATTCCAGAACGTCTCGCTCACGTTCATCTTGACGAACTCGTCCACCAAGATCATGTGACCGGTCGACGAGACGGGCAGCCATTCGGTGATGCCCTCGACCAGGCCCATGAAGGCAGATTTTAGAAGCTCGATGATATCCAAAGGGACCCCCTCGTTAGACACCCGCCGATATTGTTCTGCGGACGGTGCGGGCGATGTCCCATTATCAACCGTTCGGGCGCGTCTGCGCCTACCCTTACCAAAAAACTCGCCCGTTCACAGAATTGCGAGCGGTCAAACCCAAATCCTTGGGTATAACTGCAACAAGATAAAGTGTCCGGCGGCCAACGCGCCCGCGCCCGCCCGATGCACGAGCCCCGCGCCCGTGCGATAGACCAAGGAGGAAACCATGAACGAGGGCTACACCAAGGTATTTGTTTCACTCGACGGTACTGAGCAGCAGGATTTTGTGCTCGCACGCGCCATCAAGGTCGCCGCGAACAACGGCGCCAAGCTGATTATCGGCCACGTTATCGATTCCACGGCACTCGAGAGCGCCGGCTCCTATCCGGTCGACCTGGTCAACGGCCTAGAGGAGGCATTTAAGAACTCCATCGCCAAGCAGCTCGAAGAGGCCAAGGCCAATCCCGACATTCCCGAGGTCGAGGTCATGATTCGCGCCGGCCGCATTCGCGAGACGCTCAAGGACGAGATGCTCGACGTGGTTAAGCCCGACCTGGTGCTCTGCGGCGCCCGCGGCCTGTCCTCGATCAAGTATGCACTCCTGGGCTCGATTTCGACGTTCCTGCTACGCAACACCGACTGCGACATCT
>UQPI01000082.1 GCA_900542945.1 uncultured Collinsella sp.
CCCACGAGGCGGCGGCACGCGCTACCGAGGCGGCAACGTAGGCGAGTGATGCTGCGGCCAAGGCGGCGCAAGCGGCAAGCTGGAGTGCACAGGCCGCCAATGCCGCTACGGCGCAGGCGACGAGTGGCGGTGCGGTTGGCTCGACTCCGGTGAAGGGCCCGTTCCAGTCGTTCCCGTATTGGGCTGTGTGTTGGCTGCTGTTCTTTTTGCTGATGTTCCCGTTTGGTGCCGGCCCCTTTGCCGCGCTGATCTTCTTTACGATTCCCATCTATCACTGGGTGGCGCGTGCACTCGATGGTGATTGGGCGCGCGGGGATATTCAGGTTGGTTCGGCACCGGTGACGGCTAGGACTCAGGTGCAGGATGCTTCCGCTGCGGTTGATGCTGGCGTGGCTACCGCGACTACCGCTGGCCCGATCGCCAAAGAGGGTGATGAATGATGAAGCTTTCGCATGAATCCAAGGTACGCTTGAGCGTTGGCATCGGAGCGTTCGTGCTCATTGTTGGGCTTGTATTTGGCGTTTCGCGGACATTGATTCATTTTGATGGCCCGTGGGATCTCGACGATGTTGTATCCGGCCTGTCCGGTAGGGACGATGTGGTTGACGATGACGATTTTATGAACGATGGCGGCGGCTATTCCGCTCAGCCTCAGCAGCTTTCGAGTACGACTTTTGATGCCGATATGTTCCGCTACCTCGATTTCGATATCAATGCGGGTTCGGTGGACGTCAAGGTTGTTGATGGCAACAAGGCTCGCGTTATCGAGCGGGGGCGCGTTGCCAAGGGTATGGATGCCTCCAAGGCCGCGGCGCAAAACATCGCATCCGTCGAGGACTCGACGCTTAAGGTTTCCCAGTTTGGAAGTGATGACGGTAAGGCAATCGATCGCTCGGTTACGGTTGAGCTGCCGCGCCGTGTTGCCGAACATCTGAAGGGGATCAACGCGCACGTGGGCTCGGGTGATTTGCAGATTGCCGGTGTCATCTGTGATGGTTTTGACCTTTTCCTGGGTGCGGGAGATGTAGAGTTTACAGGCAGCGTGACTGATGCGCTCAGTGCTGAGGTCGGTTCGGGCGATGTGACGTTCGAGCTCTACCAGGCCCCCGCGAAGTCTATGGACGTAAGCGTGGACTCGGGCGATGTGGAGATAACGGTTCCGAACTCTACGGGCTTTACGGCGAGCCTCACCGTGGGCAGCGGTGACTTCGAGAGCGATTTCCTTCCGCTTGGCTACGATGGCGAGACCATATTGAATCTTGAATTCGACAACGGTGATAAGTCTGCCACGTATCGTTTTAAGGTCGGTTCGGGCGACATGTCGTTCGATCCGGAGTGACATGCGGTTTTCGGAGATCGGTGCATATAGGCATGCTCTTTGATGGAGGCGCCGGGGCCGTGACTGGCTCCGGCGCCTTTGCCTTTACAATGGGGGCATGGAACAGATTATTTTGAACATACTCGAGGCTCTGCGTCGCGGTGAGACCGTGGACGACAAGGCGCTCGTCAAACTGATACATGCCGAGGCGCGCCGTGAGGGTGCCGACAAACGAGATCTGGCCAAGCGCCGTCTGCTGCCGTTCTACCAGCGGGTTAAACGTGAGGAGCCGGCTCGGTGGGGTGCGTGGAATGTCGATTCCGATCTGGAACGCCAACTGCTGCAGGTGCTGCGCATGAAGCCGCGCCGCACGGCTTCGGGCGTGGCGACCATTACCGTCATCACCAAGCCCTGGCCATGCTCGGGCGATTGCCTGTTTTGCCCCAACGATCTGCGCATGCCTAAAAGCTATCTGCACGCCGAGCCGGCGTGTGCCCGTGCGGAGCAAAACTGCTTCGATCCGTATCTGCAGGTGAGTGCCCGTTTGACAGCGCTTTCACAGATGGGTCATGCGACCGATAAGATCGAGCTCATTGTGCTTGGCGGTACCTGGAGCGACTATCCGCAAGGGTATCAGGCATGGTTTATGTCGGAACTTTTCCGTGCGCTCAATGACGATGCCGTCGCCGGCGTGGCGGCCAACCCCATGCTGGCGCGTCCGGGCATCAGTCGTGTCGAGGCGGGGCGCCTGCTCGATGACGCTCCCGCCGATGCCCTGCCGCCGGTGGTAGCGGAGCGTCGCGAGCGCTATCGGGCCGCCGGCATTGCGACAGACGAGGCCGAGCTTGCTGCCGGCGTTGCTGACGAGCAGGGGCGTGTGGATGCTGCCGTGGGCGGCTATAACCGTGCGGTGCGTCGTCTGTACGGCCCCGGTACGCCGTGGGGCGAGGTCACCGAGTGGCAGACGGCAACGATGGAGGAGCTCGAGCGTCAGCAGCGCATCAACGAGACGGCGAAGCATCGCGTGGTGGGACTCGTTATCGAGACGCGCCCCGATGCCGTAACGCCGCAGGCCCTCACGCTTGTCCGCCGTCTGGGCTGCACCAAGATTCAGATGGGTATCCAGAGCCTCGACCAGCATTTGCTCGATATCAACGAGCGTCGCATTTCGGTGGCGCAGATCGAGCGGGCGTTTTCGCTTGCGCGCCTATTTGGCTTTAAGATTCACGCGCACTTTATGCTCAATTTGTTGGGCGCCACGCCCGAGGGGGACAAGCGCGACTACGAGCGCTTTATGGCCGAAGGGGCCTTTATGCCCGACGAGGTCAAGGTCTACCCGTGTGCGCTCATCGAGGGCTCGCGTCTGGTGGGCTGCTATGAGCGCGGCGAGTGGCGCCCCTATACCGAGGAAGAGCTGCTCGATGTGCTGGCCGACGACATCGTGGTGACGCCGGCGTTCTGCCGCATCAGCCGTATGATTCGCGACTTTAGCTCCGACGACATCATGGTGGGCAACAAGAAACCCAACCTGCGTCAGCTCGTCGAAAATCGCTTGGCCGCTCGGGGTGACGGTGCGACGGTGCGCGAGATTCGCTATCGCGAGATCAGCACGGCGGGTGCCGACTTGGATGAGCTATCTCTTGATGAGGAAGTAGCGTACGAGACGCCGGTGACTTACGAGCGCTTTTTGCAGTGGGTGACGCCGCGGGGCAAGATCGCGGGCTTTTTGCGGTTGTCGCTGCCCGATCGCGCTTTTGTTGCCGCACATGCGGACGAGCTGCCGACGATGCCGGACGAGGCGATGATTCGTGAGGTGCACGTGTATGGCATGGCGGCGCGCGTGGGCGATCAGGGCCAGGCAGCGCAGCACCATGGATTGGGACGTTTGCTCGTGGAGCGTGCGTGCCAGATAGCTCGGGACGCTGGCTATACGTACATCAACGTGATCAGCGCGATCGGTACGCGCGAGTACTATCGCCATCTTGGATTTTATGACCATGGCCTTTATCTGCAAAAGGAGCTCTAGATGAACAAGCCGAGTGTTTCTGCCGGCGTCGTTGCCGGCGTTGCTCTGGGAGCCGCGGCGCTTGGTGCGGCCGCTGTCGCTGTTCGTGCTGCCTGTCTGCAGGTCGCGAGGACCCGCAATGGGCTGGCACGTGTGAAGCGCGTGCACGATGAGGGCGGCGACGAAGTTCGCGTATTGGTGCAAGGCGGCGTCTACCAAAGCGCGAGTTACGTTGGCGAGCGCTGGGCGGAGCCCGTCTTTGCGTACTATCGCGCGTTTGACGACGTGTTTGAGGCCGAGGATGCGATGCGCGACGCTTATGGTCACGGTATCAACCGTATGCTTATGCTAGGTGGCGGCGGGTTTGCCTATCCCAAATTTGCGCTGATGTCGCACGAGGGCCTGCGCATGGACGTCATCGAGTATGACGGAGAGATAACGCGCTTGGCGCGCCGTTGGTTCTACCTGGACGAGCTGGAGCGCGCGGTGGGCGACCGCCTGCGGGTGATTACCGCCGAGGCTCGCTCGTATCTGGGTGTGACGAGCGTGGGCCATCGTCGCTACGACGTGGTCGTGAGCGATTGCTTTGGCGGTGCCGAGCCCGTTCGCGAGCTGGCGACGGTTGAGGCGCTGCGCCTGGTGCGAGGCAGCCTGAAGCCCGGGGGTATCTACGTGGCCAATATTGTGAGCGCAAACGAGGGGAGCGATGTGACGTTCCTTCGCGACTGCGCTGCCACGGCACTCGAGGTATTCGTCCACGCCTGGGTGGTCTCATGTGGCGATGTGAAGTTCGGCGGCGAGGAAAACTACCTGCTCATCACCAGCGACGGCGACTACGCCTTTGCCGAAGCCGTGCCCTTCGACACCGACTTCCTCGGCACCGTCCTTCACGACAAGTAAGTCTCCCCGTCCCAAAAAAGACTGGTCTTAGGCGTGGTCGCGCCAGCCGAGAACGTGCTGCTTCATACCCTCTATGTCGAGCACGCCTTCGGCAAAGCCCTTGCGCACGAGCTCTTCGGGAACGTACTCGTCGTAGCGATCAAAATAAGGTACCTCGCCGGGATAGACGAGCTCGATGGGGTCGAAGTCCTTTTCGACCTCGGCTGCGAGCACCTCAAAGAACGTCTTCTCGTCGGCCTTCATCTTAAACTGCATAAAGTACGGTCGTGAAGGGTCGAGTCCGCGAAGGCCCAGCTCCGCGGCACATTTAATCTTGAGCATGCGCTCGAGCGCCAAAAAAGCGTAGCTTCCCAACCAGGGGAAGAGCACCCAGGTGTCGCCGCCCAGGTTAATGAGCGGTTTAGTTCCCGCCCCCGAAATCTCGGCGGTATGACGAGCCTGTGCCAAGCGAGCCCGTGCGTTGCCCATGAGGTACGGATATGCCGCGTGCTCGTTGAGCGCCTTGCGCATGCGCTCGAGTACGTGTGTATTGATGTCGCCGGGGCAGTCGCCAAAGTAGGCCGGCACACGGCCCTTGACCTGCGTGGCAAAGACGGTATGACGCTTCCAGTCCACTTCCTCGACAATCCAGCAGTGTCCGGCGATAGCGATGCGCTCACCGGGCGGTGGGGGATTGACGATCGTGCCCAGCTCGGCCGATTCGCTGCGAACGGTAAACTCTTCGTTTTCCTGGAACACAGCGTAGAACTTAAAGTTGTTGATGATGCGCTCGCCCGCGAGGCCCACGATGAGCCCACCGCCCTCGGTGACCTGGATGTGGTCGATCTTGATGAGGTGGCGCAGCAGTACGCGATAGTCATCGGCCGAGATGCGATGGAAATAGCTCAGCGTGAGCACGCGCTGAGCAAGCTCGGCCGGTGTGAGCTCGCCGGTGCTGGCGAGCGTCGACATGGTCTGGTGATAGAGCAAACTGTAGGGGAGTCGATCGAGCTCGGGTGGCTCGACCCACTTTTCTTCGCGATAGAGTTGTACGAGCGCGATGCCCTGCAGGAGCTTCCAAGGTATCGTTTCGGGCATCATCGTGCGCGGCTCGGGCTCCTCCTCGCGCATGACAAACCACATCTCGGGCGGAAGATCGCGGCGGCCCGTGCGCCCCATACGCTGCAAAAAGGAGCTGACGGTAAACGGCGCATCGATCTGAAACGCACGTTCCAGACGGCCGATATCGATGCCGAGTTCCAGCGTGGAGGTGGTGACGGTTGTCTGCGCCTGCTCCTCATCGCGCATGAGTTCCTCGGCCGTCTCGCGCAGCGATGCCGAAAGATTGCCATGGTGGATGAGAAAGCGGTCGGGCTCGTGCCGGCTCTCGCAGTAGCTGCGCAGCATGGAGCACACGGCCTCTGCCTCCTCGCGCGAATTGGCAAAGACCAAGCACTTGCGCCCGCGGGTGTGTTCGAAGATATAGCCCATGCCGGGATCGGCGTTTTCGGGCGCGGTGTCGGTGGGGTTGAGGAGCGCCTGCTCAGCGGCCCGAGGGATATCGACTTCGCCCTCGGGGGCCGAAGAAGTGCGGCGGTTCCCGGAGGTAGCCTTATCCTGTGCCCGTTCGCGACGTTGACGGCGCTCCTCCTGTGTGAGCTGTCCGCTGCGGCGCATGTCTTTGGTGTCGGCCGGCAGTGCCGTGGGCGCCACCGCCTCGATGCGCTCGCATGCGAGCACTTCGGCTTCCTGCGGACCTGTGCCTACGAATCCCCGCTGCTGTGCCTGGGGGCCCGAGTTGTAGAAGTGCTCCATGGAGATGCGCCACACGCGGCGCGGTTCTTCAAAGCGGGGGATAACGCAGTCGCGCCCCGTTCCCTGTGAGAGAAAAGCGCCCGTGCGCTCGGGGTCGCCGATGGTAGCCGAAAGGCCAATGCGGCGAGGCTGCACGCCGGCCATGTGCGAGAGTCGCTCGATAAGGCAGAGCGTCTGCCCGCCTCGATCGCCGCGCATGAGCGAGTGGACCTCGTCGATGACGACGTAGCGCAGGTCGCAAAACATGCGCGGGATCGCCATATGCTTATGGATCAGGAGCGCCTCGAGCGACTCGGGTGTAATCTGCAAAATGCCGCTCGGCTTTTTGATGAGCTTTGCCTTGTGCGACTGCGAAACGTCGCCATGCCAGTGCCAGACGGGGATGTCGGCTTCTTCGCACAGGTCATTGAGACGGACGAACTGATCATTGATGAGTGCCTTGAGGGGGCCGATGTAGAGGGCGCCCACGCTCGCGGGCGGGTTCTCCCAAAAGTCGGTCAGGATGGGAAAGAAGGCTG
>UQPI01000083.1 GCA_900542945.1 uncultured Collinsella sp.
TGTGTATGGGCGACGTGCCGTTTGCTTGACGCCGCAAAGGATACCCGTTTTGGACTTTAAAGTTAACCACGACTAACAAAATAATTGCGTGCGTTACGCGATTGTTTCGAAACGGGTGAGAAACACAACGGGCCGGCGATGCTCATAGTATGCCTATTCAACTGACTGTCTAATATCTAGGGGAGGATCGCGATGCAGGCAGATTCCGCTCAGCAGCAGGGCCTTTATCGCCCCGAATTCGACCACGATGCTTGTGGCATCGGCGCGCTTGCCGATATCAACGGTGAGCGCCATCACCAGATTCTGGACGATGCGCTGTCCATTCTGGTCAACTTGGAGCACCGCGGCGGCACGGGACTCGAGAAGAACACCGGCGACGGCGCTGGCATCCTGTTCCAGGTTCCGCATCACTTTTTTCGTAAAGAGGCCCAAAAGTGCGGCCAGATTCTGCCGGCAGAGGGCGACTATGGTGTGGCCATGCTGTTCTTCCCGCAGGACGACAAGGGCGTAGAGGATGCCCGTCGCGTGTTCGAGGAGGGCTGCGCCGAGGCCGGCGTGCCGCTGCTCTTTTGGCGCGAGGTGCCGGTCGACCCGCACGACCTGGGCGAGACGGCGCGCGCCTGCATGCCCACCATCTTGCAGGCTTTCCTGGGCCGCCCCGACGACACGCCCGCCGGCGATGCCTTTGAGCGTCGCCTGTACGTGTGCCGTCGCACCATCGAAAAGAAGGCCGACGCCGAGTTTGCCCTGCGCGACAAGATCTTCTACGTGTGCTCTATGAGCTCGCGCACCATCGTGTACAAGGGCATGCTGGTCGCCACGCAGATGCGCCGCTTCTTCATCGACCTCAACGACGCCGCCGTCAAGACGGCTGTGGCGCTCGTCCACTCGCGCTACTCCACCAACACCACGCCCAGCTGGGAGCGCGCGCACCCCAACCGCTTTATCATCCATAACGGCGAGATCAACACCCTCAAGGGCAACGTCAACTGGATCCGCGCCCGCGAGCCCAACCTGTACAGCCCTGTGCTGCAGCACGACCTTGAGCGCGTGATGCCTATCATCAACCGCGAGGGTTCCGACTCCGCGATTCTGGACAACGTGCTCGAGTTTTTGGTCATGAACGGCCGTCCGCTCACGCGTGCCGCGTCCATGTTGCTGCCCGAGCCGTGGGACCACAACGACAACCTGAGTGAGGAGCGCCGCGCCTACGACGCTTACCAGTCCATGCTCATGGAGCCGTGGGATGGTCCTGCCGCTATCGCCTTTACCGATGGCCGTACCCTGGGCGCCGCCCTCGACCGTAACGGCCTGCGTCCCGCCCGCTATTATGTGACGCGCGACGGTCGCTTTATGCTGGCAAGCGAGGTGGGCACCATCGAGGTGAGCCCCGAGAACATCCTGACGAGCGGCTGCCTGGGACCGGGCCAGATGCTCGAGGTCGATTTTGCCCGCGGCCGCGTGATCTACAACGACGAGCTGCGCGCCCGCTATGCCAAGGAGAAGCCCTACCGCGACTGGATTGCCGAGGAGACACTGACCGTCGACGCGCTCGATGAGCCCGCCGCGCCCGCGCCCGCCGAGGATGCCGAGGTGCCCGCCGCCGTGCGCATGGCCAAGCTCGGCTATCACTGGGATGATGTTGACGAGGTCGTGCGCCCCATGGCCCAGCAGGGCAAGGCCCCGCTCGCCTCGATGGGTATCGATGCGCCGTTGGCCTGCCTGTCCAAGAAGACGCGTTCGTTCTTTGACTACTTCTATCAGCTGTTCGCCCAGGTCACGAATCCTCCGATCGATGCCCTGCGCGAGCATATGGTAACTTCGACCACGCTCTACCTGGGCAACCACGGCAACCTGCTTGAGGATTCCCGTACGGCCTGTCAGCTGGTGCGCTTGGAGCGCCCGTTGCTCAACGAGGAAGAGTTCGAACATATCTGTGCCATCGACCGCGTGGGCTTTAAGACCCGCCGGTTCCGTGCCGTGTACCGCCGCGACGCGGGTGAGGGCGCGCTGCAGGCTGCGCTCAAGCAGCTTGCCGAAGACGTCGAGGCTGCGGTTCGCGATGGCGTGAACATCGTGGTGCTGAGCGACCGTGCCGCTGCGGGCGAGGTGCCCGTGCCGTCGCTGCTCGCCGTGGGCTGCGTGCACAACCACCTGATCCGTGCTGGCGTGCGCACCTTTGCCGATATCGTGGTGGAGTGCGGTGACGCCGTGTCTCCGCACGACTTTGCGGCACTGGTGGGCTACTCCGCGAGCGGCATCTATCCGTACAACGCACATGTCTGCATCCGCGATCTGGCGACACACGGCGACCTGGACGTGACGGCCGAGCAGGGCATCGCCAACTACAACAAGGCTGCGACCGCCGGCATCGTCTCCATCATGTCCAAGATGGGCATCTCCACGGTGCAGAGCTACCATTCGGCGCAGATCTTTGAGGCTGTGGGCTTTACGCCGGAGTTCGTCAACGCGTACTTCGTCGGCACGGTGAGCCGTGTGGGCGGTATGGGTGTCGAGGACGTTGAGCGCGAGCAAAACGAGCGCTACGACGCCGCGCTCGCTATCCTTAAGAGCCCGGCTCCCGATCAGCTGCCCACGCTGGGTCTGACCAAGTGGCGCCCGCTCGGTGGCCAGGATCACCTGATCGACCCTCAGACTGTCTACCTGCTGCAGACCGCCTGCCGTGAGGACAGCTACGACACCTTTAAGGAGTACAGCGCCCGCCTGCACCGCACCGGCCGTGCCGTGCGTCTGCGCGACTTGCTCGACTTTGATGCCAGCGGCCGCACGCCGGTTTCGCTCGACGAGGTCGAGCCCGCGCTCAACATCGTCCGCCGCTTTAACACCGGCGCCATGTCGTACGGCTCCATCAGCAAGGAAGCACACGAGTGCATGGCCATCGCCATGAACCGCCTGCACGGCCGTTCCAACTCGGGCGAGGGCGGTGAGGATCCGCGTCGCGAGACCCCGCTGGCTAACGGTGATTCCAAGAACTCCGCGATCAAGCAGGTGGCAAGTGCGCGCTTTGGCGTGACGAGCCGCTACCTGTGCAGCGCCTTCGAGATTCAGATCAAGATGGCCCAGGGCGCCAAGCCCGGCGAGGGTGGCCACCTGCCCGGCAAGAAGGTCTACCCCTGGATTGCCGAGGTCCGTCAGTCCACGCCCGGCATCGGCCTGATCTCGCCTCCGCCGCACCACGACATCTACTCCATCGAGGACCTGGCAGAGCTGATCTTTGACCTTAAGAATGCCAACCCCGGCGCGCGCGTGTCGGTCAAGCTGGTCAGCGAGGCCGGCGTCGGCACCATCGCAACCGGTGTGGCCAAGGGCGCTGCCGACAAGATCTTGATCAGCGGCCACAATGGCGGCTCGGGTGCCGCGGCGCGCGATTCGATCTGGCACGCCGGTCTGCCGCTGGAGCTTGGCCTTGCCGAGGCTCAACAGACGCTGCTGCAAAACGGCCTGCGCTCGCGCGTGGTGCTCGAGGCCGACGGCAAGCTCATGGACGGTACCGATGTCGCCGTTGCCTGCCTGCTGGGCGCCGAGGAGTTTGGCTTTGCGACCATGCCGCTCATCTCGATGGGCTGCCTCATGCAGCGCGACTGCCAGCAGGATACCTGCCCCGCCGGCATCGCCACGCAAAACTGCCGCTTGCGTCGCGGCTTCCGCGGCAAGCCCGAGCACGTCGAGCACTTTATGCTCTTTGTTGCCGAGCAACTGCGCGAGGTCATGGCGAGCCTGGGCTTCCGCACCGTCGACGAGATGGTCGGCCATCCCGAGTGCTTGCGCCAGATCGAGGTCCCGGGCAACCGCAAGGCTAACCTGCTCGATCTGACGCCCGTGCTGGCAAGCGCGACCTGCGAGTTCGGTGCCCACATCCCGGGTGCCGACGGCCGTCACTTCCTGCCCCAGATGGCCGCGGACAGCGAGCTCGACAAGACGCTCGATTCCACGCTGTTTGTGCCCTACACGGCCGACGCCCGCGCGCACCTGCGCCCGATTCGCTTCCGCGCCGATATCGCCAACGTCAACCGTTGCGTGGGCACCATCCTGGGCAACGCGGTGACCAAGGCGCATCCCGAGGGCTTGCCCGCCGGCTCCATCACCATCGATTGCGATGGTTCGGCTGGTCAGAGCTTTGGTGCCTTCCTGCCGCGTGGCATTACGCTCAACGTGTGCGGCGACGCCAACGATTACTTTGGCAAGGGCCTTTCGGGCGGCGAGGTGTCGGTGCGCCCCAACCCGCATGCGACCTACAAGTTCGACGAGAACATCATCGTGGGCAACGTTGCGTTCTTTGGTGCCACGAGCGGCCGCGGCTTCATTAACGGCCTGGCCGGCCAGCGCTTTGGCGTACGCAACTCCGGTGCCACCGTGGTGGTCGAGGGCTGCGGCAACCATGGCTGCGAGTACATGACGGGCGGTCTGGCGCTCATCCTGGGCGAGGTCGGGCAGAACTTCGCCGCCGGCATGACAGGTGGCGTGGCCTATGTCTTTGACCAGTACGGCACGCTCGATGCCCGTGTGAACCACGAGAGCGTTGAGCTCAAGGCCCCGACGGCCGGCGAGCTGGCGCAGATTCGCGCACTCATCCAGGAGCACGTGGATGCGACGCAGAGCCCGCGCGGCATTAAGCTGCTCTACAGCTTTGAGACGATGAGCAAGCACTTTGTGAAGGTCATTCCGACCGAGTACGAACGCGTGCTGGCGATTGTCGCCGCGGGCGAGGCCGTGGGCAAGACGCATGCGCAGGCCGAGGAGCTGGCGTTTGACATCGTGACCGGCCGCGCGAGCGCCGCGGATGTCGCTCGCTTCGATGTCACGGGCGCTGCGTCCGTGGCTGCCAGCTCTGTTGCTTCGACCAAGAAGGAGGCGTAAGTGCCATGGGTAAGCCCGGTGCTTTTCTTGATATCGATCGCGTGACCCACGAGCTTCGCCCCGTGGAGGAGCGCAGCCGTGATTTCGATCCGCTGTACGTGGAGCTCGACGACGACGCACGTCGCGCCCAGGCGAGCCGCTGCATGATGTGCGGCGTGGCGTTTTGCCAGATGGGCGCGAGCTTTGGCAAGGCACGTCCGAGCGGCTGCCCGCTGCACAACTTGATTCCCGAGTGGAACGAGCTGGTGTACCGCGGCCGCTGGGATGAGGCTGCCGAGCGCCTGTCGCTCACCTCGCCCATGCCTGAGTTCACGAGCCGCGTGTGCCCGGCGCTGTGCGAGGCCGCGTGCAACCTGGGCTCGGTCGACGGCCAGCCTACGACGATTCACGATAACGAGCGTGCGATCAGCGACCATGAGTGGGCAAACGGCGGCCCGCGTCGCTTTGAGCCGGCAGGGGAGGATGCGCCCACGGTCGCCGTGGTTGGTTCTGGACCGGCTGGTCTAGTGGCTGCATGGGAGCTTGCGCGTCGCGGCGCCCGCGTGACGGTGTTTGAGCGCGACGACCGCCCCGGCGGCCTGCTCATGTACGGCATTCCCAACATGAAGCTCGAGAAGTCTGTGGTCGAGCGTCGCGTGGCGCTCATGCGCGAGCTGGGTATTGTGTTCGAGCTGGGCGCCGATGTAACGGACCCTGCGGTGGCGGCCAAGCTCAACGGCTTTGACGCTGTGGTGGTGGCTGCTGGCGCCCGTGCCCCGCGCGGTCTTTCGGCTACGAACGTGGACGCCCCGGGCGTGGTGTACGCCGTGGACTATCTGACGGCTTCGACCGTCTCGGTGCTCGATGGCGGCGAGCCCGCGGTCGATGCGCGTGGCCTGGACGTTGTGGTCATTGGCGGCGGCGATACCGGTAACGACTGTGTGGGTACCGCCGTGCGCCAAGGCGCGCGCAGCGTGCGCCAGTTTGAGTTCTTGCCGGCTGCGCCCGATAAGCGCGCGGCGAGCAACCCCTGGCCGCAGTGGCCCAACGTTAAGAAGACCGATTACGGCCAGCAGGAGGCTATCGCTGCGATGGGTGGCGAGATGCGTGCCTGGGGCGTGGATACGCTCGAGGTGCTGCTGGACAAGAAGGGTGCGGCTGCGGGGCTGCGCGTGGTCGATCTGAACTGGTCGGCCGGCAAGCCCGAACGCATTGCGGGCTCCGAGCACGAGGTGCCGGCGCAGCTGGTGCTCATCGCCTGTGGCTTTACGGGTCCGGAGCACAGCGTGTTCGATGCAGTGAGCGTGCCTGTTGC
>UQPI01000084.1 GCA_900542945.1 uncultured Collinsella sp.
TCTTACGATGACGAACCTCGGCTTCGTGTGCCGAGGGAGCGGACGGCAGGGGAATATCTCCCATGGCGATGGTCTCGTCGACGACTGGCGCAGAGCCCAAGCCGGGGAGCTCGCGGGTGAGCGATTCGTCGACGGGCAAGTCGCCAAGCAGGGAGGTCTCATCTCCCGCGTTGGGTTCCGGTTGGCCATTGCCCTCGTCATCGCCTTTTTCGACATCGGCTTCATCGCGAGCATCCTCGACGTCGTCGCCCGTATCCGGTATGCCATCGCCCGCCGCGTCCTGCATGTCGACGATTGTCTCGTCAAACGCAACTTCGTCCAGCGAAAACCGGTCTAGGCTCTCCAAGGCCTCGGCGCACGCCGCTGCATCTTGGGCCGCGTCCTCTTGGCCCCTCGTCTCATTTTCCATATATCCCCCAAGCTCAATATCGGGACAACAATGTACCCAAAATTAAGGTCACATAGAGCTGGCGTGCAGTCGGAAATTCGATTTTATCTGCGCGATACATTGTGAATATGTGCATGAATGCACGCGCGACAGCAAAAAGCCCCCGGAAAGCAAACGAATTGCTTTCCGGGGGCTGCGCATAACGCGAGATTACGGAGCCAAAGAGACGCGCCTACATCCAAATGCGGACGGCAGCGAGCGCGTTACTCGGCGTGTGCGTAATCCACCTTGGCGCGGCGGGCGGTGGCCTTCTCCCAATCGCTGGTGCCCTCAAAGACATCCTGCTTGTAGGGATTGCGGCCGAGCTTCTTGGCGCGGTAGGCGATGTAGATGATCGCGGCGACGTTGGCGACCAGTGCGGCGATTGAGACCGCGGTAGCGGCGCCGGGGTCGAGCGTGGAGTGGGTCACAAAGATGGACTCCTCCTGGAAGAACGGGAACACCTGGGCAAACATGCACCAAATGGCCAGCGTAAAGGCGCGGTTCTGAATCCAGCCGCCCTTGTTCCAGATAAAGGCGGCGACGGTGGGCGCCAGCAGCAGCGCAAAGCCGCAGAACCAGGAGTGGGTGGGCAGGCAGTTGTAGGTGTAGCAGAAGTTCCAGATATCGTAGGCGATGATGTAGACCCAGGTCATATCGGGCCACAGCATGTCGGTCTTGTCCTCGGAGGCGTAGACGCTCCACCAACCGGTCATGCAGAAGATGTTGATGATACCGGCGATGCCGTTGAACACGTTGTTCCAGCCGGCCAGCTGCGTAGCACCTTCGGAGGTGACCCAGGTGGACTGGCCCAGGACAAAGAAGTGATAGGCGCTCTCAAAGTCGGACACGACGGCGATCATGATGTTGATGGCGACGATCACAAACGGCCACGCGCGGAACCAGTGTGCCTTGCCGATCTTGCCCCACTGATACTTAATGGCGATGAAGCCCCAGCAACCGGCCAACGCCGCGTAGACCTTGGCGTAGTGGAACCAGCTGTTCTGGTACACATGGGTGGGGTTGGTGAGCGCCCACTCGGCACCCTGTGAGACGCCAATGGCGATGGCGACGCAGTAGATGGTCATGGCCAGCGGAGCCACGCCAAAGATGATTGCCGCGCCCAGCTTGGTGCGGCGGCCGACCTCGTTGAGCACGATCAGGCCAATAAAGACCATGGCCCAGCCGGCCCAGTGGATAAGGGTATCGCTACCCCAAACATCGAACAGCATGCTGCTCTCCTTTCACACGCCCGCGGCCCCTCTTCTGATCGCGGGCAGTTTGGCCAAATGTCGTCAGTTCTGGGGCTTGCGCTCCGGATACTTGGCGGTATAGCCCTCGATGTGGAGTGTCGAGGCGATGATTTCCTTGACCGTCTCGTCGGGCACATCGGGGTGCGTGCGGATATACATCAAAAGACCCATGATGAGGGTGTAGAACGTCTCGTAGACATGGTCGATGCGTAGCTCATGATGGGCGACAAAATCCACCACGGTGGTATCGCAGATATACTGCGCCACGCGCTGGACCACGTTGTGCAAAAAGCCGCCGTAGAGCGCGCCGCTGCTCGAGGTGAGCGTACTCGGCAGCTCGTGGCCGCTGGCGACCAGACGCTTAAAGAGTGGGGCGACGGTGTCGAGCGCGCCCTCGATATCACCAACGGTGCGGCCGGCATTCCACTGCTCGAGCTCGGAGATAAAACCGTCGATTGCCTCGTCCATGACGGCGGTGACGGCGGCGTCCATGTCGGCGAAGTAGTGGTAGAACAGCGAGCGCGTGCAGCCGGCTCGCTTGGTCACGGCCGATACCGATAGGTGGGACACGCCCAGCTCGGAGCTTACGGTGCGCACGGCATCGAGGATCTCGCGACGGCGTTCGTCGCCCGTCAGGCGCTTTGCCGCGCTATCGGATGCGGGGACGGCATCGACCACAGAGATATCCGCTGTGTTGTTGCCCATGTTTTGCCGCCTTTCATCCTCTTTTGCCTGACCGTTCGCCTAACAGTCTTGAATATTGTTGACGGTTCGTCAATACTATTTTTGACACAATGTCAACAATGGCGGGTGAACGGCATGGGGGCATGCCCGGCCTGCAAAAAAGAGGGGCGCTGCGGTCTCGCCGGGCTGCGGCAAGAGAAGGGATAACCATGATTCTCAACGGACCGGGGATTAGCTATACCGAGCCCGATATCGGCGCGGAGTTCGTGCCGCCGATACCGGAGCATCCGCGCGAGGCCATCGTCAAACTGTGTGAGCACTGCACCAACCGCCTGTTGCACCGCGACGAGCTGCTGGGCTACGAGTACTGGTCGTTTGCCGAGGCCGCAACCGACGAGCAGGCCGAAGTGCTCTGCAAGATGAAGATGCGCCGTTCCTATACGCTGCCCGAGATGGTCAAGCTCACCGGCATGCCCGAGGCCCAGATCGAAAAAATGCTCGATGACATGAGCTACACGGGTCTGCTCGAGTACAACTGGGAAAACCCCGAGCGCGCCAAGCAGTGGGTGCTGCCCATGCTGGTGCCGGGTTCTGCCGAGTTCCTCAACATGCGCATGGGCCAGCTCGAGGAGCACCCGGTCTATGCTAAGTTCTTTGAGCAGGCGTCCAAGGGACCGCTGTCCAAGGCCACGCCGATGGTGCCGCCTGGCGGTGCCGGCATCGGCATGCATGTCATTCCGGTCGAGAAGGCCATCGATGCCGCGAGCACCTCGGTGCCTATTGAGCATATCGAGCATTGGCTCGACAAATACGAGGGTAAGTATGCCGCCAGCACCTGCAGCTGCCGCGCGAGCCGTCGCGTGATGGGAGAGGGCTGCGCCGACGACCCGGCCGATTGGTGCATCGCCGTGGGCGATATGGCCGACTACGTGGTCGAGACCGACCGCGGCCATTATGTGACGCGCGAGGAGGTCTACGACATCCTGCGCCAGGCCGAGGACAACGGCTTTGTGCACCAGATCACCAACATCGACGGTGAGAACAAAATCTTCGCCATCTGCAACTGCAACGTCAACGTGTGCTACGCCCTGCGTACTTCGCAGCTGTTCAACACGCCCAACCTGTCGCGCTCGGCCTATGTCGCCAAGGTCGAGAAGGACAAGTGCGTGGCCTGCGGCCGCTGCGTTGAGGTGTGTCCGGCCGGCGCCGCCAAGCTGGGCCAGAAGCTCTGCAGCAAAAAGGCGGGCGGACAGGTGCCCGAGTATCCGCGCCAGGAGCTGCCCGATGCCACCAAGTGGGACCACACCAAGTGGTCGCCCAACTACCGCAACGACAACCGCATCGAGACGCATGAGTCCGGTACCGCTCCCTGCAAGACGGCCTGCCCCGCGCATGTCGCCGTTCAGGGCTATTTGAAGCTCGCGGCTCAGGGTCGCTATGACGAGGCGCTGACGCTCATCAAGCGCGAGAACCCGCTGCCCGCTATCTGCGGCCGTGTGTGCAACCGCCGCTGCGAGGACGCCTGCACCCGTGGTCGCGTGGATGCCGCCGTGGCTATCGACGAGGTCAAGAAGTTCATCGCCCAGCGCGATCTTGATGCCGCGACCCGCTATGTCCCGCCCGTGGTGACCCCGACGCGTGCCGGCGGCTTCGATCAGAAGATCGCCATCATCGGTGCCGGCCCGGCCGGTCTGTCCTGCGCTTTCTATCTGGCCGAGAAGGGCTACAAGCCTGTCGTGTTCGAGAAAAACGAGCGCCCGGGCGGCATGCTCACCTACGGCATTCCCAGCTTTAAGCTGCAGAAGGATGTTATCGAGGCCGAGGTCGAGGTCATTCGCCTGATGGGTGCCGAGTTCCGCTATGGCGTGGAAGTCGGTCGCGACGTGACGCTCGACGAGCTTCGCGCGCAGGGCTTTAAGGCCTTTTACGTGGCCATTGGCTGCCAGGGTGGCCGCCTTGCCGGTATTCCGGGCGAGGATGCCGAGGACATGACCGTGGCCGTCGACTTTTTGCGCGAGGTCAACAGCGGCAAGATCGACGCGCTGCCCGGGCGCACCATCGTGGTGGGCGGCGGCAACGTGGCCATCGACGTCGCGCGCAACGCCTGCCGTCTGGGTTCCGAGCACGTTGAGATGTTCTGCCTGGAGAGCGAGGCCCAGATGCCTGCCAGCGAGGAGGAGCGTCGCGAGGCCATCGAGGACGGCGCGCACATTAGCTGCGGCTGGGGCCCCAAGGAGATTCACCTGGACGAGGCCGGTCGTGTGTGCGGTATCACCTTCAAGCGCTGCACGCGTGTCTTTGACGACGAGGGCCGTTTTGCGCCCGAGTATGACGAGAACGACTTGCGCCGTGTCGATGCCGACCGTGTCGTCATGTCCATTGGCCAGTCCATTGTGTGGGGCGACCTGCTGGCTGGCTCCAAGGTGGAGCTCGGCCGCGGCCAGGGTGCCCTTGCCGATCCGCAGACGTACCAGACCGCCGAGCCCGACATCTTTGTGGGCGGCGACGTCTACACTGGCCCCAGCTTTGCCATCGATGCCATTGCCGCCGGTCACGAGGCCGCGGTGTCCATCCATCGCTTTGTGCAGCCGGGCTCCACGCTCACCATCGGCCGCAACCAGCGCCGCTACACCGCGCTTGACCGCGACGATGCCGTGATCGAAAGCTACGACAACGCGAGCCGTGAGGTTGCCCACGTGGACCACGAGCGCGAGAAGGCCGCGCCCTTCAGCGAGTACGTCGAGACCTTTACCGAAGAGCAGGTGCGCGCCGAGACCGCCCGTTGCCTTGGCTGCGGTGCCTCAATCGTCGACCCCAACAAGTGCATCGGCTGCGGCCTGTGCACCACCAAGTGCGCGTTCGATGCCATCCATCTGGATCGCGATCGCCCCGAGTGCTCCACGATGGTCAAATACGAGCAAAAGCTCCCGAGCCTTGGCAAGTATGCTTTAAAGCGTGCAATCAAAATCAAGTTCGGTCGTAAATAGGTAATCATGGCGGGTAAGGGGACGGCGCAGACTAGATTTCGCCGTCCCCTTGCTTTGAGTTTGCATCGCATCAACCGTTGTTGAAAGGTTTCTACCTTGCATGAATTGGGAATCGTTTATCACATTATTCGCGATGTTGAGAACGTGGCGCGCGCCAATGGCGTGCGTCGCGTTTCGAGCGTCACGCTGCTGCTGGGCGAGGTCTCGGGCGTCGTTCCCGACTTGCTGCTCGACGCTTGGCGCTGGGCGGCAGATAAAAAGTCCATCACGCAGGGCGCGGAGCTTATCGTGGAGCCCGTCGAGGCCGTGACGCATTGCGAGGCGTGCGGCCGCGACTATGCGACAGTCGAGCACGGCAAGACCTGCCCCCATTGCGGCAGTGGCGATACCTATTTGCTCCAGGGCCAAGAGGTCATGATCAAGCAGATCGAGACCCCCGACGAGGACCCGGCAGACGCTGCCCCCGACGGCCCCTCTGACGCCCCCGACGCCGTCGACGCCGCTAACCCTCTCCACATCGTCTAGCCCCTAGTCGTTGGGGACGTTCTTGTTTGACTAGTCGTTTAAGAACGTCCCCAACGACT
>UQPI01000085.1 GCA_900542945.1 uncultured Collinsella sp.
CCCAGACGTTCTATCACACCGTCGCCCATGACGATTTTTCGCTCACGCTCAAGTGCGCCGTTATCAGCTTGGGTGGTATGCACCTCTTTGTGTTTCCGAGCGAGCTCGGCAGCGACCTTGGCGTTCGCATGAAGCGCGAATGTCCGGTTGAGGGGATTGTCTGCGGTTATACCAACGGCTATTACGAGTACTTCCTTCCGGCGCGTGAATACGGCCTCTCCTTTGAGACCGAACGTACCCAGATTCCCCAAGGCGAACCGGAGCGCCTATGCGATAAGTTCTGTCAAACCGCGCGCCTTCTCGGCGCGCCAGATTCGCGCCTGTAGTTTTGCCGCCACGGCATGGGACCCATGAGGGTCGCGGCCGTGTGATCGGCGTTCTTATTTCCCTTGTTATCTCCCATCCCGGACGTATATGCGCCCGCGGATTTTAAAGGGGAGGCGGGTTCTGTGGCTCCCCACGTCGACTACGGGGGTCTGGAATCAATGCCATGCCCCGCTCAGAAAAAGGAGGAATACCATGAAATACCAGCAGCTTTGCGATGGAATCATCGCAAAGGTCGGTGGCCGAGACAATGTGCTGGACGTGAGTCACTGCATTACGCGTCTCCGCTTTCACCTCAAGGACGAATCGCTCGCCCAGACCGATGAGCTCAAGGCCATGAAGGGTGTCGTTGACGTCATCCAGGCCGGTGGACAGTATCAGGTCGTAATCGGTACCACCGTCGAGTCCGTCTACAATGAACTCGTTCAGATCGGCGGGTTCGACGCCAAGCCCGCGCTTGATATCGATGAGGGCGACAATGTCAAGAAGGGCGATCCGTTCTCGCGCCTACTCGCCATCATTTCCGAGATCCTGCAACCGGTTCTTGGCGTGCTTATGGCCGGTGGCTTCATCAAGTCGATGCTCGCCCTCTGCACGGTTGCCGGTTGGCTCGCCAAGGACAGCAATACCTATGTGACGCTCTCGGCAATCGGAGATTCGGTCTTCTATTACTTCCCGCTTATCATCGGCTGGACGGCTGCCAAGAAGTTCGGACTTAAGCCCGTTATGGGTATGGCCCTCGGCGGCATCCTCGTCTACCCGACGCTCGTTGCCCTTATGGGTGGAGACCCGCTTTACACGCTCGGCACCGGTACGGTCCTTGAGTCCAATGTCTACGGTGATATCTTTGGCATCCCGTTGATTATGCAGAACTATTCATCGACGATTCTGCCTGCGATTTTCATCGTCTGGATCGCCTCGAAGGTGCACAAATTCCTTTCTGGCGCACTGCCCGCGCTTGTGAGCTCGTTCTTCTCCAACATTTTGACGCTTCTCATTTGCGGCATCCTGGGCCTGCTTGTGGTCGGTCCGGTCATGACGGTCCTCTCCAACATCGTTGCCCAAATCATCCTGGCGCTCATCAACTTCCAGCCCGCCATCGCCGGTTTTGTCATCGGCACGTTCTGGAGCCTGCTCGTCATGTTCGGTCTGCACTGGGGCGTCATTCCGCTGTGGTTCATCGATGTCGCAACCTACGGCTATGACCTCATCAACCCTCTCGTATACGCAGGTGGGTGCGCCATCGCCGGTGCCGTGCTCGGCATGATCATTCGAACCAAGGATTCCGAGGAAAACGCTGTCATCAACATCCCTGCTCTCGTCTCGTCGATCTTCGGCGTCAACGAGCCCGCGCTTTACGCCATCCTGCTGCCGCGTAAGCGTCTCATGTGGGCGACCTTCATTTCCGCCGGTGTCGGCGGCGCCATTGCCGGCCTTATGGGTGCCAAGCTCTATGCCTTCGGTGCCTCCGGTCCGCTCGGCTTCCCGAGCTTTATCAACCCCGCTGGCATCGATTCGGGCTTTATCGGTCTTGTCATCTCCGGTCTGGTCGCCTTTATTTTGGCGCTTATCGCCGCTATGGTGATCGGCACCAAGAAGGACGAGGGCGGTCAGACCCTCAACATCTCGGTGGACTAGTCCATCTACCCGCTTTGATTTAAAAGGCCTCGGACGGCAGCTGTGCTGTCCGGGGCCTTTTGCGTTTTGTACCGTTGCCGGTTGGTTTGTGGGGCATCTCAAAAGTGGCGGTGTGTGCTGGGATTACGACGACTGCGGCGCTTCGGAGGTCATGCGGCCGCCCTGTAGAAGCTGGCGATAGGGGAGAAAGCCGATAAACGAGACGACGGCTTGCGAGTACGCAGCGCTCCGTTTGAGGTAGAGCCTGACCTCGGAGGTCGTTGCAGGCTCGAGCGGCACGAGGGCCACCTTGCCGCCGGCGAGTGATTCGGCAGGCTTGCGCATGAGCAGCGAGACGCCGGCATCGCGCGCGACAAGCGAGATGATGTTTTCTGCCCGTTTGCCGGTAAACGTGACACGTGGGCTGAATCCTGCCTTGCGGCAAAGGGAGAGGGTGAGTTCGCTCACGAACGAGCCTTGGGGAAGCATAAGGAAATTCTCATCGATAAGGTCGTCGATCTCGATGGCGTTGCGCTTGGCGAGTGGATGGTCGAGCGGGATAACGGCCACGAGCCGGTCGGTTGTAAAGGGGATTTTTTTAAACTCCGGCTCGATGACGCCGCCGTCGCGGATGAAGGCGAGGTCGATGTCCTCGCGCAAGAGCATCTGCTTGAGTGCGCTGCCTTCGCCCTCGATGAGCTCAACGGAATACGAGGGGTTCGCCTGCTGGAAATCGATGACGGCGTCCGTGATTCCATAGGGAGCCATGATGGGGATGGAGCCCACGGTGATGCGTTCGAGTGGTTCATCTGCGGCTATCTGGATGGCAGCGAGATAGCGATGCTGGAGCGTCGCTATCTTTTGTGCATAGGGGAGGAGCGCTTCGCCTTGCGCGGTGAGCGTAACGTGGCGTTGACTCCGATCGATGAGATTACAGCCGAGCTCGCGCTCCATTGCCATAATGTGCTTGGAGAGAGTCGACTGCGACATGAAGAGCAGCTCCGCCGCATCGAGAAACGTACGCGACTGCGCCAAGATGGCGAACTCACCAAAACGGCTGATATCCATAGGGTAGCCTCCGGTTCCCTCATGTCGGCAAGTAACCTAGATCACGATTCCTTGGCAGTGGTCGATTTCGTGTTGGATGATTTCGGCGGTGTAGCCCGAGAAGTTTTTGATGAGGTGGACGAAATTCTCGTCCAAATACTCAACCTTAATGCGGCGATAGCGAGTACAGGGGCGCTCGCCGGAAAGCGAGAGACATCCTTCGCTCGTCTGATAGGAATTGACCTGCTCAAGAATTTGAGGGTTGTACATCAGCAGCGCCCTGTTGCCGTCCTTTACGCAGATGATGCGTTTGCGCACGCCAATCATGTTGGCGGCAAGGCCCACGCACTCGTGCTCATGCTCATGGAGCGTATCCAGGAGGTCCTGCCCGGTCGCGGCATCGTCGGGTCCCGCGTCTTCGGAAGGCAGGCGCAAAAAGAACTCGGATTTCATGATGGGCTTAATCATGGCGGGCTCCTCATGTCTCGTGCTTTCGTGAACTTTTAATAATAGCGCGGAAGGAAAGCTGCGCGTCAGCGTTACAATCTTTCAACGTTGGACCATGTTGTCGGATCCGTCGCGTGCGGCGTCTGACGTAAGTCTAGGGCTCATGCTCGCCCTGGACTGTTCCTCTGGGGCGATGCGACTGTCGTTCCAAGAGGAAGGAAATGCATGGGGAGCAAATCTCAGCAACAAGTTCAAGCAACGCCATCGGCCACTTCGGCGTTTCTCGTCGTAATGTATATTGCAGCCTTTGTCGCCGCGTTTAACGAGAACATCATTAACGTGGCACTGCACGATATCATGGCGGCCTTTTCGGTGAGTGCCACCACGGCGCAGTGGCTCGTTTCGGGATACATGATCGTGACGTCGATCTTTACGGCCATCATGGCCTTTCTGTCCGGTCGTTTCTCGACGCGCAAGCTGCTGTTTTTCGCATGCGGATGCATGGTCGCCGGAGAAGTCCTGTGCCTGGTCGCCCCGTCGTTTACCGTTTTGCTGCCAAGTCGTATTTTGCAGGCTGCGGGATCGGGCATCTTGTTTCCGCTCATGATGAATGTGGTGCTATCTTGTGCTCCGCGCGAGAAGCTCGGTCTGTATCTGAGCCTGGGCGGTGCCTGCATTACGCTAGGGCCGGCGTTTGGGCCCGTGATTAGTGGTCTTATGTGCACGTTGTTTTGCTGGAGGGCGGTGTTCGTAGTGCCGCTGGTGGGCGGTGTCGTGGTCGCCGCGGCGGCAGCAAAGCTCGTTCGGAATGTCGGAGAGCGCTCGAACACCACGCTTGATATTCTGTCGGTTGTTTTGCTCGCCGCCGGCATTACGGCGTTTGTGTATTCCGTAGGCGAGTTCTCGACCAATGTGATGGCCGGTATCGCGACGCTTTTCGCCGCTGTTGTGGTGCTCGGCCTGTTTGCGGTTCGTCAGCTCAAGCTCAAGCATCCGGTGCTTAACGTGCGTCCCATGGCGAGCGTTCGTTTTTGGCCTGCATGCCTGCTTGTGGTGGTGTCGATGATGACGACGTTCTCGATGAGCGTTTTGTTGCCGCTCTATTTTGAGGGCGCATACGGCATGACCGCACTTGTCGCGGGTTTGCTCATTTTGCCGGCGATCGCCTGCAACGCTGTGACCTCGATTGTGGGCGGACGCGTGATGGATGCCCGTGGTGCGTGGCCGCTGCTGCCGGTCGGCTTTGCCCTGATCGCTGTGGGGCAGACGGCAATCTCGATGACCGCGGCAAGCATGAACATCGGCGTTGTCGTGCTGCTGACCGTTGTGGTGTATGCCGGCGTCGGTTTGGTACTGAGCCCCTCGCAGACCGCCGGTTTGGAGACGCTTCCCGCCGCTGAGCATCCTCACGGAACGGCATTGCTTAACACGTGGAACATGATTGCCGCGTCGTTTGGTCCGTCGCTGTTTATCGGCCTGCTTTCGAGTTCTGCGGTGGCTGCTGGCGCCGCAGGCGTTGCGTCGGACGTTGCCCAGGCGATAGGATTTGCAGCCGCCGTGCGCGTGGCGGCCGTGATTGCCGTTGTCGGGTTCGCGGTGTCGCTGGTGTACGCTCGCCGCGAGTCGCACATGTCGCATTAATGTGTGCACATAGATTCTGCAGCTAGATTGGATGGCGACACCATAAACTAATGGACGTTTTGCCGAGAGGCATGAATGTATAAAGCGCAAAGAGTGCGCGACGGGCCCCGCGAATGGGGCGATGATGCCCGAGAGGGCCAAGAAGGAGTCTCATGTCTGAGAACGAAGAGATCATGAACGAGACCGAGAACGAGACCATGGCTGCCGAGGTCGAGGCAGTCGAGACCGTGGAGACCGAAGCTGCCGAGGTTGAGGCTGCTGACGAGGTTTCCGCCGAGGAGGCCGAGGTTGTCAAGGCCGCCGCTGATTACGATGACGAAGAGCTGATGGACAAGATGCAGAAGGCCGCCCGCCTGCTGCGCAGCCGTCGCTTTGCTATTTCCAAGGAGGAGGAGGCCAAGGCCGAGCGCATGGCGAACATCGAGCGCGCCATCAAGCTTCTTGACCTCAAGCCCAAGATGGAGCAGAAGGAAATGTCCGACCTGCTGGGCATGCGCCTTCGTGAGCTCGATGGCCTGATGGCCGAGGCCGAGGCTGCCGATCTGGTCGGCCGCATCGACGACGCCGAGGGCGATATGCGCAAGATCGTTGTCTTCGCTGCCGAGGATGCCGCTGAGGGCCTGACCGAGCTTGCCAACAAGAAGGAGAAGCTCCTGCCCGAGCTTTCTTACGAGGAGGCCACCGAGCTGATGGCCGCTCTCGATAAGGTTATCGCTCCGCTCGTCGCCATGGGCCTGGACGAGGACCGCGGTCCTCGCGGCGGCCGTGACGAGCGCGGTGGCCGTGGCGGCGACCGTGGCGGTCGCGGCGGCTTTGGCGGCAACCGTGGC
>UQPI01000086.1 GCA_900542945.1 uncultured Collinsella sp.
TCTCGAACCTTAATTTCAAAGTCCAAGAAATGGGATGCAGTTCAAAAGAAGTCTGTCCCCAATGCCCCAATTACTTGGCGAGCTTGTCGACGACGCGCTCTATCTCGGCAAGCTTGGCGGCTTTGAGCTCCTCGTCGCCCGATTCGATGGCCGAGGCGACGCAGCCCTCAATGTGGGCCTTGAGCACGTCGGCGTTAATGCGCGCGAGGAGCGCCTGTGTGGCCATAAGCTGCGTGGAAATATCGACGCAATAGCGGTCCTCCTCGACCATCCGCAGGATGCCGTCGATCTGCCCGCGTGCCGTCTTAAGCATGCGAGTCACCGATTTATGGTCTGCCATCATGGCGGGTCCTCGTTTCTGGTCAATCCTTCAAATACCTCGCCCTCAGTTGCGGTGAAATAGTTCTTGATTGAGGGCTTGGAGCGCTAAAACAGGAACTATTTCACCGCAACTTCTGAAGGGCTGGTTGAGCGGTGGTTGCTGGGCGGCTATGTCGGCCGACAGCGGTGCCTGCTGGTGCGGTGGCAGCTAGGATGCGGTCACGGACAGGGCGTGGAATTTCTCGCCCGCGGCCTCGACGGCGGCGGCGAGCTGCTCGGCGGTCACGGTGTCGGCGCACTCCACCTGGACGGTCTGGGTTTCGTGATCGGCGTCGGCGTCGGTCACGCCGGCCACGTTGAGCAACGCCGTCTCGACGGTGGCGTCGCAGTGGCCGCACATGAGGCCGGAAGTCTTGATTGTGTAACGCATGGGTGTACTCCTTATCGATTGAGATTATCTGACAGTTTAGTCGTGAACAGTGTCATCTTAAAGGTGCGCTGAGGTGCCCGAGATTGCCCCGAAAGAGGAGCGAAGCGTACTTGGGTACGCGAGCGACGGTTTGAGGGGCAAGGTCGGGTGCTTCAGCGCGCCGTCTTGGGCTTAAAGGTTCGCAGGCGCAGCGCATTGCTTACGACGCACACGCTCGACAGGCTCATGGCCGCGGCGCCAAACATCGGCGAGAGCTGCCATCCGGTGAGCGGGAAGAACACGCCCGCCGCCAGCGGAATGCCGATGCCGTTGTAGAACAGTGCCCAGAACAGGTCCTGCTTGATGTTGCGGATCGTGGCGCGTGAAAGCTCGATGGCTCGGGCGACGTCCATGAGGTCGCTGCGCATGAGTACCACGTCGGCGCCCTCCTTGGCGATGTCGGCGCCGGTGCCGATAGCAAGGCCCACGTCGGCGCGCGCCAGGGCGGGGGAGTCGTTGATGCCGTCGCCCACCATGGCGACCTTGCCGCCCGCATCCTGCAGTTCGCACACGTGGCGTTCCTTGTCGGCGGGGAGGACGTCGGCGATGACCTGCTCGCTGCTCAGCCCCACGCGGCGGGCGATGGCCTCGGCCGTCACGCGGTTGTCGCCGGTGAGCATGCGCACGTCGACGCCGAGCTTGCGGAGCGCAGCGATGGCCTCGGCGCTCGTCTCTTTGACCTCGTCAGCCACGGCGATGGTGCCGACAAGCTCGCCGTTCTTTGCAAAGAACAGCGGCGTCTTGCCTTCGGCGGCAAATTGCTCGGCAAGACCCGCGGGCACGGTAACGCCCAACTCGTTCATCAGGCGTACGTTGCCGGCGGCGATGACATTCTGCCCCTCGCGCGCCGTTACGCCACGACCGGGCACGGCGGCAAAGTCCTCGACCATGCGCGCGACAATTCCGCGTGCCTCGCACTCGGCCATAATCGCCTCGGCCAGCGGGTGCTCGCTCGAGCGCTCCAACGCGGCGGCCAGCTTGAGCAGCGACTTTTCGCTCATGGCGGGCGAGCCGTCAGCACGCGTGGCTACTACGATATCGGTCACGGCAGGCTTGCCGCGGGTGACCGTGCCCGTCTTGTCGAGCACCACGGTGCCCACACTGCGCAGATTCTCCAGCGCCTCGGCACTCTTGAACAGAATGCCCATCTCGGCGCCCTTGCCGGTACCCACCATAATGGCGACGGGCGTGGCCAGACCCAGTGCGCACGGGCAGCTGATCACCAGCACGGCCACGGCGGAGGTGAGCGCCTCGTTCATGCTGCCGGTCAGTGCCATCCACACTACAAAGGTCACGACCGAGATTACAAACACCACGGGCACGAACACGCCGGCGACCTTGTCGGCCATGCGGGCGATGGGCGCCTTGGTGGCGTTGGCGTCCTCGACGAGCTGGATAATCTTGGCGAGCGACGTATCGGCGCCCACACGCGTGGCGCGGAAGGTAAACGAGCCCGTGCGGTTGACCGTGGCCGCGTTGACAGTGTCACCGGCGGTCTTCTCCACGGGGATGGACTCGCCGGTCAGTGCACTCTCGTCCACGGCCGAGCTGCCCTTGAGCACCACGCCGTCAACGGGGATGGACTCGCCGGGACGCACACGCAGCACCTGGCCGGGAAGGATGCTGTCGACGTCGACGGTGGTTTCGGTGCCGTCGTCGGCAACGACGGTCGCGGTCTTGGGTGCCAGGTCAATGAGCGCCTCGATAGCGCCGCCGGTCTTGGACTTGCTGCGCGTCTCGAGGTATTTGCCCACGGTGACGAGCGACAGGATCGTGCCCGCACTCTCAAAATACAGGTTGTCCATGCCCGTCATCATGGCCTCGTGGATTTGCCCGGCGGCCAGCTGGTCGGCCATGATAAACATGGCGTAGAGCGACCAGGCAATGGACGCGGTGGCGCCGACGGCGATGAGGGCGTCCATGGTGGGCGCGCCGTGCGCGAGCGATTTAAACCCGTTGATAAAGTACGCGTCGTTGACATAGACGATGGGGATGAGCAGGACGAGCTCGGTGAGGGCGAGCGTCATGCTGTGGGCATGGTCGGTGAAGACGCCGGGCAGTGGCCAACCGAGCATGTGCCCCATGCCTATGTAGAACAGCGGGATGAGGAAGATGATCGAGACGATGAGGCGGGTGCGCATGGCAGAGGCGGCGGCCTCCAACTTTTTGGTCGGCGACTCCATATGCGCGGCGCCGGACCTGGCTTGCGCACTTCCGCTTTGGACAGCGTCGGTGCCCGTGCTGATGGGCGAGGCCGAGTAGCCCGCGCGGTCGACAGCGGTGCAGATGTCGTCGGAGGTGACCTGCGCGGGGTCGTAGTCGACCATCATGGAACCGGCGAGCAGGTTGACCGCGACGCTCTCGACGCCGTCGAGCTTGCTCACGGCACGGTCCACGTGCGCCTGGCAGGCGGCACAGGTCATACCGCCCACGTCGAACGTATCTTGAGCCATGGCTTCTCCTTTCTGTGGTTTCGTGTCGTAAATGTTAACCGGCCGATACTATACACCCATACCCCCTGGGGGTGTCTAGTAGTAGTTGGAATGTATGATTTTTCATTACAGATGAGGGTGGCTGCCCAATCGGTGGCCGTCTCTGCCAAACGTCTCGATCTGTAACAACTAGACCCCGTTTTACCGAGTATTTGTTGCAGATCAAGACAAACAGTTGGCAGAAAACTCAATGTCTCAATCTGTAACATCTAGCAGCAAATATGACCTCTAACTGTTACAGATCGAGACAGACCGCCCGCGGCCAACTCAAATGTCTTGATCTGTAACATCAAGAGAGGTTTTTGACCCCTTACTGTTACAGATTGAGATGTTGTCTCGCGGGGCTGGGGTTTGTCTCGTTCTGTAACATCTAGACCTGTATCTGCCGAGCTAATGTTACAGATCGAGACAATTGCCGGGGAGGGGTTCCGTCACGGCAAGACGCCCGCCGCCTAGATGCAGAATCCGGGAATCACGCAGGTCCGTTTATCGGGCTTGCTTGCAGACGTGGCGTAATTAAAGACATCGCCGTCGTCGCCCACGCGGTTCATATAGAGCGTGCCCTCGTTCTCCGACGTGTCGGGGCTCGCCGTACGCTCCCACCAACAGACATCCTTGCCCTTCCACTGGCGAATCATCATGCTGTTCGTGGTAAAGGGGCTCACCTTAAGCTCGCGGAACAGCTGGTACTCCTTGCCCTCGCCGTTGTAGATGCCGGATAGGTAATGGTAGTCCTCGCTAAAGTCCTTGGGCGCCTGTCCGCCGCAGAGCTCGACCATGGCGGGCAGCCAAAGGGTCGCGGGCAGCTCGCTCAGGCACGAAGTGCTTTTGGTGGCGCCGACGTTGTTCGAGATCTTCTTGACCGGACTGATAACCGATTGCAGTTCCTTGGGAAGCAGCTTAATGCCGTCCTCATCGAGCCATGTGCGCAGCTCGCAGTCTTCCCAGCCACCGTTGAGCGGGTGCTCTGAGGCATCGCGCTCGGCAATACCTGCGTCAAAGATAAATGACAGACCGGCCTTGCCGTTGGTATCCGCCAGGTCGTCGTGAAGAATGCCCACGAGTTGCGCCCCGACCTCCAGCCCGTTGGTGAGCGTAACGCGCTTGGTGCTCGGGTAGGGAATACGGCCGTCGTCGTCGAGCAGATGATAACGCTTGGCGATCTTGCGAGCTTCGGCGTTGCTCTTCGCCGCCTTAATCTTGAGCGAAATCTCTTGCAGCTGATCCCAGGTGTAGTCGTCAAGTGTACCGCGGATGCCGTCCAGGTAGTCGGGGATGCCGAAGCCATGGGTTGCGGCTCCGATAACGCCGAGCCCCGCAACGGCTGCGACAACGCCACCGATAATAAAGCGGCGGCGGGTCATGGCATCGTGCCGGGCCTGCTCCAGAATCTCTCGCGCTCGCTCGCCGGCGACGTCGACCTTAAGGTGCGTGCCGGAATCGATATCAATTGCAGCCTCGTCTCCTGTGCCTTCGCGGCCCTCGGATTCGGCGTCGGTGAGGTATGCCGAGAGCACCTCGAGCATCTGCTGCTCGGTAGGGCGATCGCCCTGTTCGACCGAGATGCCTTTCATGATGATCTGGACGAGCGCTTCATCGCCCTCGCAGCGCGGCTCGAGCGGTGCCGGCTTGGTCTTGGTCTTTACGAGATAGAACGAGCCGGTTGCAGCGGCGTCCGTCGACTCAAAGTCAAACGGTTTGCGACCGCTGTAGAGCTGGTACAGAATGCTCGAAAGCGCATAGACGTCGATTGCCGGCGAACGGCGAAGGGCCGCGATTCCTTCGATATCCTGCGTGAGCATCTCGGGCGCGGCGTATGCGGGCGTGGCAAAGCGCCAGATGTCGGCGCGCCGGGTGATCGTGGCGTCGCCGAGAGCCATGGTCGCGGAGCCCATGTCGATGAGGCAGGGGTCAAAGGAGCAATCGGCAATCTGCTGCTCGAGCGTTCGGCTGGTGGTGCGGAACATGATATTGGCAGGCGACAGGTCGCGATGGACGACCGGATTAACGAGACCCTGGGTCATCAGGAGCGCGCGAAGCACGGCGTTTCCAACGGCGGCCACCATCTGGGTGGTCAGCCCACCCGAGGCATCGTGTGGAAGCAGGGGCAGCGCCTGCTTGAGCGAGGTGCCCTCGACCCACTCCATGAGGATGAGCGGGTCGTCCTCGCACGATCCATAGCCATAGACACGCGGAAATCCGCGCAGGTGCGAGACGGTACACAGATGACGGTACTCCTCGAACAGCGCGGCGGTGTTGGCCAGGTGCGCGGCTGATTGCTCGGCGGAGCGGTCGGGGGCAGCGGGGGAAAGGATGGCGTTGTCCTTGAGTAGCTTGACGGCAAAGACCTCGCCGCTCGTGTTGGTCGCGCGCAGCACGTGCCCGATGTTGCCGTTGTCGCGGTGGGCCGTCTGGAGAATAAGCGTCATAAACCGACGCTTGGCGTCGTCCTTGGCGCTGGGGTCGACCGCCACGGCGGTGTCGAACGTGTCAAGACGAATGAGTTTGTCGCCATAGGCGCTATCGGTAGTATCCATGGCGTTCCTTT
>UQPI01000087.1 GCA_900542945.1 uncultured Collinsella sp.
CCAGCGGCCCCGCTTCGTTTCGTCCCATTGCGCCCGGCTAGTCTTCGAGCAGGTCCTCGATAAAGCCGACGCGGTAGTTTTTGAAGATGACCTCGCCGCCGTCTTGCGTGGCGTCCAGATCGACATCGCCCATGATGCCAAAGTCGTGGTCGCCATCCTCGTCGGCAAAGATCTGGTGCACGTGCCATACGTGCGCGGTCTTCTCGTCGGACTCATCGATGGAAAACATCGCGGCGCTGCGGGCGTCTCCGTCGGTGAGGATTTCCTCGTGCTGCTCATGGTAGGCATCGAGCGCCTTTTGCCAGCGAATCTCGCTCATGCCCCAGTCGTCGTCGAGTTCGCCCAGGTCGCGAACATGCTCGCGGGCGGCAAGGGTCACGCGGCGGAAGAGTGCGTTGCGCACCAGCAGGGTGCAGCCACGGCGGTCTGCCACGACCTCGTCGATGCCCTGCGGCGGTGCGGCGTCGAGTGCTGCCGGGTTGCCGGCGTTCTCCCACTCGTCCACCAGGCTCGAGTCGACCGAGCGCACCACAAAGCCGAGCCATGAGATAATGTCGCGCAGGAGCTCGTCGCGCTTCTCGATGGGCACGGTGCGGTCGAGCGAACGGTAGGCCTCGGCTAGGTAGCGCAGCAGAATGCCCTCGGAGCGGGCGATGCCGAGCTTTTGGATATAGCCCTTAAAGTCGCTCGCGCTCTCCAGCATGTCGCGCAGGACGCTCTTGGGCGAGAGCTGGTAGTCGTTGGCCCAAGGTACTTCCTGGCAGTACTTGTCGAAGGCGGCATCGAGCAAGTCCTCGAGCGGCTTTTCGTAGGTGACATCCTGGATGCGCTCCAGGCGTTCCTCATATTCGACGCCGTCAGCCTTCATTTCGGCCATCGCGCGGTCGCGCGCGGCGCGCTCCTGTGCGCGCAATACCTGCTTGGGATCCTCGAGCGTAGCCTCGACCATCGAGATGAGATCCATGGTATAGGTCTCACTCTCGGGGTCGAGTAGCTCCAGCGCGGCAAGCAAAAACGGCGAGAGCGGCTGGTCGAGCGCAAAGTCCTCGGGCAGGTCGACCGTCAGTGCATAGTCGATGTCTGGTGCGGCGTCAGTCGGGGCGTCGGGCGTGAGTGGCACCTCGGTGCGAACGACGACGCCGGAATCGATGAGCGTGGCGAAGATCTCGTCGGCACGAACCTCGAGCTTGGCTTTTTCCTCGGGGGTCTGCAGGCTTGTCTCGATGAGGTCGTGCACGCGGGCGCGGGCATCACCGCCCTGCTCGACCACGCTAATCACCATGGAGTGTGTGATGCGAAGGCGCGGCTTGAGCGTCTCGGGCTGCGTCTCGATCAGGCGCTCAAAGGTCTGCTTGTTCCAGGTGACAAAGCCCTCGGGGGCCTTCTTCTTTTTAATCTTGCGGAGCTTCTTGGGGTCGTCGCCCGCCTTGGCCATGAGCTTGGCGTTCTCGATCTCGTGCTCCGGGGCCTCGGCAATGACCATGCCCTCGGTATCGAAGCCCGAACGGCCGGCGCGACCGGCAATCTGATGGAACTCGCGGGCGCGCAGGCGACGCATCTTATAGCCGTCGAACTTGGTGAGCGCGGTGAGGACCACGGTGTGGATGGGCACGTTGATGCCGACGCCGAGTGTGTCGGTGCCGCAAATGACGGGTAGCAGGCCCTGCTGCGCCAAGCGTTCGACCAGTAGACGATAGCGCGGCAGCATACCGGCGTGGTGCACGCCGACGCCGCAGCCGAGCAAACGCTTGAGGATCTTGCCGAAGGCCGTCGAGAAGCTCGTGCCCTTGGCCGCCTCCTTGATGGCCTCGCGCTGCTCCTTGCTGGCAATGCCAAAGTTGGCGAGGGATTGCGCCGTCGCAAGTGCGGCATCCTGGCTAAAGTGCACGATGTAGAGCGGGGCCTCGCCGTGGCGCATCGCGAGCTCGACGGTGCCTTCGAGCGAGGTCGTCACGTAGTCGTAGCTCAACGGCACGGGGCGTGGGGCATCGACGACCAAGTCGCAGGTAGCGCCGGTGTGTTGCTCGAGCGAGGCGGCGATTGCGGTGACATCGCCGAGCGTGGCGCTCATGAGCATGAATTGCGTGTGAGGCAGGGTGAGCAGCGGCACCTGCCAGGCCCAACCGCGATCGGGGTCGGCAAAGTAGTGGAACTCGTCCATGGCGACGCAGCCAACATCGGCATCTTCGCCCTCGCGCAGCGCGTCGTTGGCAAGGATCTCTGCCGTGCAGCAGATGACGGGCGCCTTGGTATTGATATGCGTGTCGCCGGTGATCATACCGACGTTATCGCGGCCGAGCACCTGCACAAGGTCGAAAAACTTCTCACTGACCAGAGCCTTGATAGGAGCCGTGTAGTAGCAGCGCTTGCCCTGCGCCATGCCCATAAAGAGCATGCCCAGCGCGACGAGCGATTTACCCGATCCGGTCGGTGTTCCCAAAATGACGTGATCGCCGGCAGCCAGGTCCATGAGGGCTTCTTCTTGGTGGTCCCACAGCTCAATGCCGCGGTCGCTCGTCCATTCAAAGAAACGTTCGAAGGCCTGATCGGGCGTGAGCCACGGTTCGGGCTCACTGCCATCCTCGGGCTCCCACCAGGTGGGGGAGAGCGCACCGAGCGAGCCAAACTCGGCTTCGGTTCCCGTGCCGCCCGAGAATGAGCTGGCGGCGCCGGCGCCGGAAACGGTGCTGGCGGAAGTATCTGTCGTGGTCTGTGCCATGTGGTTTGCTTTCTCTCGCGTTTGTCCGCCAACTATTATGGCGTAGCGGCGGCGCGGGGTGCCAGCGCGCGAGAAAATGCAGGAAATGGGCGTTCTGCCCAGCCGTTTGGTGCAGCTGCCAGCTAAGTGAGTAGACTTTTTGCAATATCGCGAGCACATGGCTTTTGTGCAAGGGCTCTACCTGCGGTTTTAGTTTTCGTTATGCGGGTTGTGCGTGGCCATTGCGAAAAAGTCTACTCACTTAGGCTCGAGGGTCGTTCGTTGGCGCCTATTCGCGCTTGTTTGCCGACGTCGCGACCATCAGAAGCCCCTAGGACTCCTGCGGTAGGCGCTTCTTGCCCTTGCGGGCGCGGTTCTTAAAGTTCTCGACGGCTTCTTCCATGCCCAGGGGTACATAGGTGAGCTCATCGAGGTTATCGGGCAGGTAGCAGGCAAGGCTTTGCTCCTGCGCTCGGCCTGCTACGAGTTGCTCTTCGGTAGGCTTCTCGCCGGGTGTGGCGCAAATGCCATAGACGGCGGCGCCCATCTCGCGCGTGCGGCACTCATACTCGGTCTCGGGATGCTCGGGATGGTCGCGGCGAACGTCGTCACTTGTCCAAAGTGTGTCGTAGCCTGCCGCGGCAAACTGCCCCAGGGCGTAGTCGCGCAATGGCTTGCTGTCGGTTCGCAGTGTGACGGTGGCGCCGGCTGCAAAGAGCGGGCGGTAGAGCATCAAATGCTCGACATGGACGAGTCGTTTTTTGGCGTACTTGGCCTTGGGCTGCGGCGTGGGAAAGTTGATGGTGATGGCATCGAGCTCGCCTGCGGCAAACAGCTGCGGCAGCGATGCAGCGCCTCGGGGCAGCACAAGCGCATTGGGCAGCTCCTGCTCGCAGATTTTCTGCGCGGCATAGGCGATGCAGATGGGCTCCTGGTCCATACCGATAAAGAGGGTGTTTGGCTCGCGGACTGCGCGCTCTACAAGGTACGTTCCCTTGCCACAGCCAAGATCCAGGTGAAGGTGCTCGAAGAGCTTGCTGCCAACTGGCGCGCAGGCCTTGCGCCAATCTCCGGCATAGGCCTCGGGGTTCGTCTCAATCGCATCGGCGTAGCGCTCCAGGCGCTCCTCGAGCACAAAGTTCTTAGGCGTGCGAACGTGGACGGCTCCCATGAGGCTCCTTGGTCATAAGTATGGAACGCATAGCTACGCGTTCCGTCAATGGGTTGAAAAGGGCGGGCATAGCTTGCCCAAAAGATGCGATGCGGCTCGGCGGAGTTGTCGATGCCTACAGGCGCTTGAGAATCACATAGCGGTTGAGATCGCCGCTGCGACCGTCGGCATGGAAGCGCTCAAGCTCGCGCACGGGGACCTCGCCGCTCTTGTAGAACGTACGGACGCCACGCACCAGATCGGTGATCTGCTGATCGTCAAAGTGATGGCAATAGCGGTAGGCGTGGCGGTCGTTTTGCCAGCCAATGAGGTGGTCGCCGGCTTCAAACTGCGCGGAATCGTAACCCTCAAACGGTGGGGTGAGCTCGGCGCGGGCTTCGGCTCGAACGGCCTTGCGCGCCATGCGCTCGTCGTTCATAAACTCCCAAAAGCTGATGGCGATGATGCCGCCCGGGCGTGTCTGACGCACCAGGGCGTCGAGCACGCGTACGCGGTACTCGCATGACGGCACGTGGTGCATAAAGCCAAAACAGACCGATATTTCGGCGAGCGGGGCGTCGAAAAGCACATCGGGTGTCTCGGCGGGGTTGAGCTTCATGAGGGCATCGAGCACATCGAGTTCCTGGAAGTGCAGGTTGGGAATGCGCAGCGCGTGGCCATGTGCATCGATGGCCAGGTCTTGGCACGAGTCGACGCCGTAGAACTCAAACGGGCAGCTGGCATCTGCCGAGGGGTTTGCGCCGTCGACGCCCTTGGCGGCAAGTGCGCCGCCGGCGGCAAAGTTCTCGAATCGCATATTGCCGCAGGCAAGATCGAAGACGCGGACGGGATGCTCAATCGTGGCGACATCGAGCTGTTCGAGCGCGATGTCCATGGTGCGCACCCAGCCGGGCCACGGGGCCTGGCGCGTATCGGAGAAGGAGGCGGAGTGCTCGCGATAGAACGTGTTGTTGAGCTGGATGAGCGACGAGGCGAAATCGCGGTTCACGGCGCGGAACTCCCTTCGTTGGCGGTGCGGAATAAACAGTACGACCATACTACCGTTAACGCCGCAACGGGGACAACCAAGCTACGGGTCATTGCTTTGTTTGGACACATTTCCGCAGCTCATATGCACTCGCAACCGCCGGTTGTCAAAAATCTCACTAGAATAGGTGGCGTGCTTTTGGCGGTGGCGGATAGATTTTTAACTGTGCAAGGCGCCTTAAGAACAAAAACGGTCCGGCGGCACGGCTGGCATCACATAGGAGGAACCATGAATGTAGAAACTGCGCAGCGGCTCGCCGACCTTCGCCGCAGCAAAGGCTTTAGTCAAGAAGGGCTGGCACGAAAGCTGGGACTGTCGCGCCAAGCGGTCAGCAAATGGGAGCGCGCGGAGAGCTCGCCCGATACCGAGAACCTGATTTCGCTCGCCAAGCTCTATGGTGTGAGTCTGGATGAGCTGCTCAATCCGAGCGATATCAGGT
>UQPI01000088.1 GCA_900542945.1 uncultured Collinsella sp.
AGCGGGCCTGTTCCTGTTTCGGTGAGGATTCAGCCTCACCGTCTATGTTGTGCGAAGGCGCTTTGCCTAGTACACCATGCCCATGGCGTCCTGAACTTCGGCCAGGGTCTGCTCGGCAATCTCGTTGGCGCGACGGTTGCCCTCGTGCAGCACGTCCTTCACATAGTCCAGATCGTTCTCATAGCGCTGACGACGCTCGCGGATCGGCGCGAAGTACTCGTTGACGGCCTCGGTCACGTACTTCTTGAGCTGGCCGGAGCCGCCCATGCCAATCTCCTCGGCAATCTCGACCTCGGAACGGCCGGTGCAGATGGCGGCGGTTGAAAGCAGGCCGGACACGCCGGGGCGGTTCTCGGGATCGAACGTGATCATGCGCTCGGAGTCGGTCTGGCTCTTCTTGATGCGCTTGGCCGTCTCCTCGGCGGTCATCGAGATGTTAATGGCGTTGCCGTAGCTCTTGCTCATCTTGCGCCCGTCCAGGCCGGGCAGCAGCGGGGTCTCGGACAGCAGCGCGTCGACCTCGGGGAACACCTTGCCGTAACGGTTGTTAAAGCGGCGGGCGATGGTGCGGGTGAGCTCGATGTGCGGCAGCTGGTCGCGACCGACGGGCACCACATTGCCCTTGCAGAACAGGATGTCGCAGGCCTGGTGCACCGGGTAGGTGAGCAGAAGGCCGGTGAGCTCGTGGCCCGAGGCCTCCATCTCGGCCTTGACCGTGGGGTTGCGCGCCAGCTCGGCCTCGGAGACCAGCGACAGGAACGGCAGCATGAGCTGGTTTGCGGCGGGTACGGCGGAGTGCGCGTAGATCATGGTCTTGTCGGGGTCGATGCCGCAGGCAAGGTAGTCCATGACCATGTTGTACACGTTGTCCTGGATGTGCTTGGTCGTATCGCGGTCAGTGATGACTTGGTAGTCGGCGATGAGCACGTTGGTCTTGGCGCCCATGTTCTGCAGCTCAACACGGCCCTCGAGGGTGCCGAAGTAGTGACCCAGGTGCAGACGGCCGGTGGGGCGGTCGCCGGTGAGCATGGTGAACTTCTCGGGCGTTTTGGCCAGGCCCTCGCGAATGGCGTTGCTCTTTTGCAGCGCGACTTCGTAGCTGTTCTCGTTTGGCATGATTGCTCCTAACGTATGTTCATGGGTCAAGATGATAACGCGTTTATTGGAGGGTCGGGGCGTAAGTACGCGAGGGGCGGGAGAGCGGCGGCATGTGCGATGGGCGCGGCGTGGCTGCGCGTTTGGCCGGCGGCGCCTGGGCGCATCCTCGGCAGCTTACCCTAGCGCCTGTGGTGGCGCTCCTCCCTGCGTTCTTCTGCCGCCTGCTCCTCCTGCTTAAAGGCGGGATCGTCGGGGGTGACGAGCTCGTCCTCGTGCGTGCGCTTGTTGTAATGGTGGCGCAGCACGGGCTCAAACAGGTGCAGGTGCTTGGCAAAGGCCGCCGAGCCAATGGCGAGTACGGTAAAGATGAGCACGCGCATGGGCACCTCGACCTGGTTAATCGCGGCGGCGCCGGCCGAAAGCATGATGCACCAGGCGTAGATGAGGAGCACTGCCTGCTTTTGGTTGTAGCCCTCTTGGATCAGGCGGTGGTGGATGTGGCCCTTGTCGGCCTGCCCGATGCTAATGTGGGCGCGCTTGCGGCGCACGATGGCGCTAAACGTGTCGATGATGGGCACGCCGGCAACGATGAGCGGGATGATAAGCGAGGTGAGCGCGGCGGTGCGGCTCACGTTGAGCAGCGAGATGGAGCCCAGTGCAAAGCCCAGAAGCAACGACCCCGAGTCGCCCAAGAAGATGCTTGCGGGGTTGAAGTTGTAGCGCAAAAAGGCCAGGCAAGCGCCAAAGAGCGCAATGGAGAGCGCGGCGGCGTCGATGCGGCCCGAGAGAACGGCCATCGAAAACATGGTGAACGACGCGATGCCGCAGATGCCCGTGGCCAAGCCGTCGAGGCCGTCGATGAGGTTAATGATGTTGGTGAATGCCACCAGATAGATCACGGTGATGGGGTAGGCGAGCCATCCGAGCATGATCTCGCCGGGGGCAAACGGGTTGACGATGACGCCGATCCGCAGGCCGCCGATACAGGCGATAAGCGCGGCGAGGACCTGTCCGGCTAGCTTTTGCTTGGGCTTGAGCTGGAAGACGTCGTCGATAGCGCCGGTCGCAAAGATGACGGTAAAAGAAAGCGCAAGTATGGGGTAGCTGATGTGCAGACGGGGGTGGGGCACCAAAACGGGCGGCCAACCCAGGTACCAGGTGCCTAGGATTTGCACAATACAGGCAACGACCAGGCCCAAAAACACCGCCGTTCCGCCCAAACGCGGGATGGGCTTGGTGTTGATGCGGCGCTTAGAAGGATAGTCGACGGCGTCGAGCTTAATTGCCAAGCGCTTGACCAGGGGCACCGTGAGGAAGGTCGTGATAAAGGCCGCCGCTGCCACGCATAGGTACGGTATGTAGCTCGGGGATGAAGCCATGAATCTAAAAACCGCCAAGCGTCGAAGGAAAAGGTCAAAGGTTGCTAAGCGCAAAGGGCAAAGCCGAACCATGATACTCGACCAAGGGGGGTGCATGGAATTGCACGCAGCGATAATCACTCGCTTACCAGATATTAGGGTATTGTCGATGGATTGTTGGGATGCCGGTGGGGATCCATATGGACTGTAATGGCGATTTTCGGCAAAAGAAAACCACCCCCCACGTTACGAAAATGAACCCACCTAAAACAGGTGGGTGCCCTCATCGACCGTTCCAGCGTCCTTAACAACGAAGGATACCTGTACTGAGTACGACTGTGTGGGCTCCCTAAATAAACGCGACGGTTCACCCAGTTGCTCCGCGGGGGGCGGAATACCTACATCATAAAGCGGCACTTTATCGATTCCAGTCTTGACATTACAAAAATCGTGTCGGACGATTACGGCGCCTTAGGGACGGAGCCGTCTACGCGGCCTGGCCCTTTACGTTTGAGCTGCTGAATCGTTGTTTTGGAGCATGTTTTTATGCCGACGTCGTTGACCGAACTTTTTTCGCCCGCCTGCCATTTGTGTCCGCGCCGTTGCGGTGCGGCGCGCGATGAGGGCGCGCGCGGCGTATGCGGTGCTAACGACATGCTCAGGGTGGCCCGCGCGGCGCTTCATATGTGGGAGGAGCCGCCTATCTCGGGCGAGGCCGGTTCGGGCACGATCTTCTTTAGCGGCTGCTCGCTCAAATGCGTCTATTGTCAGAACCACGAGATCTCGACCGGCAATTTTGGCCTTGAGATTCTACCTGAGCGCCTGGTCGAGATTATGCTGGAACTGCAGGACCAGGGCGCCAATAACATCAACCTGGTGACGGCGACGCACTATGCGCACCTGTTGCCTGCCGCGATTGCCGCGGCACGGACGCGCGGGTTGGTCATCCCAATTGTCTACAACACGAGTGGTTACGAGCGCGCGAGTGCCGTGGCAGCGCTGGGCGACCTGGTCGACGTGTGGCTTACGGACTTTAAATATGCCGATGCCGGGCTTGCGCAGTCGCTTTCTCATATTAAGGACTACCCGCGCGTGGCCGTGTCGGGTCTGGCCCAGATGGCGCGCGAGATTGAGCGCCGCGGGGGAGAGCTGGTAGACGAGGACGGGCTCATGAGGCGCGGCATAATCGTGCGTCATCTGGTGCTGCCGGGGCATGCGGACGATTCGTGCCGCGTGTTGGACCTGGTGTGGCAGACGGTGGGCGACGTGCCGATCTCGGTCATGAACCAGTACACGCCCAATGCCCTCATGCGCGAACAAGGCGGCGACCTGGCGCGCGCCGTGACGCGCGAGGAGTACGAGCAAGTGCTCGACCATGCCGACGACCTGGGCTTTACGACGATGTTCTGGCAAGAGGGCGGCGCGGTAGACGAGAGCTTCACCCCGGCCTTCGACACCACCGGTGTTCTTACCAGCGCAAAGTAGTGCGTTCGTCGATGATTTTTCTGGGACGGGGATTAAAAAAGGCTCTGTTAGACCAGGATTGACATACATGTGTCCCCACGGTGCCATATCGTTGACCCCGTAGACCGCGATGATGGGGGCAGCATGAACGCCGAAGACCTGGTCCTCAACTTCAAGAAGGACATGGCGAACCTCAGCAAGACCGAGCGCCGCCGCGCTATCGAGTCCGTCAGGGACGTGATCCGCGCGGCGGCGTTCGACGACGCGGCCGGCTCCGCCTACGAAATCGGACGCTGCCCGCGCTGCGGGTCCGTCGCGGTCGTAAAGAAGGGCAAATCGAAGAACGGCGAGCAGCGCTACCTCTGCCGGGGCTGCGGCAGGACCTTCGGCATGGGCAGCGAGCGCATCCTGGGGACGAGCAGGCTCCCGAAGGAGACCTGGATGGCCTACGCCGAGTGCTTCGTGCTCATGCTGCCCCTGCGCGAGTGCGCGAGGCGCTGCCGCGTCTGCCTCAAGACCGCTTACACCATGCGCCACAGGCTGATCGAGTGCCTCTCGGCCTACTCCCCCTCGTTCAGGGTCGAGCGGGGCTGCGGCTGCGAGCTCGACGAGACCTACTTCCCCGAGTCGTTCAAGGGCAACCACGCGAAGGGGTCGTTCACGATGCCGCGCCCCTCCCGGCACCGCGGCAAGCAGGTGCACAGGCGCGGGCTGTCGCGCGAGCGGATCTGCGTCATGACCGGCGTGAACGACTCGAACGAGACGTTCCTCGAGGTCACGGGGCGGGGCGCCCTGTCGAGGGGGCGCGCCATGGGCGCGCTGAGGGGCCGCATCGCGGCCGCCCTGTCGGTCGTCGCGACCGACAGGGCGGCCGCCTACGTCGGCGTCCTCGCCGAGCTCGAGGTCGCCGCGCACGCGGCCTACGACCCCAAGGACCGCTCCGGGGGAACCATCAACCGGGTCAACGCCGTCCACTCGCTCCTCGGCGCCTTCATGGAGCCGTTCCGGGGCGTGTCGACGAAGCACCTCGATGCCTACCTCGCCTGGTTCAGGTGGTGCCGGACCTTCATGGCGACCGACTCCGGCGCCGCCGAGCGCACGGTCGCGCGGCAGCTCGCGCACGGCGTCTGCAGGAGCCGCGTCCGCGACATGTTCAACGTGGAGCCGCCCTACATGGACTACCGGGCCGCGCCCGCCGCATAGAGGCGGTAGAATGGTCGCACCGCGATACACGAGGAGGGGTGAGGCCATGCCGTCGAACATACCGGCCACGACGATCCGCATCGACCCGGAGGTCAAGAGGGAGGCCACGGCCATCCTGGACGAGCTCGGCCTGTCCATGTCCACCGCCGTCAA
>UQPI01000089.1 GCA_900542945.1 uncultured Collinsella sp.
ATGCAGCAGGGGCTCTCAATGTTTTTATGTCCTGCTCATATCGTCTGTGCCGGCACTTTGGGAACGTTCCTAAGTGCCGGCATCTGCGGACACTCCTTGGCTGTTGCCTGTTCATGAGTGTCTCCAACGACTAGTCGTTTAAGAACGTCCATGACTAGGCCGCTTGCGTGCGATTTTTGACCGTTGGGCGGGCGCTTCGCCGTTGCCGCAAAAACGTTTCTGCATATCGGGTACAACGGGCTTTACGTGAGTAAAGTGCGCGCCGCGTCCACGTGTCGCGTTTTTAAAGGAGGCCCCATGCCAGGTGTTACCCCTGCAGAAGTTCTGTCCAACTTTGGCATTACGCTGGTCGAAGATCCCGCCGAGAACCAGCCCCGCCTGCTGGTTGACCTGCCGGCAGCAGAACTCGTCGAGCACGCCATCCGCCGCAACGAAGGCCGCATGGCCTCCAACGGCGCACTGGTGATCGAGACGGGGGAGCGTACCGGACGCTCGCCCAACGACCGCTTTATCGTCGACACGCCCGACGTGCACGACAAGATCGCCTGGGGCGCGGTCAACCGCTCGCTGTCCGTCGAGAGCTATGAGACCATCAAGGCCGGCATCGTCGACTACCTCAACGAACGCGATGTGTTCGTTACCCGCGGCATGGCGGGCGCCGACCGCAACCACACGCGCCGCCTGCTCGTCGCCTGTGAGCGTGCCAGCCAGGCACTCTTTATTAAGCAGATGCTCGCCCGCCCGCTCGCCCGCGAAATCGCACGCACCGGTGAGCCCGACTTCTGTGTGCTCGCCGCTCCCGGCTACCAGTGCGATCCCACCATTAAGGGGCTCAACTCCAGCGCCGCCGTGGTCATCAACTTCCAGGAACGCGTGATTCTGGTCGCCGGCACCGGCTACTCCGGTGAGATCAAAAAGTCGATCTTTAGCGTCATGAACTACCTGCTGCCCGTCGAGGACGACGTGCTGCCCATGCACTGCTCGGCCAGCATGGATCCCGTCACGCACGAGACCGCCGTGTTCTTTGGCCTGTCCGGCACCGGCAAGACCACGCTTTCGGCCAACCCCACGCGCCTACTGATCGGCGACGACGAGCACGGTTGGTCCGACATGGGCATCTTCAACATCGAGGGTGGCTGCTACGCCAAATGCGAGGGCTTGGACGCGTTCCACGAGCCCGAAATCTTCAACGCTGTCCGCTTTGGCGCGATCTGCGAAAACGTGGTGCTCGACGAGAACCGCAAGCCCAACTACGACGACATCTCGATCACGCACAACACACGCGTGGCATACCCTGTGGAGCACATTCCCAACGCGTGGACCAAGGGCATGGGCACCACTCCAAGCGTCGTACTGTTCCTGACCTGCGACGCCTTTGGCGTGTTGCCGCCCATCTCACGCCTGACGGCCGACGCCGCCATGTATCACTTTGTGACGGGCTTTACGGCTAAGATCCCCGGCACCGAGGTCGGCGTCACCGAGCCCACGCCCACGTTCTCCTCGCTGTTCGGAGAGCCGTTTATGCCGCTCGACCCTATGGTCTACGCCAAGATGCTCGGCGAGCGTATCGCCGACGGCCGCACCCGCGTCTATCTGGTCAACACCGGCTGGATTGGCGGCGGTTATGGCGTGGGCCATCGTATCGAGCTTGCCTACACGCGCGCCCTGGTGGCCCGCGCCCTCGACGGTACCATCGAGGACAGCGAGTTCGTGCACGACGATATCTTTAACGTCGACATTCCCACCACGTGCCACGGTGTGCCCGACGGCATCCTGGTGCCGCGCCAGTACTGGCAGAGCACCGCGCGCTACGACGAGGCTGCGCACAACCTGGCGGTGATGTTCGAGGAGAACTTCGAGAAGAAGTACTCGCACCTGCCCGAGTCCGTCAAGGCCGCCGGCCCGCACGCCCAGTTGTCCGCCGAGGCCCGTCATCGCGGCCGTGGGCTGCTGGGGCTCCGCCACTAGCGTCGCCCCAGACCCAAAACCACCATAAAGGGGACAGGCACCTTTGTGGTGGTTTTACTCGCGCGGATGACTCGGGTTACAATACGCCTGACATATTGCCCCCTTCTCCGGATGGGGGCAGCGTAAGCGCTCTTGTGGCGGCACCGTAGGACTTTGAAGGTGGCCGTCGTAAGGGCGCTTTTTGTTTAGGCGCCCTCGCTCGGGCGCGCACGATGAAGGGAGAGCGCATGAAGAGCTTTATTGCCGAGGATTCGTTTTGGGAGCTATTTCCGCAGGCGGCTGTCGGTGTTGTGGTCGTAAAGGGCATGAAGCCCGCGGCTCAGATTCCTCAAGAGGACGTGGACGCGATTGCGGCGTTGCTCGACCGCGCCAATATCGACGCGGAGCGTCATCTGACCAGCGATACTATCAGCGAGAACGCACCGGTCAAGGCATGGCGCGAGGCTTATCGGCTGTTCAAGACCAAAAAGGGCGCGCGTTGCTCAATTGAGAACCTGCTCAAGCGCGTGCTCAAGGGCAAACCGGTGGGCCACATTACGCCCGCGGTGGATATCTACAACACGGTGTCGCTGACCTACGCGCTGCCCGTTGGCGGCGAGGACCTGCATGCGATTGAGGGGGATCTTCGCTTGAAGGTGACTGACGGCGGCGATGCGTTCCTGCCACTTGGCGAGGAAACAGATGACCCGACGCTGCCCGGCGAGCTCGCCTACATCGATGATGCGGGCGCCGTATGCCGCTGCTGGAACTGGCGCGATGGCGTTCGCACGGCGCTGTCCGACGATTCGGCCGATGCATTCCTGGCGATTGAGTGCGTGGAGCCCGAGCGGATGGGGGATTGCCAGGCTGCCGTTGATCGTCTCGCCGAGTTGCTCGAGCGCTATCTGGGAGCGACGGTTGTCGTTAAGACGCTTGTGACCCGCGACAATCCCTGCGTGGAACTGTAGCGACGCCTGCGGATCATGTTCGCCGGTCAAAACCACTACAAAGGTGCCTGTCCCCTTTGTAGTGGTTTTTATGTTGATGGGTTAACAAATGGGATATTTGGGTATGGGTGTTGCCTTGTGCGGCTAAGATGTTTACCCGTAAGCATTATGCAAGCGAAAGGCGGTCGTCTCCCATGCAGCAGAACGACGAGACACGTTTCGAGGACTTTGTCGGACTGATCAGCGGGCTCTACAAGGAGATCCAGCGTATCAAGACGTCCGAAGGCGCAAGGCTGGGCCTCAAGGGCTCCGACGTTATGTGCCTGTACTATCTTGAGCGCAGCAAGGACGGCCTGACTGGCGCCGACCTCGCCCGCATGGCCGGCGTTACCCGTGCCGCCGTTTCGCGCACACTGGCACATCTGGAGGAGGGCGGCTACGTCGAGGTTGACGACTCGGGTGATGCGGCCGTCAAGTATCGTGCTCCGGTGCGCCTGACTGCCCTGGGCGGCGAGAGCATGAGCGAGGCCGATCGCATCATTCGCGAGGTGCTCGACACCACCGGTAAGGCTATGGGTGTGGAGCAGCGCGAGCAGATGTATGCGTCGCTGCGTACGATTCTCAACACCCTGCGTGAGATCTAAGGCCGCCAAGGCATTTGCTTCCCATTAAAAACTGCATCGTCCCGTTTGAGCGCGTACGCCGTGCCGGGACATTGCTGTCAAAATTCCCTGCGCGAGACCTGCGCAAGAAAGGATTCGCTATGTCCGTCCGCATTATTACCGATTCCGCCAGCGATATGTCGCCGGCGGAGCACCCCGCTCTGCGTGTTCTGCCGCTGTCCGTCACCTTTGGCACCGATGTGTATATGGATGGCGTCGACATCGATCACCAGCGCTTTTACGAGATGCTTGTGGAGCGCGACGAGCTGCCCAAGACCGGCCAGGTCAACCCGTACGCGTTTTCGCAGGCGATTGCCGAAGCACGTGAGGCCGGCGACGAGGCGGTGATTATTACCGTGGGTGCCAAACTTTCGGGGACCAATCAGAGCGCCCGTACCGCACTTGCCGAGGCGCCGGGCGGCGACGTGTATGTGGTTGATAGCAATAACGTTACCCTGGGTGAGCGCGTGCTGGTCGAGTATGCCCTGCGCCTAGTGGACGAGGGCCAGGGCGCGGCCCAGATCGCGGCGGCTGTCGAGGCCGTCCGTGACCGCGTGGTGGTTATTGGTCTGCTCGAGACGCTGGAGTACCTGGTGCGCGGCGGTCGCCTGTCTGCTGCTGCCGGCGCCGTGGGCACGCTGCTCAACGTAAAGCCCGTTGTGGCTGCCGAGGACGGTCTGATCGTGCAGCTGGGCAAGGCGCGTGGTTCCAAGAACGGCCGCAACCTGCTGAACCAAAAGGTCGAAAAAGCGGGCGGCATCGACTTTTCCATGCCGCTGGCGCTCGGCTATACGGGCCTTTCGGATGCGGTGCTCAAGAAGTATATCGAGGACAGCGCGGCACTGTGGGCTGGCCACACCGAGGGCGAACTGCCCGTTCACACCATCGGTGCCACCATCGGCACCCATGTAGGCCCCGGCGCCGTAGCCGTGGCCTTCTTCCAGCCCGTTAACTAGCCCACCTGCCAAAACCACCACAAAGGGGACAGGCACCTTTGTGGTGGTTTATGCTATTCCGGGTGGAAGGGAGCGAGCAATGGCGTCTGAGGGCTTTTTTGAGCGGGTGTACGAGGTGGTCGAGCAAATCCCCGAGGGGATGGTCGCCACGTATGGTCAGGTGGCTCTGCTTGCCGGTCGTCCACGAAGTGCGCGGTACGTGGGGTATGCCCTGCATAGTAATCCTCGCCCCGGCGAGATTCCCTGTCACCGCGTGGTGTTTGCCGACGGGCACATATGCGAGGGTTTTGCTTTTGGCGGTCCCGATGCTCAACGTGAGCTTTTGCTAGGGGAGGGTGTGGCGTTTAAGGACGACATGCACGTCGACTTGGCCGCCTGTCGCTGGCCTGCAGGGCTCTAGCGGCTCTGCCGTGGCTTAAACCACCACAAAGGTGCCTGTCCCCTTTGTGGTGGTTTTGGCAGGTTTACCGAGGTTAACTTATGGAGAAGGTATGGCGGCGCGGTTTGTCGCAGCAAAGTAAACCACGGTGAACTATATTGTTTTCAGCAACGGAGCAGGCAATAGGCGATGAAAAAGCCTGCCCTGTTGAGTTTGATTCGCATTCCTCCCCTCTGTGCGATTCAACGGTGTACTTCGGGAACAGGCCCGCTG
>UQPI01000090.1 GCA_900542945.1 uncultured Collinsella sp.
GTCCGCTGCCGGTGATGGCTGCCGAGGGCTCGCATCTCGCGGCTCGCACGGAGGGCGTTGCTGCGGATGCCGCGCCGGTGTATGTGGCGGGTGATGCCCGCAACGGCAGCTCGCTCGTGGTGAGTGCCATGGCCGATGCCCTGGCCTGCGCAGCCGAAGTCGCCGAGGCGCTGGAGCTGTAAAGTAGTCACGGAGATACTCAACAATCGAATCGGCAAGGGCTGTCCCTAACTGCCGGCACAAAAGGAACGTCCCTAAGTGCCGACAGTTAGGGACGTTCCTTTTGTGCCGGCATTCGGGGACGCTCCTTGCGGATTTGCGAGCAGTTTGCTCGTTTGTCGACGTGCGGGTGTTCATTTGTCGACTTCTTGGGCTGTGGTCACCTGTTGTTTCTGTGGTGGCTGCGGGCATCTGGCTCAAAAGGGCGGGTTGGCCGTCGATGTTTACCTGCGGTTTTGTTGCGGCGCGCATTTTCGGTCAAGCTTTTCGTCAAGTGTTTGGTCAGCATCTGGTTTGCAGCCGGAGGCCTATTTTGCCCGCGCTGGTCGTGGCTGCCCACCCTCCTCGTAAGCTCAAATTGAGGTCCATCAGTTTGAGGAGGATGCCATGACTGACCACGCTTTTGACCGAGCAGAGCTGGCTGAAGCCGTCGGCAACGATATTGCCGACATGGCTCACTTTTGGATGCTGCGGAAGTTTCAATTCCTGGAGCCGGCGCGCGAACAGTTCGAGGTCATTGTCGACCCGTGGCTCAGCTATTGCGAGGGGCCTTCTCAAAACGAAATCATGGCCTACAACATGGCGTTTACCGATTGGCTGCTCTTCGAGCGCCCCTATCGCCATGGCAAAACGCTGCTCGAGCTATATGTTGACGAGCCGCCGGCATCGCTTTCGCCTGCCTCGCTCAAGCGGCTCGAGCAGGTACGCGACACGCAGTATTTCTCGCGCTTTGGCATTTTGGACAAGAATCCTGCGTCCGGCATGGTCGTGCTGAAGGACACGCGCACCGATCATCGCTTTGATGTCTACGACCCGCATATCGTGCGGAAGGAGCATTGGAACGACGGCGCGATTGCGGTGCGCCTCGCCTGCGACGATGTCTGGCTTACGGCGGGACAGCTCTACCTGTATGACATCGCGCGCCTGAACGACACGGCGGTCGACGGGCCGGGTGCGGTGCATCCCGAGGACCTGCAGGACGGCTTTGACACCTCGTGCATCAGCTTCTTCTTGCGTCTGGTCCGCGACATCATGGGCGCCCAGGGGCGTTACGTAAAGTCGCTCAATATCTACGAGCAGGAATGGGGGTAGGGGATGGACGGTTGTCGCCTGCCTTGCCTTCTGCCTTTATGTCTCGATCTGTAACGTTTAGGGACAAAAAACCGGTCTACCTGTTACAGATCGAGACGAATACCTGGGCGCCGCTGGTTTGTCTAAATCTGTAACGTTTAGGGGCCTGGAGAACGTCTAACTGTTACAGATCAAGACGTTTATCAGCGGAGGCAACGGTGACAATGGTCCATTTGTCCGATGTGGTGGTGATGGAAGTGTCTAATACCGTTCTCAAACACAAGCATACGGCTCGCAACACGTTGGCGCGGAATAGGATGCTTGCCAGGCTCACGGAGGCGGCTGAACTAGGCGTGCTGCTTGTGACGCACGACAATGCCGAGCTCATGTGGCTGCGGCGCCATGTGGGAACCGACGATATCGCGGAGCCTGAGTCGCACCTGTTCTGTTTTCAGCATGATTGGGATGCGTTGACGCCGACGGAGCGAGCGCTGCGGACCATCAAAGGGCTTGCGGAGTTTCATCCCGATTGGGCGTTTTGGGGTTACGACGCGGCACTTTTGTGGGGTCTGGAGGTGCCAAATGATCTGCTTGGGCCGCGATTTCTTGTTAAGACAGGTTGCTCGGTGCCGCTGAGTGCAGGATGCCGGCTGTTGCGTCCGCAGGCGGCGGGTGCGCTTGAGCGCGTCGACGGCGTGCGAGTGACGCCGTTTTGGCGCACGGTGAAGGACTGTCTGCTGCGTGCGCCGTTTTCGTATGGTCTGGCGATCGCCGATTCTGCGCTGCGGGCGAAGGGCATATCGCGCGACGACCTCTGCGAACGGCTCCAGGCCGATTGCGAGGGCAGACGCGGATATCGCAGAGCTCAGGTGATTGCGTCGCATGCGGACGGGCTGTCCGAAAACGGTGGCGAGTCTCGGTTCCGGGCATTCTTTATTGCATACGGTTTTCCGGTGCCAGAGTTGCAGGTGGAGTTTCGTGACCCGCTTGATTCGAGCCAAGTGTTTCGCGTTGATTATTTCTGGAGGCTCGAGGACGGGACGTGCGTGATTGGCGAGCTCGATGGAAAGGGAAAGTATGCCTTACAGAACGACGAGGGTCGGGAGTCGGTCGACCCGTTCGTGGCAGAACGTCAGCGAGAGTCTCATCTGACGATGCTCGGACATAAGGTGCTGAGGTTTACGTTTGATGAGCTCAAGAATCCGGGGAAGCTGGCTGAAAAGATGAGACTGGCGGGCATTCCGCAGTGGGCCGATTTGGCTGAGCAGTGGAGGCGGCAGTGGTATGGGCGCTGAGGGGTGTAACTGACGCGGATGTGGTTGTTCCTGCCGAGTTTGTCTCGATCTGTAACAACAAGGGGCCGTTTGGCCTCGCAACTGTTACAGATCGAGACAGAAGGTTGGCTGCCGCTAAAATATCTCGATCTGTAACATCTAGAGGCCGAAAACCTGTCTACTTGTTACAGATTGAGACAAAGGTTGGACGCGGTGCCGAAAGATCTCGATCTGTAACATTTGGAAGGTTAAAGACGGTTCACCTGTTACAGATCTAGACATTTCCCGGATGTCGCTGGGATGGGGCTGCAACGCATTCCATTCTCCGCATCTCCTCCTTTCTCCGTTAACCGATATGTCCGCAGCAATCCTGCCGAACTGGGTAATAATGGACAAATGTTGAAGTTTCTAAGGGGGAGGAGCTCGATATGGCGTCTGCTGATCGTCCCACGTTGTTTATCAATGCGACCGTTTTGGATGGCTCGGAGCATATGGAGCCGCAGCCCGATATGGCCGTGGCCGTTGAGCGCGGTGTCATCACATGGATGGGGCCGAGTGCTGTCGCGCAGGCGCCGGCGGGTGCCGAGGTCATCGACCTGGCAGGGGCGTATCTCATGCCGGGTCTCATCAATATGCATGTGCATCTGTGCGGCTCGGGCAAGCCGGTTTCGGCGGGCGATGCGGGTGCGCTGATGAAGAAGCTCGACAATCCCGTGGGCCGCGCCATCGTTCGCCACATCCTCAAAGGCAGTGCCCAGCAACAGTTGGCAAGTGGCGTGACCACGGTGCGCGGTGCGGGTGACCCGCTGTTTGCCGATATTGCCGTGCGCAACGCTATCGACGCCGGCAAGTATCAGGGTCCACGTCTGGTGGCGCCGGGAACGGGTGTCACGGTGCCGGGCGGTCACGGTGCGGGGCTGTTCGCGCAGGTCGCCAATACCCCCGCCAAGGCGGCCGAACAGGTGCGCGATCTGTATGCGCGCGGTGCCGATGTCATCAAGTTGTTCGTGACGGGCGGCGTGTTCGACGCGACCGAAGTAGGCGAGCCTGGCGTGCTGCGCATGCCGGTCGGTGTCGCCGCGGCGGCGTGCAAGGCGGCGCACGAGGTTGTCCTTCCGGTCATGGCCCATGTCGAGAGCACCGAGGGCGTGAAGGCCGCGCTTGAGGCCGGGGTCGACACGATCGAGCACGGTGCCCCGATGACCCCCGAGATCCTGGAGCTGTACCGCGGCGCCGCGGGAACACAGCTCGAGGGACGCGCGCCGAGCGTGACCTGCACGATTAGTCCGGCGCTGCCGTTTGTACTGCTCGATCCGGAAAAGACCCATTCGACCGACACGCAAAAGAAGAACGGCGACATCGTGTGCTCGGGCATTATCGAGAGTGCTCGTGCGGCGCTGGAAGCCGGCGTTAAGGTGGGCCTGGGCACGGACTCGAGCTGCCCGTTCGTGACCCAGTACGACATGTGGCGCGAAGTCGCTTACTTTGCCAAGTACGTGGGCGTGAGCAACGCCTTTGCGCTGCATACGGCGACGCAGGTCAATGCCGAGCTGTTGGGCCTAGGCGGCGAGACCGGCACGATCGAGTGCGGCAAGGCGGCCGACATTTTGGTGACGCACGAGAACCCGCTCGATGACCTGTGCGCTCTGCGTGAGCCAATGCACGTGATGTGCCGCGGCAACCTGGTGCGCAAACTCAAGGTGAAGCGTATTCCCGAGGTGGACGCCGAGCTCGACGCGATTATGGCCATGCCTGCCGAAGCGCTGGCTGAGGAGCTGGCCCGCGACGGTGTGGCGTAAGCGCGCGATATGGCGATGCGACAAGGGGGGCAATCCTTTTGTCATAATTAGAAAAAGCCGAGGTCCCAGTGCGAGACCTCGGCTTTTATTTGTCCCATGGTATGGCGGCTAGGAGCGCGTCTCCATCTTGGCATGGCACTTGGGGCAGGTGACGCGGATCTTGCCTTTGCCCTTGGGGACGGACAGCATCTGACCGCAGTTAGGGCACTTAAGGTAGGCCGTGGTCTTGCGGCCCTTCCACATCTTCTTGGCCGTTCGCTTGGCGCGCTCAAAGTCTTCCTTGCTGGTGCCGGCCGCGCGCGAGGCGTTGGCAGCCGCGGCGCCGCCACCCAAGCTGGCGACGAACTTACCTAGGCCGGGGACGTTTGCGGTCGCCGTGACAAAGGCATCGTTCTCCTTGCGGCGCGCGTCGATGTTTTTGGACAGACCGCGCAGCACGCCGAGCGCGATCACGGCGATGGCGATCCAGCTGAGCCACTGGATACGGGCCATCGACCCGATTATCGCGATGATAATGCCTGCGAAGCCCAACACGACGGTGAGCTCATCGGCGCCGTTGCGACCCTTCATAAAGTCATTCATGCGAATTGCCTTTCGTTCGATATGCTGCACGCCTTTATACCCGATTTAGAGCAAGGGGGACAGGTTAATCTGCGCCAATGTGGTGCAAACATACCTGTCCCCGGATCACCAAGACGGTGCAAATGAACTGCGTCCCGAATCTTGGCCTTCTTTATTAGAAGCGAACACTAGGACGCTT
>UQPI01000091.1 GCA_900542945.1 uncultured Collinsella sp.
TCTGGGGAAGTTCGCGAAGCCCACTTCCCCAGACAAAGCCACCCCGCCGGGCAAGGCCCCAGCGCGAGACCGTCCCGGATGCCTACCTACTCGTTGTCGCCGGCAGTTAGCTGCGTTGCGGAGAGTGCGCCGTCGGCAGCGGTTGCAGCTGCTGCGTCGGGCCAGACCCAGTCGGTAAAGGCCGGGTGATCGTAGCCCTCATCGCACGCGAACTCGAAGGCCTCGGTGCGGAATGCCTCCCACTTATCAATCTGCTCCGCAAACTTATCGGCGTCGACCAGGCGCAGCACGTCGGCGGCCAGTGCCCAGCGGTCCATGTTGTTCAGGCGCAGCATGTCGAACGGCGTTGTCGTGGAGCCTTTCTCCTCGTAGCCGTGGACGCGGAAGGCATCGTGGCCGGGGCGGTTCCAAATCAGACGGCGAATCGTGCCGGCATAAGCGTGGAACGCGAAGAGGACGGGCTTCTCGCCGCAGCCGAACAGCTCAGCCCAGCGCTCGTCGCTGAGAGCCTGGTCGTTCTCGCAGACGTTCTGGATCTTGAGCAGATCGACCACGTTGACGAACCATACCTTGATGCCCAGCTCGCGCAGCATGTCGGTTGCAGCCAGAGCCTCAAGCGTCGGCACGTCGCCGCAGGTGGCGACCACGACATCGGCCTCGGCGAGCGAATCGGCGGTCGATGCCCACTCCCAGGTCGCAACGCCCTCGGCGAGCTCCGCCTTGGCCTCGTCGACCGTCTGGAAGGTCGGAGCAGGCTGCTTGCCGCAGAAGATGGCGTTGACGCAGTCGGTGGACTGGTAGACGCGCTCGGCAACGACAAGGGCCATGTTGGCGTCGGCCGGATAGTAGGCATTCACGATGTGCGTGTCGTTGGCCTTGTTGAGCAGCAGGTCGATAAAGCCGGGGTCCTGATGCGAGAAGCCGTTGTGGTCCTGGCGCCAGACATGGCTCGACAGCAAAATGTTGAGGCCACTGATGGGAGCGCGCCACGGAATCTCGCGTTTGGTGGCCTCGAGCCACTTGCAATGCTGGTTGACCATGGAATCGACCACGTGGACAAAGCTCTCGTAGGAGCTCCACACACCGGAGCGGCCGGTGAGCACGTAGGCCTCGAGGAAGCCCTCGCACTGGTGCTCGGACAGCTGCTCGACAACCTTACCGGAACCGGCGAGCAGCTCGTCGTTGGCATCGTCCTCGTAGAAGCCGGCGTCCCACTGCTTCTTGGTCACCTTGTAGGCTGCCTGCAGGCGGTTGGACGCGGTCTCGTCGGGACCGAAGATGCGGAAATCCTCCATGTTCTTGGCCAGAACGTCGGCAGTGTACTCACCAAAGACGCGGGCAGCCTCGGTGGAGCCCCAGCCATGGCCCTTCTCGGCGACGGGAATCTCGTGGGCGTGAATATCGGGCAGCTCGAGCTCGCGGCGCACCTTGCCGCCGTTTGCATTGGGGTTGGCGCCGATGCGCAGCTCGCCGGTCGGCATAAAGGCCGTCACCTCGGGGCGTACCTGGCCCTCGGGCGTAAAGAGCTCCTCGGGCTTGTAGGAGCGCAACCACTCGCGCAGTACGCGGAAGTGCTCGTGAGTGTCCTTGGCACTCGCCAGCGGCACCTGATGGGCGCGCCAGGAGTCCTCGGTCTTCTTGCCGTCGATGTGCTTGGGGCAGGTCCAGCCCTTGGGCGTGCGGAACACAATCATGGGGTAGGCCGGGCGGACCACGGTCTCGCCTGCGGCGGCCTGAGCCTGCGCGGTGGCCTTGATGTCGCAGATCTCGTCAAAGACCTGCTCAAACAGGGCAGCGAAGCGCTCATGGATGCTCGCGTGGCTCTCGTCGTCAAAGCCGGCGACAAAGAAGTGCGGCTTGTAGCCCATGCCCTCGAAGAACTTGGTGAGCTCCTCGTCGGACACGCGGGCAAGGATGGTGGGGTTGGCGATCTTGTAACCGTTGAGGTGCAGGATTGGCAGGACGATGCCGTCGGTTGCCGGGTTCACGAGCTTGTTGGACTGCCAAGAGGTGGCAAGCGGACCGGTCTCGGACTCACCGTCGCCCACCACGGCCAGGGCCAGCAGGCTCGGGTTGTCCATGACGGCACCGTAGGCGTGGCTGAGCGTGTAGCCGAGCTCGCCGCCCTCGTGAATGGAGCCGGGCGTCTCGGGCGCAAAGTGGCTCGGGATGCCGCCGGGATAGGAGAACTGGCGGAAGAACTTCTGCAGACCGGCCTCGTCATTGGTGATGTCGGGGCGGATCTCGCGGTAAGTACCGTCGAGCAGCGACTGGGCGGTGCCGGCGGGGCCACCGTGACCCGGGCCCATCAAGAAGATGGTGTTCTGGTTGTGATCGGCGATGAGGCGGTTGACATGACCGAACAGGAAGTTGATGCCGGGCGTGGTGCCCCAGTGACCGACCAGACGGTGCTTAACGTCCGGACGACCAAAATCGCGCGTCTCGCCGGTCTTCTCGTCGACAAAGTCGCTGCGCATCAGCGGGTTGGAGCGAAGGTAAATCTGGCCGACGGACAGGTAGTTCGAAGCGCGCCAATACAGGTCGACACCCTCGAGCTCGGAAGCGGGAACCTCATGTCCCAGTTTTTGCCACGGCGTTCCCAGTGTTTTAGCCATTGTTTATGTCCCTTCGCTGCGCGGTCGCCTTCCGATACGGCAACCTTTCGTTGGGACTAGTATATTTGCTAAAACGTTTTATCATGGTGAAAAAACGTTTTACCACCCTTATCAATCCCATCGATTAGCAAAACGCGACATTCACCTGCGGCGTTGATTGTCACAGGTGCTCCACATTCGGTCTCTGCAAATTGGTAAACGTGTTTAGTTGTGTTTAGTAAGCTCGAACACGCTGTCCTTAACGATAAGCTCCGGCTCCAGAACGACCTCTTCGGCACGCCTGCCGCCCCTACCGGCAAGACGCTTGGACATGCAGCCAAAAGCATGCTCCGCAAGGACACCAGGGTCCTGCTCAATCGCGGTCAGCGCCGGCTCAAAGAGAACGTCGGCCGCCGAGTTGTCATAGCTCACCACCGAGATATCGCCCGGGATGCTCTTCCCCATCTCGTGCAAGCGCTTGAGCAAACCGAGGGCAATGTTATCCGAGCTTGCGAACACGGCAGTGGCGTCAGTTGCGAGCACTGCCTCCGAGGCCTCGTATGCGCTCGGAATGTAGTACTCGCTCTCAAACTCCAAACGCGCGTCGATCGGCAGGCCAACCTCGCGCAGCGCGCGCTCATAGCCGGCAAGTCGCTTGCGACCCGTATTGGAACGGCGGGCATTAACCAGGCAGGCAATACGGCGGTGGCCTTGCTCGATCAGATAGCGGGTGGCCATATAGCCGCCCATCTCGTGGTCGAACATCACCTTGTCGCACTCGAGCCCCTCAATGGCACGGTCGACCATTACGGCCGGGATGGGCAGGTGGCTGACTTCTTCGCGCAGGGCGCGGTCATCGGAGAACTCGTCACCCACCACCAGGAAGACGCCATCAACGCCGCGCGTCACCAGCTGGCGCAGCAGCTCCAGATCGTCATCGGCGCTTCCGCCCGAGCTGGTAATGAAGAGCGCATAGCCGTCCTCGCGGCAGCGCTTTTCCAGGCTACCGGCGAGCGAGGCAAAAAAGCGGCTCTCGATGTTAGGGACGATAAGGCCCAGCGTGCGCGACTCGCGCATGACCAGGCTGCGCGCAATCTGGTTGGGAACATAGTGGTTGCGCGCCGCGACCTCTTTGATGAGCTTGCGGTTTTCTTCCGAGATGCGACAGGGCCGATTATTGAGAACAAGCGAGACCGACGAGGGGGAAAGCCCCACCTCCTGGGCGATCTGCTTGAGGGTGACTTTGTTGGCCATCTCGCTCCTTCCGGGTTTACGCGCAATCTCTTGAAAGTATAGCGACTACCCCTCTACCTCGGTGATAAACACTTTACCAATCCGGTGGACGGCTGTTTTATCGCCGCCAGCGCACCAAATCCGTCCGGGTGGGGTATATTGCAATCGATTGATGACAACGACCACCAAAAGGCGGATATCCGTATGCACGAGAACGATTTTTTTAACGAGGACCTGCTGTGCGCGCTCGCTGGCGTTGCCGGCGAGGACAACGTGCTGATGAGCGAGCCCATGCGCGAGCACACCACGTTTAAGATCGGCGGTCCGGCCGACGTCTTTGTCACGCCCGATACTGAGCAGGGCCTCGTCGCCACGCTCGATACCTGCTATCGCTGCAATCTACCACTCACCATCGTGGGCAACGGCTCCGACTTGCTCGTCGGCGACAAGGGCATCCGCGGCGTCGTCGTAGCGCTGGGCGAGGGCCTCTCCGACATTACGGTCGACGGCACGCACGTCACGGCGGCAGCCGGCGCCTTGCTTTCCGATGTCGCAGCCGCGGCAGCCGAGGCCGGCCTTACCGGCATGGAGCCCATCTCGGGCATTCCCGGATCGGTCGGCGGTGCCTGCTACATGAACGCCGGAGCATACGGCGCTTGCATGGCCGATGTGCTGGAGTCCGTGCGCGTCTACAAGCCCGCACGCATGCTCGACGACGGCACCCGCGGTAGCGGCAGCATTATCGAGTTCGATGTCGATGAGCTCAACCTGGGCTATCGCAAGAGCCGCATTGCCGACGACGGTTTCATCGTGCTTTCGGCCACTTTCAATCTCGCCCCGGGCAACGCCGCGATGATCAAGGCCGACATGGACGACTACCGCCAGCGCCGCGAGGACAAGCAGCCGCTCGACATGCCGAGTGCCGGCTCCACCTTCAAGCGCCCCGAGGGCTACTTTGCCGGCAAGCTCATCATGGACGCCGGCCTGCGAGGACACGCCATCGGCGGCGCGCAGGTGAGCGAAAAGCACTGCGGCTTCATCGTCAACGCCGACCACGCCACCGCCGCCGATGTCGACGAACTCATCCGCCACATCCGAACAACCGTCAAAGACCAATTCGACGTAGACCTCGAACCCGAAGTCCACCGAGTCGGCGAATTCCTCTAACAAAGAAGGCCCCGAAAGGG
>UQPI01000092.1 GCA_900542945.1 uncultured Collinsella sp.
CCACTTCTCAAAACAGAGTATGCCTCCCCGGCCCTCGTCCGTGAACTTTTCCGCTGGGCGAGCCATAGACGCCGCGCACCGATACGGTAAAGCGGCGGCTCGAAATTGGTGCTATATTCAGCTTGAGTTGTTTAATGCTAGTACGGGAGGCTGATATGGGGCTGTTCAAGAAGAAAAACCCGCAGGATGCCTTTGATCCCGATGTGTTTACCATCACGGATACGATTTTGGACCCGCCGCGGTTTACATTTTTGCCGGCTATCTATCAGGATGCCACGCGCCGCAAGTGGGCCGTGCATCAGCGCGGCGGCGAGCCGAAGATTTTTGACTATGCGGACGTGTTGCAGTGCGAAGTAGCCGAGGCGGGCGATCAAGAGGCCGATGAAGCGGTCTCTAAACAGGAACTTGCCCAGCGTATTCTGGCAAATCCCGCTAAGGCGGCAAAAATGAACGCAGCCAAGCGTAATATGTGTCTTGGTATGGGCGTTGTTGTGGCGGTTCAGACGGGAAAAGGCGAGGTTTCCAAACTAGAGATTCCCGTTATGACCGATGAAGTCAAACGCGATTCAAGCCTGTATAAGTCGTATCGGAATGTCGCCGAGAAGATCAAGGCCGAATTTGATGCCATGGGTGGTCTGGCCTAATTTTGGCGACATACGTTTCTGAACGAGGAGTCTGTGCAATGGCAGGCGAATCTTATGCAATTCCCCCCAAAGATCGTGCTGTTGAGGGGATTCTTTGGTATATCCAGCACCATCAGCTTGCCGGCGGCGATCGCCTGCCGGCTGAGCGCGTGCTGTGCGAAGAGATTGGCGTTTCGCGTACGGCTTTGCGTGCCGGTATCACGCGGCTCATCTCGTGTGGAACGCTCGAGAGCCGTCGCGGATCGGGTACGTATGTGTGTCCTCCCAAACCGCTCAATATCTTTCAGGAAACGTATAACTTCTCCGATGCTGTGCGGACTGCCGGCCTGCACCCCTCTTCTCGTCTGGTTTCAACCGGGGCCATCGAGGCGGATGAGGCGCTTGCCGACAAGCTTGGGGTTGCTGTAGGCGCTCCTTTGCTCCGCATGCAGCGTGTTCGACTTATTGAGGGCGAGCCGGCGTCAATCGAGACGGCTCACGTTAACCTGTCCCTGTGCCCCTCGCTTCCCGATCACGATTTTGAGTGTGAGAGCCTTTACGATGTCTTGCTCAAAGAAGGTGGCGTGCGCGTTGAGCATGGACGTGAGCATATCTCCATCTCGCGTTTGAACGCCGAAGAGGCCGAGTTGCTCCAGCAAGAAGAGGGAACGCCGGTGTTCTATGAGAGCACGATAGAATTTGATAGGGACATGCGTTTTGTGGAGCATTGCAAATCGGTGATTTTGCCCACAAAGTTCCGCTTTGCCGATAACGGCGAAAAGAACGGCATGAGGAGCGTGGCAGGTGAACAATGGCTGAAACAGTAGATGCCACCCCGGTTTATATGCGCATTCGACGCCGCATCGAGGAGCGTATCGAGCGCGGTATATATCCCACGGGTTCCATGATTCCGTCCGAAAAAGACCTCGCCGAGGAATTTGGTACGACACGCTTGACCATCCGAAGCGCTGTCGACGAGCTGGTGCGGCGCGGGCAGATTCGGCGCGTCCGCGGAAAGGGCGCGTTTGTGGCACAGAAAGTGCCCGTTGCCTACGAGCGAACGGGAGGCTTTCGCGAATCGGTTCGTGCTTCGGGCGGCGAGCCGTCTGTCCGCATCCTCGCGCGTTCCAAGCGTTATGCGGGCCCATATTATGCCAACCTGTTTGGCATTGCCGAGGACGATTTGCTGTATTCGATTCGGCGTTTGAACTGCGTCAACGGCGATCCCGTATCGATTGAGATGGCGTTCATCCCGTGCCTGCTGTTTCCCACAATCGAAGATATTGACGTGTCGGTCTTCAGTTTGTACGAGACCTATGAGATGTTGGGCCGAAAGCCGGTCATGGCACAGGAAAAGCTCGATATTGAAGCGCTGGGCGCGCGAGATGCCGGCCTGCTTGGACTGGAGCAGGGCGATCTTGCCTTGACGCTTGAGTGCGTGAGCTTCGATGCGAGCGGCCAGGCGATCGAGTACGTCAAGTCGTTCAACCGCGGTGATGCGGGTGGATATACCTATACGTACTAGCTGGTTTTTTTGCATAACGGGCTGAAAAGCTGACGGAATTTTGATTCGTTGAGCAGACTACATATACAACCTTACATGGCTCAAAATCGACCGTTCGCCGATGGGGATAAATTAATCGACAAAGAGGTATCAAAAAGCCGTAACCTGTAACTGTGATTGGTATCAAATACTAATGATTTGTTACGAGGTGAGACGATGAAGATGCTCGATTACGTTCAGCTTGCCCATGTGCGTATGGGAGCGAACCTCGAGCGTTCGTCTGAGCTGGTAGCGCAGCTCGTTGATATTATCCAGTCCGGTTCTTTTGACGCGCTGCGCATCGTTGCTTCGGGTTCGTCGCGCCATGCCGCCGATTGCGCCCGCGATTACCTGCAAGATGCGCTGCAGATGCAGGTGTCCGTTGTGACGCCCGAGGCCTTCGTCGATTTTGAACACACCTATCCGCAGCATGCGCTCAACATCGCCGTCTCGCAGAGTGGCTATTCGACCAATACGATTGCAGCGCTCGATTACATGCGTGCACACGATATGGCAGCAGTTGCGCTCACGGCAAACGTCGAGGCGCCCATCAAGGAGCACACTGATATCGTTCTTGACTACGGTGTGGGCGTCGAGTCGGTGGACTTTGTGACTCTGGGCGTCGAGGTCCTCGTTGAGTACCTGGTGCTCTTTGGTATTTACGGCGGTCAGGCGCGCGGAACGATTGACGCCAAGGGCCTTGCCCAGCGTCTTGACGACCTGCGCGAGGCTATCCATGCAAATGCCGTGATGTGCAAGACCGCCGAGGCATATGTCCAAGACCGCATGCTCGATCTTTCTGAGCACATGCCCGCCATGGTCGTCGGCAACGGCCCCAACTATGGCGTTGCCGAAGAGGCGGCCCTCAAGCTGAGCGAGACCATCAAGATTCCTGCCATGCATCACGAGGGCGAGGAATTCGTCCACGGTCCCGAGATGCAGATCGTTCCGGGTTATCTGGTGTTTATTGTCGACGATCCGCAGGGGTCGGAGCGTCTTGCGAATATCGCCGATGCGCTGTCGAACGTTACGGCAAAAACGGTGCTGCTCACGGCCCATCCCAGGGGTAGGGCTCACGAGGTTGCGGTGCCCCAGGTGGCTCCGCTGCTCAGCGCAATTCCCAATCTTGTGTTCTTCCAGACGATTGCGGCCATAATCGCCGAGCGTCTGAAGTCATGGGACGTGCACCCGTATCTCGATGCCGTCTCCAAGCAAATGGAGGTCAAGGCAGAGGGCTACGAAGAGTCAGTCAATGCGCTTAAGGCCAAAGCGGCTGAGTGTTACGGAATGTAAGCGGGTTTTGACGCCCGTTGGCATGGGGGATGTGGAGACAACCCCAGAAAGGAGAGACAAATGAAGGAAACCGAGAAGATCGAGATCATGCATTTCGACCAGGAGGGCTACCTCGAGGACGGCAAGGCGCTCTACGAGACCGGCAAGAAGATGACCGCCCTTGCCGACAAGGTCGCCGATGAGGGCTACGACGCCGTGTTCCTGATGGGCGTCGGCGGCACCTGGGACGAGCTCATGCAGCTCGAGTACCTCATGAACAAGTTCGGCGACCGCGACCTCGAGGTCTACCTGATCCACGCCGCCGAGTGGAACGTCATGGGCCACAAGCGCATGACCGAGAAGTCCGTCGTGCTCACCGCCTCCGAGTCCGGCACCACCCCCGAGGTCCTCGAGGCCGTCAAGAAGATGAAGGACATGGGCGTGCGCGTCTACGCCATGACCAAGCCCGAGGGCCCCATCGGCCAGGCTGTGGGTGCCGAGAACTGCGTCGCCATGGCTTCTGACCATGGTTCGGGCGGCTGCGAGAAGGGCTACTACCTCGCCGACTGCTTCGGCCTGCGCCTGCTCAACCGCCGCGGCTGCTTCCCGCAGTTCGATAAGTTCATCGAGCAGACCAAGGACGTTTGGACCCACCTGGTCGACATCCGCAAGAGCTTCGAGCCGCGCGCCGAGGAGCTCGCCAAGAAGTACGCCCTGGCCCCCTACACCATGTTCATCGGCTCCGGCGCCCTGTGGGGCGAGACCATCCTGTTCTCGATGTGCATCCTCGAGGAGATGCAGTGGAAGCGCACCCGCTACATCACCTCGGCCGACTTCTTCCACGGCACCCTCGAGCTCGTGGAGCCGGGCGTCCCGGTCTTCCTGTTCATGGGCGAGGACGAGAACCGCAAGCTCGACGAGCGCGTCCGCGCGTTCCTGACCCGCGGCGTGACCGGCGACACCGACATCAACATCATCGACACCGCCGAGTTCGCGATCCCGGGCCTTGACGACGAGTTCCGCGTCATCGTGTCTCCGTGGATTCTGACGGTGCTCGTGACCGACCGCCTGGCTCGCTACTACGAGACGGTCACCAAGCACAACCTCAAGTATCGTCGCTACTATCACCAGTTCGACTACTAAAGAAAACGGGTGCGGGAACGTGCCGGGCTATTGAGAGGAACACAGAATGAGACAGTACATCATCGCCAGCCATGCGCACTTCGCTACCGGCATCAAGGAGAGCGTCGAGCTGCTCTCGGGTGCTCGCGACAACGTCCACGATCTTTCGATGTTCGTCGATGACCGCATGGACGTGGCCGAGGAGGCCCAAAAACTGCTGGCGGGCATGTCTGCCGACGATGATGTCGTTGTCTGCACCGACCTCTTTGGCGGCAGCGTCAACAACGAGTTCACCAAGATCGTCCAGA
>UQPI01000093.1 GCA_900542945.1 uncultured Collinsella sp.
TGTAGCGGCTGCGGAAAGTGCGACCCGTTTTGAGTGCTCAGGGTGGGACGTGTTTTCCATCGGCGGGCTCGCTCGGCTCAATCATCGAGCTGTGCCCATTCGTGCGGATCGTAGACCTTTACGTGCTTGTTGGGCTTGCCGCTCCAGTACTCCTCGTCCATAAAGGGCAGATATGCCTGAACGCCGGGGCAGATAAAGGGGATCCGCTGCTGTTGCAGTCGCTCGCGCTGTCGCTGCTCCAGGTGCGCCTCGGATATGACAGTCGGCATACCGGACAGCTCGACGAGGCTTGCCTGGATTCGCTTAAGGTCGGGGAGTCCCGCGTGCCATGACATCCGCATGATCAAAAAGGATGCACGGCGGTAGTTTGCCTGCATCACCGTGATGGCGGGGCGCAGAGTGGGATGGATTTTGTCCCGTTCGGGCCAAAGGTCAGCAGTGATCTCGAGGCCCAGGGTCTCCCATAGGTAATCAAGCTCTTCGTCCATGGCGCCTCGATATCCGTGCAATGATGACGGTTCGATTGTGCCATCAGCCGTGAGTGCTACATTGTTGTAATCTACCAGCGGTAGATGCGGGATGTTTTACGGGCTTTGGCGCCGTACGTGTCGCTGGCGCTTCACAGGTCCTTCACGTGTTGGCCGTATTTGACTGAATTTCAAAAAATTCAAAATTGGGGCTTGCGTCACGGCCGGACTTCCCGTATATTTCTTTCTTGCGCAAAGGCACAGCCGAGCGCAGCGATGCAGTCATTGGGATGTCGTCTAATGGCAGGACAGCGGATTCTGGTTCCGTCAATGGGGGTTCGACTCCCTCCATCCCAGCCATTGCATTTGCTACATATGGCCCGTTCGTCTAGCGGTTTAGGACGCCGCCCTCTCAAGGCGGAGATCACCAGTTCGAATCTGGTACGGGCTACCAAAATTGAACGCCCGGGCCTCGTAAGAGACCCGGGTTTTGTGTATTGACCGATATTTAAGGCGCGCGTTGAGTCTGCCGCCCGGACCGAGGAGTTGTCATGGACCTGCCTATCAGCTTGGAAGACATCACGTATGCCGAGAACTATCTGGCGCAGGGCGACCTGGCTACGGCGACGCCGCTGCTTGAGCGTCTGGTGGAGCTCGCCGAGGAGTATATCGACGCTGAGTGCAAGACGGAGGAGAAGCGCCAGTACTTTAGCTTCGACAGCAAGTTTGAGCGCCTGGCCTATCGCCGCGTGGAGAAGGATCCGCGCGAGCTGGTGCAGGTCGAGGTTCCCTTTGACCGCCTGTACTCCGACATGGCGTTTGCCTACATTCGCCAGCAGGATTATGTGAGTGCTCGGAATGCCCTGATGCAGGCCGTGCGTTGGGATCCCATGAACTGCAACTATCGCTTGGACTTGGCCGAGCTGTTCCGCGCGCTCGAGGACAAGCAGGAGTGGGCATCGCTCTCGTTCTCGGTGCTGGAGCGCGCAAGCGATGGCAAGTGCGCCGCCCGCGCCTATGCCAACCTGGGCCAGTACTTCTTGGAGCCCGAGACCGAGAATGTCTCGGCCGCCGTGGGTTGTGCGCGTCTGGCGTTGCGTCTGGCGCCTGGCGATGCGCATACGACGCGCTTGCTCAACAAGATTCATACTGCCTACCCCGATGCCGCCGAGGAGAGCGATGAGCACGTGATGGGCGAGCTGAGCCTGCAAGGCGTGCCGACTTCGCCTTCGGCCGAGATTGCCATCTGCCTGATCATGTGTGCGACCGATGCTGCAAGCGACGGCGACAAGCAGGAGGCGACGCGCCTGACGGTGCGCGCTCGTGATTTGGTGGGCGAGGAGGCCTGCGCGGCGATTATCAAACTGGTGCGCGAGAGCGACGCCGAGCTTAACGCCGAGCGCAAGGCAAAGCGCGAGGCTGCGGGCTCAAACGCCGACGACGTCAAGGAGGCCGGCGATGCCCAGTAAGCGCGAGCGCAAGCTCATTTCCAAGAATCGCTCGGCACATCACGAGTACTTTATCGATGAGACGTTTGAGTGCGGTATTGAGCTGAGCGGTACCGAGGTCAAGTCGATTCGCGAGCGCGCGTGCCAGATTACCGATACCTTCGCGCTGATTCGTGGTGGGGAGTGCTGGCTCGTCGGCCTGCATATCCACCCTTATAGCCATGGTGGCGTGTGGAATCGCGATCCCGACCGTCGGCGCCGTCTGCTGCTGCACCGCAAGGAGATCGACTTTCTTGACGGCAAACTTCGCAACCGCGGCTATGCGCTGGTGCCGCTGGAGCTCTACTTTAATACCGACGGCCGCGTAAAGCTGCTGCTGGGCCTAGGCCGCGGCAAGAAGCTTTACGACAAGCGCGAGGATATGGCCAAGCGCGATGTCCAGCGCGAGATCGACCGCGCCCTCAAGGAGCGCAATCGCTAGGCGTTCTGTATAAGTTGCGGTGGAATACGGACTGTTTTGCCTGTTTGAGGGGCTATTCAGTCCTTATTTCACCGCAACTGCGGGCCTCTCATCTTGCTTATACTGTTTTGACACATATGTCTCAAAGGTGGTGTCCGTTGTGGGCGCCGCCTTTTTTTGTGGGTACATACATCCATGAGGTTCCAACCCGCGTTAGGGGAGTGATTGTTATGGACAAAACTGCGTACTTTACCATGCCGAGCGGTCTGTACGTGGTGAGCGCCGCGGCAGACGGGCTGCGCGCCGGCTGCGTCATCAACACTGCGGTGCAGGTGACGTCCATGCCGCCGCGCATTTCGGTTGCCGTGAACAAGGACAACGTCACCTCGGGCGTCATCGCTTCGGCCAAAGCGTTCGCGCTGACCGTGATCGATCAGACCGCCGATATGCTCTACATCGGTAACTTTGGGTTCCGCACCAGCAGCGATTATGACAAGTTTGCCAAATACGAGGCCCGCGAGACGGCTCTGGGCATGCCCTATGTGCCCGAGCACGCGGCGGCCCTGTTTAGCTGCCATTTGATCGACACTGTGGATGTTGGCACGCATCTACTGTTTATCGGCGAGGTCGAGGATGCCGAGCGCTTGAGTGACGAGACGCCGCTCACCTACGATTACTACCATAAGGTCCTGAAGGGCAAGACGCCTCCGAAGGCGTCCTCGTATCAAGGCTAGAAATGTTTTAAAAATACTTGCATTATATTATTGAGAATCTATACTGATAAATGAAGTACATCACCAGTCGCGTTTGAGAGGAGAACATCATGGCTGAGGAGAAGAAGACGTATAAGTTCGTGTGCGTCGTTTGCGGTTACGAGGTTGAGGTCGATACGCCCGAGCTGCCCGAGGATTATGTGTGCCCGGTGTGCGGCGTCGGTCCCGATCAGTTTGAGCTCGTCGAGGAGTAGCTCGCAGACACACGGCGAAAGCCGAACATAGCTCTGTTCAAGGGCCTCGGTCGAATTCTCGGCCGGGGCCCTTTTCCTCCGCCCCCAAGGGATCACGGTTGCTGTTGGCCGATCCTGTCTGTTGTGAGTCCGGCCGACCTTTTGTCTCAATCTGTAACATCTAACGGTGGAAATTGGGCCCACTTGTTACATATCGAGACAAACCAAAACCGTCCGGCAGAAGATCTCAATCTGTAACATCTAGACATCGAAAGCGGGTCTAGATGTTACAGATCGAGACGTTTGCCTGGGTAGGTGCCCCCGCCCCATTACATCCCTGCCAACAACACGACATCGAGAATCGTCACGATGGCACCGATCCCTACAAGCAGCGCGTTGAGTGGACGCGAGTTGGCGAATTTGCCCATGACGCGGGGTGAACTGGTGAGCCGTATGAGCACAAAGACCGTAATCGGCAGTTGAAGCGACAGCAGTGCCTGACTCCAGATGAGACCTTCAAAAGGATTTGGAACGACCAGGCACGCCGCCACTGCTCCGGCGAAACAGGCCGCCACCCCGACCGAGGAATGTCGGTCGTGGATGTCGTATTCCTCGTCGAACATGCCCGCAGTGATGGTTCCCGCCGCCATGCCCGCTGTCACGCTGCTCGATAATCCCGCGAACAGCAGCGCTACCGCAAAGATGGTCGAGCTCGCCGGGCCCAAGATGGGGGAGAGCGTGGCCGCTGCGACGGCGAGGTCGTCTACGACCATGCCGTGCGCAAAGAAGGTCGTTGCGGCCAGGATGACCATGGCCGAGTTGATTGCCCAGCCCACGCCCATCGAAAAGAGCGTGTCGAAGAGCTCGTAGCGCAGACGTTCTTCGATAACCTGCTCGCCTTGGCCTTCAAAGTGCATGGATTGGATGACCTCGGAGTGCAGAAAAAGGTTGTGTGGCATAACGACCGCACCCAGGACGCTCACGATAATCGCGGCAGAGCCAGTGGGCATACTAGGCGTGATCCAGCTTGCGGCGGCTTGCGGCCAGTCGACCTTGACTAGTGCAAGCTCGGCCAAAAACGAGAGTCCTACCACGCCTACGAAGGCGATGATCCAGCGTTCGGCATGCTTGTAGGAGTTCGTCATGAGCATCGCCATCGATACTGCCGCCACGATGACGCAGCCCGCGCGCACGGGCAGCCCAAAGAGCATTTGAAGGGCAATCGCGCCACCCAGGACTTCGGCCATGGCGGTGGCGACAGTCGCGAGATAGGCACTGGCGAGTACCGTGCGTCCAACGAAGCGGGGGAGGTAACGTGTCGTGGCCTCGGCAAGGCAGGCGCCCGTGGCGATACCCAGGTGCGCCGCGTTGTGCTGCAGCACAATGAGCATAATCGTGGACAGCGTGACGATCCACAGCAGCGCGTAGCCAAACTGCGAGCCCGCGGCCATATTGGAGGCCCAGTTGCCCGGGTCGATAAAGCCGACGGTCACGAGCAGCCCGGGGCCGATA
>UQPI01000094.1 GCA_900542945.1 uncultured Collinsella sp.
GCCGGGCAAAGCCCGACCAGCTCACAAACTTTCCCTCAGCCCTTATCATCCGCGCGAGGAAAGGCAGCGGAGTCACCGCAGGGCCCGCCCCGGAAGCCCTTTCTCCCGAACGATCCCGCAGCGCGAAGCGCGAGGACCAGTGAGGGAGAAAGGGCGTGGGGCGGGCCCGGGCAGGTTAATCTACTCCTTTTCGACCGCGCGCATGATTGCCTTGTAGATCTCCATCAGCGGGATGATCAGGAAGGCCAGGCCCAGGGCAGCGACAACGCCCTTGAGCTCAAGCGTCACGGGGCCAAAGAACATCTCGGCAAGCGTCGGCTGCACGGTCACGATCACCGTCAGCACCAGTGCCAGCGCGGCGGAAGCCCACAGCCACTTGTTCTGCTTCTTCATGGTGAACAGCGACGCACGACGGCTGCGCATATTGAAGCAGTGGAAAATCTCGACCATGTTGAGCGTGATGAACGCCATCATCACGCCTTCCTCGTCGGCATTGCCGGCGATCATATCGGCGATGTGGATGTAGCCCATGTCAAAGTACACGCCCACAAAGAAGCTCGCCAGCACCAGCACGGTGATGATTAGGCCCTGGACCACGCAGTCCAGACCCATATGTCCGGCAAAGACACCGTCCTTGGCGTTGCGCGGCTTGCGCTTCATGATGTCGCCCTCGGCGTCCTCCATGCCCAGCGCGAGCGCAGGGAAGCAGTCGGTAACCAGGTTCACCCACAGCAGCTGCACCGGCTGGAAGATGGTAAAGCCGATGAGCGTGGCGATAAACACCGAGAAGACCTCGGCAAGGTTTGCCGAAAGCAGGAACTGGATGACCTTGCGGATGTTGTCGTAGATGCGGCGACCCTCTTCGCAAGCACCGATGATGGTGGCGAAGTTGTCGTCGGCAAGCACCATGTCGGCAACGTTCTTGGTGACGTCGGTACCGGTGATGCCCATGCCCACGCCGATGTCGGCACGCTTGATGGACGGGGCGTCGTTGACGCCATCGCCCGTCATGGCCACGATCTGGTCGCGCGACTTCCAAGCCTCGACGATGCGGGTCTTATGCTCGGGCTGGACGCGGGCGTACACGCCGTAGTCCTCGATGTGCTCGTCGAGCTCCTCGTCGCCCATGCGATCGAGGTCGGCACCGGTGATGGCATGGCTGCGATCTGTGACGATTCCCAGCTGCTTGGCAATGGCCACGGCAGTGTCGATGTGGTCGCCCGTGATCATGACGGTGCGGATACCGGCGTCGTGCGCCTCGCGGATGGCGTCGGCGACCTCGGGGCGGACCGGGTCAATCATGCCGGACAGGCCGCAGAAGACCAGGTCGTGCTCGAGCGCGGCGGGGCTGCAGTCGGCCGGGACCTCGGTGTAGGTGCGGCTTGCCAGCGCCAGCACGCGCAGGGCCTCGTCGGCCATGGCCTTGTTGGCGGCCACGAGCTCGGCACGACGCTCCTCGGTCAGGGGGACAACCTTATCGCCCTCGTAGATATGGGTACACAGGCCGATCACCACGTCGGGCGCGCCCTTGGTGTACTGCTCGTACTCGCCGTCAAGGGTCTCGACGACCACGGACATCATCTTGCGGCCGGAGTCGAACGGGGCCTCGCCCACACGCGGGTGCTCGGCGGTCAGGCCAGTAAGACCAGCCTTGCCGGCATCGTTGACGAGCGCGCACTCGGTCGGCTCGCCCACGGCCTCGCCCAGCTCCTCGTCCCACTGAGCATCGGAGCACAGCGCCATACCTGCCAGGAACTTCTCCTTAGGCGCAGCGAGCTCGTGCTTGACGACGGTCATCTTGTTCTGGGTGAGGGTACCGGTCTTGTCGGAGCAGATGGTCTGTGTGCAGCCAAGGGTCTCGACGGCGGAAAGCTTACGGATAATCGCTTGGCGCTTGGCCATTTTGGTCACGCCGAGCGAAAGCACGATAGTCACGACGGCAACCAGGCCCTCGGGGATGGCGGCGACGGCAAGCGAGACAGCGACCATAAAGGTGTCGAGCAGCGCGGTCGGATCGGTGAGAACGTTGCCCACGCCGTGGCGGATGATGTCGACGCCAAAAATGACGACGCAAATGACGATAACCATGATGGTGAGGATGCGGCTGAGCTCGGCAAGCTTCACCTGCAGCGGCGTGAGCTCTTCCTTGGCCTCGGCCAGGGCGCCGGCGATCTTACCCATCTCGGTGTTCATGCCGGTGCCGACCACGACGGCGCGGCCGCGGCCGTATACCACGGTGGAACCCATGTAGCACATGTTCTTGCGGTCGCCGAGCGGCACGTCGTCGGTACCGGCGGCGAGCTCGATCACGTTGGCATGCTTCTCGACGGGCACGGACTCGCCGGTAAGGGCGGCCTCCTCGATCTTCATCGTGGCGCTCTCGAGCACGCGGCAGTCGGCCGGGACGGAGTCGCCCGCCTCGAGCATGATCACGTCACCGGGCACGAGCTCGGCGCTCGGCAGGTGCACGAGCTTGCCGTCGCGCAGCACCTTGGACTGCGCCGCGCTCATCTCCTGCAGGGCCTCGAGAGCCTCCTCGCTTTTAGCCTCCTGGACCACGCCCAGCACCGAGTTGACGATAACGACGAACATGATGATGGCGACATCGGCAAAGTCCGCCTCGCCCTTGACCATGCCCGTGAGCGCACTGATGACGGCGGCAACGATCAGCATGATGACCATGGGGTCGGCCATCTGCTCAAAGAAGCGCTTCCACAACGGGGTCTTCTCGGCTTCCTCGAGCTTGTTAGGGCCTGTCTTGGCGAGGCGCGACGACGCCTCGTCGTTGCTCAGGCCGAGGTTCTCATCGACGCCCTGGTCGCTGAGCACCTCCGCCGCGGCGGACAGGTATTCCTTTTGCATATAGAGTCCCCTCCTGGGATTCGGGCCACTCAGCAGATTGATGCCCGATCATAATTCCCAGGAGAAGGGCAAGGGCTCATCAAGGCTGCCGTGCTGAGCGGCAGTTGATAGTGGAGCTATGGTACCCCAAAGCAGCGCGTCTAGCCAAAACATTCCAATTGAAAACACGGCTCGAGTGCAACGGTGCAGGCCGTGTGATGCTCAACATTGGTAAAACGTTTTTTCTTCGGCACATCGCCAAACTGACATATCGCCCAGATAGCAGCGGTTGGAGTGGTTGGTAAAGATTTTTCATATACCGTTTTTCCCGCAAAAATGAACTTCCATTTCGGCATACGGTCGATTTTTTGGGGTATTCGGTCGGCATTTCGTTATAATCATCTCGGTTTTATTTCTTATGGTTTATCTATCAGCGCAAGACGATGTCAGATGGAGGTCTGAATGTACAAGCGCACTAAGATTGTATGCACCATGGGTCCCGCCTGCGATAGCGACGAGACCATCCGCGAGATGATCAAGGCGGGCATGAACGTCGCCCGTTTTAACTTCTCGCACGGCTCCTACGACGAGCACCACGGTCGCATCGAGCGCGTCCGCCGTATTTCCAAGGAGCTCGGTCTGCCTGTCGGCATCCTGCTCGACACCAAGGGCCCCGAGGTCCGCACCGGCCTTCTGGTCGACGGCAAGAAGGTTGCCGTCAAGACCGGCGATAAGATCGTCGTCACCGCTCAGCCTACGTCCGAGGATTTCCACGGCACCGCTGAGCACATCTCCCTCGACTACCTGGCTCTGCCCTCCGAGGTCGAGAAGGGCTCCCTCATCCTGATCGATGACGGCCTGGTTGCCCTCGAGGTCGAGTCCGTCGACGGCCAGGACATGACCTGCGTCGTCAAGAATGACGGCCTGATCGGCGAGCGCAAGGGCGTCAACATGCCCAACGTCAACATCTCGCTGCCCGCCATCACCGAGCGCGATCGTCAGGACATCCTCTTTGGCCTGACCGAGAACATCGACTACATCGCCGCTTCCTTCATCCGTGACGGCGAGTCCGTCCGTGGCATCCGCAAGCTTTGCCGCGAGAACGGCGGCGAGCACGTGACGATCTTCCCGAAGATCGAGTGCGCCCTGGGCGTCGAGAACTTCGACGAGATCCTCGAGGCTTCCGACGGCATCATGGTCGCCCGTGGCGACCTGGGCATCGAGATCAAGCCCGAGCTCGTTCCCCACATCCAGAAGGAGATCATCGCCAAGTGCAACGCGGCCTACAAGCCCGTCATCACTGCTACGCAGATGCTCGACTCCATGCAGCAGAACCCGCGCCCGACGCGCGCCGAGGTTGCCGACGTTGCTAACGCCATCTACGACGGCACCGACGCCGTTATGCTCTCTGGCGAGTCCGCTGCCGGTAAGTACCCGGTCGAGGCCGTCAAGATGCAGGCCAGCATTGCTCTCGAGACCGAGAAGTACCTCCCGGCCCACGCTCCGCTCGAGGTTCCGGCCGATGCTCACGGCACCCGCGTCGTCAACAACGTTGTGGGTATGTCCGCTGTGAACATGGCTACCACCGTTGGCGCCAAGTGCATCACCGTGCCGACGACCACCGGTCGTACCGCTCGCCTGATCTCGCACTTCCGTCCCAACATGCCGATCTGCGCGTTCTCCCGCCACGAGTGGGCCGTCCAGCAGATGATCATGTACTGGGGCGTTATCCCGCATCAGGCCGAGATTACCCAGGGCACCGTCAACGGCACGATCGTCAAGGCGATCGAGACCGCTAAGGAGCTCGGCTACGTCGAGGCTGGCGATTTGACCGTCGCTACCGCCGGCGATCCCCGCATGAGCGTCCAGCTCGAGGACAAGGTCTCCTCGACCAACGTCGCTTACGTCGCTCAGGTGCGTTAAGTCGTACTTGCAAGCATGTTTGCATTGCAAAGGGCCCGGAAGGC
>UQPI01000095.1 GCA_900542945.1 uncultured Collinsella sp.
CCGAGCAGGAAAGTTCATATATGGCGGCAGGCGCCCGCCCCGCTCCCGAGGGGCATCTCTCAAGCAAAAACTGTCGTTCGGTAAAGTCCGAGGTCAGTGGCGTTTTATAACGAGAAATTCAAAAGAATTTGAAAATCCATTACAAATTTGCGTTGACTTTAGGTAACTAAAGTTTCATACTCCTTTTCAACCACTGGGGGATGTGAACACGCACGGATCGTTCACATCATGATTGAAGAGGATTTCTTAGACATGTTCACGCATCAGCTAAACATTATCAGCGTAGTAATTATCTGATGCGGGTTAGCACATACAGCTAGCCCGTACGATAACGGGCGGCTGATGAAGATGAGGGCCGTCGAGCGCAACCGACGGCCCTCATTTTTTATGTCTGAGAAGTTCTTTTTAGAGGAGGAAATGTAATGAACGGAGTTTTGCTCATGGTTGTGGCCGCGGCGGTGCTCGCCTGCGGCTATCTGGGCTATGGCCGATGGCTGGCCAACAAGTGGGGCGTTGACAAAGAGGCCCTCACGCCGGCCAAGCGCATGAAGGACGGCAAGAGCTTCTCGTCCGTCTCTGCCTTCACCGCGTTCTCGCACCAGTTCAGCTCGATCTGCGGTGCCGGCCCTGTTACGGGTACGATCGTCGCCATGGCCTTTGGCTGGCTGCCCGTCGTGCTCTGGGTCCTCGTCGGCGGCATCTTCTTTGGCGCCGTCCACGACTTTGGCGCCCTGTATGCCTCGATGAAGAACAACGGCAAGTCGCTCGCTCAGCTCATCGAGAAGTACATCGGCAAGACCGGCCGTCGCCTGTTCCTGCTGTTCTGCTGGCTGTTCTGCATCATCGTCATCGCCGCCTTCACCGACATGGTCTGCAAGACGTTCATGTTCACCCCGGCCGTTGACGCTTCTGGTGCTGCTACCGGTGCCATCGACTTCACCAAGTCCTATGCCGCCGGCTGCGCTGGTACCATCTCCATCCTGTTCACCTTCGTCGCTATCGCCTTTGGTTGGGCCCAGAAGAAGTTCAACCTCACCGGTGCTACCGAGTTCGTCACCGGCGTGGTCCTCATGGTTCTCATGTTCGCCGTCGGTATGCAGTTCCCGGTCTACCTGGATAAGTTCCAGTGGTTCGCCGTCGTCATGGTCTACCTGGTCTTCGCTGGCGCTATGCCCATCCAGATGCTCAAGACCCCGCGTGACTACCTCACTTCCATCATGATGATCGTCATGATCGCCTGCGCTGTCCTCGGCATCGTCGTCCTGGGCGTCAACGGTCAGGCCACCATCACCGCTCCGGTCTTCACCGGCTTCTCCACTGCCTCCGGCATGATGTTCCCGGTCCTGTTCGTCTCCGTCGCTTGCGGTGCTCTCTCCGGTTTCCACAGCCTCGTTTCTTCCGGCACCTCTTCTAAGCAGGTCGAGAAGGAGCAGGACGCCGTCAAGGTCGGTTACGGCGCAATGATCGTCGAGTCCTTCGTCGGCATCCTTGCCATCATCGTCGCCGGCATCATGTTCTCCGATATGAACACCGCCGGTACCGGCGCCCTCAACGCTGGTGTCGCTTCCACCCCGTTCCAGATCTTCGCCGCTGGCATCTCCCGCGGTATGCAGGCCTTCGGTGTTGACGGCACGCTCGCTACCGTCTTCATGACTATGAACGTCTCCGCTCTGGCCCTGACCTCGCTCGACGCCGTCGCCCGCATCGCCCGCACCTCGTTCTCCGAGTTCTTTGCCCAGACCAACGATGCTCTGGCCATCGAGTCCAAGGCCGGCTATATGAAGGTCCTCGGCAACCCCTGGTTCGCCACGGTCGTTACCCTGCTTCCCGGTCTCGCCCTCGCTTTTGGTGGCTATGCCAACATCTGGCCGCTCTTTGGTGCTTCCAACCAGCTGCTCGGCGGTATGACCATGATCACCCTCGCCGTGTTCTGCAAGTGCACCGGTCGCAAGGGCTGGATGCTCTACGTGCCCGTCGCCTTCCTGCTCTGCTGCACCTTCACCTCGCTGGTCCAGAGCGCCATGGGCTGCATGACCGCCGTCCAGGCCTACGGTTTCTTCGGTACCATCCCGGCTACCGCCACCACGGCCGCCGTCTCCGTCGCCGCCACCAAGGGCCTGCAGCTCGTCTTTGCCGTTCTGCTGATGGTCCTGGGCCTCATCGTCGCCGTCAACTGCCTCAAGGAGTTCTTCGGCAAGGAGGCTGGCTCCATGCCTGATGAGGAGCCCGAGTGGTCCGAGATGGGCAAGGCCGAGTACGGTCGCGCCGCTGCCGCTGAAGCTCCTGCCGACGCCGAGGCCGCCAAGGCCTAGTCGGTCGGACGGGTTGAATCTCCCGTCTATTTGACTCGGAAAGACCGGGTCCGCAATCAAGCGGACCCGGTCTTTTTTCTTGTGAGAACAGGTGGTGCAAGGGCGTTCTCGCAGATGTTTTGCGTGGATAGGCTCGTGCGTTGTACCATATGGACGTATATGTGTGCATATGAAAGGGGCCCCGTGGCCAAGACGGTATATTCCGATAATCAAAACAATGTCGATGCCCTGGCTGAGCGTCTGAGCAGCCAGACATCGCTTTCTGCCGAGCGTGCCAAGCTGGTTGCCTACGACCTGCTTTGCCGCAAGGCGCTCAAGATTAAGTCGAGTGCGCTGGCGCAGATTTTCCGCTCCGTCGATAAGGAGTGCGACACCAAGGCGATGCGCGATGAGCTTATCGCGGCAAATATCGTGACCAAGATCGAGGGTAGTGGCATTAACGGGCGCCCGGCGTTCTATACCATCAATGCCGAGATTCGCGATGCCCAGGAGCAACCTGCCGAGTCCGTCGAAGATTTTGTCGTCGAGGATTCCGCTGACGTGCCTGCTGTGGAAGAAGTTGCTCCGCGTGAGCATGTCGATACCGATGAGTTGCTCGATGAGAACGTTGTGCGTGCCTTTACGGCCAAGGCAGGACGCGGCGGTTTTGGCGGGGGCGGCAAGCGCGATGCACAGCGCCGCGCCCAGCAGGAGCGCTTCCGTCGTGCCGTTGCTCAAAAGGGTGAGACGGATGCCGAGGCTGTTGAGAACGAGGTTGCTGCCGAGTCGCAGAGGCCCGCGAAGGAGCAAAAGCCCGTGGAGGCCCAGGAGCCCCAGCGTCGCCGTGGTGCCCACTTTAAGGCTGCGCAGCAGGATGTCGCGCATGAGGTTGAAGAGCCTTCCGAGGCTGCAGACGATGTTGAGGAGTCTGCCAAGAAGGCTCCGGGTTCATGCCGTCCCGGGCGTGGTTTTGCGAGGCGCGCGTATCCCGTAAGGCGTCAGGAGAAGGGCGAGCCGGCTCCGACCGCTCAGGCCGAGAAGGCCGAACAAACCGAGAAAACCGTTGAGCCGGCGGCTCGCGAGCAGCAACCTTCCGAGTCGCAGCCTGCGGCTGACACTGAGGTCAAAGCTCAACAGACCGCTGATAAGCAGGCGGGGGAGAGCGCCTCAGGCAAGCCCCGCCGTCGTCGTCACCGCGGCGGTCGTGGCTCAAATGCCGAGGCCGCGGCCGAGAAGACAGCGACACAAAACGGAGATGAGAAGGCCGAGACTCCGGTGGATCAGGTCAAGCGCCAGCCGGCGAAGGAGGCCAAGTCCGATCGTCCGCAAAAGCGCTCGTCTGCGCCCAAGCAGGAACGTAATACCCGGGCAGATTCCAAGCGTAAGCCTCATGCACAGGCTGAGCCTGCCGCGGCTGATAGTGCTACCCAGCAGCCCGAGTCGGCCGTCCACGGCGAGGTATCGGCGTTTGCCCTTGCCCGCGTTTTGGGCAGGCAGCTGCTCAAAGTTGTCCCTACACCTACGGCGCTCTCTAAGATCAAGGAGCAGCAGACTCAAATTGTTAAGGTCGAGGGCAAGGACGGCAAAAAGGCGCCGCAGCGCACTCAGCACAACGAGATGTCCAACCGCAAGATTGCCGAGGAAATCGCAATCATCCAGGCTTGGATCGAGCAAAACCGAGGTACCGATACGCCGGTTGCCTCGCGCCGCCAGCGTGCCTACCAGATTTTTAACGACGAGAAGGCTTTTGACGGCAAGCACGGTGAGCGCCTGATAAGGCGCATGACCGAAAAGGGCATCAGCATGCAGGCGATCAAGGTCGCCCCCAATCGCCCCGTGCACTTTACGGGCTTCTTTACGCTGGGCGCCGACAAGCCGTTCATTATGGTCGAAAACCTGGACACCTACGACGAGATCGTCAAGCTGCTGCGTGGCCGCAAGCACGCCAAGCTCTTTGGCATCAAGGTGGGCGGCGTGATTTTTGGCGGCGGATGCAAGGCGAGCGTCTCGCATGCCCTGGACGATTATCTGGCCGAGATTGGCTATCGCTTTAACTACGTCTACTACGTGGGCGATATCGACCGCGAGGGCGCGCGCATCGTCGAGCAGGCTCGCAATGCCAATGTGGTTGAGATTCGCCTGCATGCTGGCATGTACCGCGCCATGCTCGCCGAGCACAAGCGTCGCGTGAAGGCCGGCGGAGAGTGCGAGCCCGCGGCTGCCAACCAGGGCGTGCCGCAGAACTTGGCGGCGACGATCAAGGATCTGCCCATGGTCACGCGTGTGCAGTTCCGCAACGTGCTACGTGAAGGCGGGCGCATTCCGCAGGAGATTCTGATGACCGCTGACTATCGGGATGGCGACTCGGGAAGCTTCGACCGCATGCTGAACAATTAAATTCCGCCGGCCCCGGGAGAGCGGGGACACCGGCTTAGGTTTCCTGCTCT
>UQPI01000096.1 GCA_900542945.1 uncultured Collinsella sp.
AGATCAATGCCGCCTCGTTTCAAGGCACCTTGCTCGCTCTGGCGGGTTTTCGCTGTCGTTGCCAAAACATCGGCGTTGCCTTGGTCCGGACTAGTCGTTGGGTAGTCATTGGGGACGTTCTTAAACGACTAGTCAAACAAGAACGTCCCCAATGACTACCCACAAAGCGAGAGTGGATCTCGTCATTTTGCGGCACTTGGGGACGTTCCTTTTCTGCCGGCAGTTAGGGACACTCCCTGTACAAAAACCGCCCCGTCCTCTGTAGAGGACGGGGCGGTTTGTCTTTTAGGCTTGAGCGGCCAGGCTTATGCAAAGCGGGCGACGAGCTCCTGGAGCACGTCGGTCATCTTGACGAGCGAACTGACCGGGACGAACTCGTTGACGCCGTGGTAGCAATAGCCGCCGGTGGAAAGGTTGGGGCAGGGCAGACCGCGGAACGACAGCTGAGCGCCGTCGGTGCCGCCACGAATCGGCAGCACTTGGGGCTCAACGCCGCAGGCAAGGTAGGCTTCCTTGGCAACATCAATAAGCTCGGGATAGTCACGAACGATCTCGGCCATATTTCGATACTGCTGCTTAATCTCGACCGTCACGCGCTCCTCACCCAGACGCTGGTTGAGCATCGAGGCGGCGGCATCAATAAGGTCGAGTTTCTGCTGGAACTTGGCGGCATCGTGATCACGGACGATATAGCGCGCCGTGGCGTGATCGACGGTCGCAGATACACCCTCAAGGTGATAAAAGCCCTCGTAGCCTTCCGTATACTCCGGGCGCTGCACGTAGGGGAGCAACGCGTTGAAGTCGCAGAACAGATTGCCTGCGTTGACCATACGGCCCTTGGCGTCGCCCGGGTGGATGGACTGGCCCTCAAAGCGGATGGTCGCCTCGGCGGCGTTAAAGCACTCCCACTCCAGCTCGCCGATGGGGCCGCCGTCGACCGTGTAGGCGTACTTGCAGCCAAAGGTATCGATATCCAACAGCTCGGCTCCGTGACCGATCTCCTCGTCAGGGCAGAAGCAAATGCCGAGTGCGGGATGGGGCAGAGAGGGGTCCTGAGCGATACGCGCGACAAGCGACATGATCTCGGCGACGCCTGCCTTGTCGTCCGCGCCCAGCAGCGTGGTGCCATCGCTGCAGACCAGGTCCTCACCCGCGAGGTCGTTCAGGGCGGGAAGCTTGGCGGTACTCATGGCAACGGGCTTACCGTCAACCGTGCCGCAGACCAGGTCGCCGCCTTCGTAGTGTACGATGTGCGGCTTCACGCCGGCGCCCGGTGCAACTTCGGTGGTGTCGAGATGGGCGATCAGGCCAAGGGCGGGCTTGTCCTCAGCGCCCGCACTTGCGGGGATATGCGCGCAGACATAGGCATGCTCGGTCACGTGGGCATCTTCCGCACCAAGCTCGCGCAGCTCTTCAGCCAGCACGTTGGCAAGGTCAAACTGAACGACGCTCGAGGGTACCTGGTCGCAGTTTGCATCCTCGGACTGCGTGTTGATCTGGACGTAGCGCAAAAAGCGCTCGAGGACATCGGGGTTCGTGGTGGTGTTTTCCATAAAGACCGCTCCAATCTTGGTCGTCGTGTGCAACAAGAACTCTAGCACGGTATGCCACGGCATACCGCGACGCTTGGATGGGGTAGAATCAGCCATTGAATGCAGAAGGGACGGAAGATCATGGATACGACAAATAGCTCGCGCGAACTACATCTGACGGTGGCGAACGAAGACTACTTGGAGTGCATGGTTCGCATTGAAAGCGAAGAGGGGGAAACCAACGGCGTGCGATCGGTCGACATCGCGCAGCGCCTTGGCGTCTCCAAGGCATCGGTCAATAAAGCGGTTTCGGCGCTCAAGGCATCCGAGCTTGTCGAGCAATCGCACTACGGCAAGGTAGTCCTGACCGATCGCGGCCGCGAGGTTGGCACGGCTATCTGGTACCGTCATCGCCTCGTCCGCACGTTTTTGGTTCAGGAGCTCGGTGTCGAATTTGAGCGAGCCGATTCCGAGGCCTGCATGATGGAGCATGCGCTATCCGAGGACACGATGAACCGCTGGCTCGCCTATCTCGAAAAGCAGGGAATCAGCGTCGAGGAATAGCGGGATATATATGGATACGAGTTATTACAATCGCTTTGGTGCCGAGGAACTTACGCGCCGCTTGTCGAGCGAGACCTTGTTGGCGCAGGGCCCCATGGGCAGTGTTCTGTTGAGTGAGTACGACGCCGCCGATATTCCACCGGCGTTTTGGAATCTGGCAGAGCCGCAGACCGTTTCTCGTATCCATCGCTTGTATGTCGCCGCCGGCGCGCAGGTACTCATTACCAATACCTTTCAGGCATCAAGCTATGCCCTCAAGCACGACCAGATTGCGCCGTCCGTGGCGGAGGTCAATCGCGGGGCCGTCGACGATGCCCGCCAGGCGCACCCTCAGCTGCTGCTGGGCTCGATGGGTCCGATCGGTATTGAGTGGTTTGCCGAGGACTCGGCCGAGTTTCGTGAGATCCGAGGCATTGCGCGCGAACAGGCGCACGCCTTGCTCAATGCTGGTGTTGACGGTCTGCTGATCGAGACGGTGACGTCTATCCGTAATTTGCAGCCCATGCTTGCCGGCGCCCGAGATGCCGCCGACGGCATGCCTGTTCTGGTGAGTTTTGTCGTTGACGATAAGGGCGACCTGTTGGGCGATGGCCTCAACATCGAGGCAGCCGTTTTGTACGCCGAAAAACACGGCGCAAACTCGGTTGGTGTTAATTGCTGTTCGCTTGCGGCCGCGAACGCGGCGGTGCCCAGGATGGTTGCATCGGCGACTACTCCCGTCACGGTGCGTCCCAACGTGGGCGATCCGGTCCAGACTCAGGATGGCCCCGTATGGCACGAGAACCCCGAAGCTTTCGCGCGCGCATGCATCGAATGGAGACATGCCGGTGCCGCAATGGTGGGCAGTTGCTGTGGAACCACGGCAATCACTACGGCAGCGATGGCCGAGGCGCTCGATATATAAAGGGCAAAACCGCTCCATACGGGGCGGTTTTTTTATTGCCTGCATGTCCTCGGCAGCATTTGCCCAAATGGTGAATGCTGGTGCCGGCAGGTTGCCGAGCGTGTATCGCGGGTATACCTCATGCGTACCATGATCCAAACACTGTGAGGTGTCTGCGCGTGTGCGCGATAATTCATTTTGGAACTGACGGTTGGCGCGCTCGCGTCGATGAGGACTTCACTGCCGATAACGTTGCCCGTATCGCCGATGCCGTCGGCGAGTTGTGGCAAAAGACCAATCCGGGCAAAACGGTATATATAGGGTTCGACACTCGGCCCCTGGCGCGCGAGTTCGCTGAGCTTGCGGCGGGTGTGCTAGCAGCGCACGGGCTAGACGCCGTGCTCGCTTCGCGACCTGTTCCGACCCCTGCCCTTACGTGGGCGGCGGCTTATGACGGTGAGGCGTGCGGCGCGCTCATGGTGACGGGGTCCCATCATCCGCAGGGTTATCTGTGTCTCAAGATTCGCATGGGTGACGGCTCGACCGCCAACCAGGATGTCATCGAAGAGCTCGAAGAGACCATGGCTCCCGAGCCAATGGGGATCGAGGGGCAATATCGCACCGCGGATATCATTCCTGACTATATGCAAGCGGTGGCATCGTTTGTCGATGCCGAAGCCATCCGCGCCGCGCACCTGCGCGTGGTTGTTGACCCCATGGGCGGCGCAGCCCAGGGCTATCTAGCCGACTTGCTGCGCGAGCTTGGCGTTGAGGTGCACGAGATTCACGCCGGGCAGGTGCCTGACCAAGAAGATATCTGCCCCGACCCCGTTGAGCCGTGGGTGGACGCTTGCGAGCATACGGTTATCGAGGACGGAGCTTGCGCTGGCCTGGTGACCGACGGCGACGCCGACCGTATCGGCGCGGTTGACGAGCGCGGCAGATATATACATCCGCATCAGATCATGGCGCTCGTTTTGGGCGACTTGGTTCAATTTCGTAATTTGGAGGGACGCGTCGTCGTCAATCTTTCGTGCTCGACGCTCGTGCGTCGCATTGCCGAGGCGCTTGGCTGCCGCGTGACCGTCAAACCAGTCGGTTTCAAATATATAGCGGCAGAGATGAAGAAGGGTGGCGTCCTCATAGGCGGCGAGGAAGCCGGTGGTATCGGCATCGCCGCGCATATGCCCGAGCGCGATGGAATCCTCGCCTGTCTGATTCTGTGTGAGCTTATGGCAAAGACGGACGCGCCTTTGGGCGTTCTGGTCGACCAACTCGAGGACAGTTTTGGTAAGACGAGTTACGGTCGACGCGATTTGCGCCTTGAGGCCGAAGATGCCGAAACGTTACGAACCCTGCTGCCGGGCGTAAACCCCAAGTCGATTTGTGGCAAGGTGCCGCAAAACGTTAGTCATATGGATGGCTTGCGTTTAGCATTCGAGGATGACACGTGGCTGCTGGTCCGTCCTAGCGGGACCGAACCAGTGGTGCGCGTCTACGCCGAGGGGTTCTCGGTGGAAGAACGTGATGAGTTGCTCGATGCTGGCTGTGCTTTAGCTAGGGGAACGTATCCGCTTTAACCATGAGACTGCCTTATATAAAGAGATGCTCGGTGAGCGGTAGTTAACGGCTGGCAAACGTTAGTCGGATCCCAAATTGTGTAGGAAATGTGTACGCCCAGATTCCCGCCCCCGGCGCCCCTCCGGTCTGGCAATATATCTCCTTGCCGCGCGGC
>UQPI01000097.1 GCA_900542945.1 uncultured Collinsella sp.
GAAGCCCTCGCCGCACGAAGTGCGCAGCGAGGGCTTCTTGCATGTCCGAGGACGTGCCTAAAAGTAAACTGATGGCGGGCCCGGACGACTACAGGGCTATCGATTACCCCGTGTTCTGCAAACCTGCCGAGACGCCGGTCACAGTCGAAAGAATCAGGCTCATGTACTCGGCCTTCTTCTCCTCGGCCATCTCGTCCTGGTTCATACGCACCTCGCGAAGGGCGCGAACCTGGGCGATGGACAGGGCGTCGACGTAGGGGTTGCGCACGCGGACAGCGCAGCCAAGCACGCGACGGCGCTGCAGCGGCCACTCGTCACCGACGATGGCAAGGACCCACTTACGGGTGAGCTGCATCTCGGTAAAGACCTTCTCGGACAGATCCTGGCGATCGCCCAGGTGCAGATACATCTTGGCGATGCGCTGGTCGGTCTTGGCGATCGACATCTCGATATTGTCGATAAAGGTGCGGAAGAACGGCCACTCCTGGTAGGCAGCCTTGAGCTGATCAAGGTCGCCCAGCTGCTCGCAGGCAGTACCCAGGCCGTACCAAGCGGCCAGATTGATGCGCGCCTGGCTCCAGCTGAAGATCCACGGAATGGTACGCAGGTCGTCGAGCGACTTGGCGCCCAGGCCGCGCTTGGCGGGACGCGAGCCGATCGGCAGCAGACCGACCTCGGTCAGCGGCGTCACGGTCGAGAACCACGGTGTAAAGTCCTCGGTGTTCAGCAGGTCCAGATAGCGCTCATGGCTTGCGGCGTTAAGCTTCTCGGCCATATCCCAGAACTTCTGCGTGGTCTCGGTGTTAGTCTTCTCGACACTCGGGGCCGACTGCAAAAGCGTTGCGGCTGCAACGGACTCAACATGGCGCTGAGCCAGCGTGCGGTTACCGTAACGGGCAAAAATGACCTCGCCCTGCTCGGTGAGCTTAAAGAAGCAGTTGACCGAACCCTTGGGCTGCGCCAGCACGGCCTTGTTGGCCGGGCCGCCACCACGGCCCACGGCACCGCCGCGACCGTGCATGAGCACCAAGTCGATATCGTTTTTCTCGGCCCACTTGGCAATGCGCTCCTGCGCGGAGTGCAGCGCGAGCATGGCCGTGGTAGGACCGGCATCCTTGGAGGAGTCGGAATAGCCCAGCATGACCTCCATGCGGCGGTTGGTCTGGGCAAGGCGCTTTTGCACCACGGGCAGCGTAAGCATCTGGTCGAGCACGTCGACGCAGCCCTCGAGGTCCTCGAGCTGCTCGAACAGCGGGATCACGTCGAGCTCGGGGACATCCTCCTCGTGTGCAAAGGACAGGTGGGCAAGCTCAAAGACGTCGGCCACATGCTGGGCGCTCTTGGTAAACGAGATGATGTAGCGATGCGCCATCTTCTTGCCGTAGCGCTTCTGGATGGAGCCGATAGCGCGGAAGGTATCGATGACCTCGCGCGTCATGGGCTGCAGGTCGCCATGGATACCGTTCTCGTGGATATCCTTGAGGGCGCGGGCGTGCACCACGGAGTGCTGACGGAACTCCATCTCGACCATATGGAAGCCGAAGGACTCGACCTGCCAGATGATGGTCTGGACCGGGCCGTAGGCAGCACGGACGGCACCGCAGGCGGCCAGCGAGCGCTGGACGACGCGCAGGTCCTCCAGGAACTCATCGGCGCTGTGGTACATGGTGTCGGTGATGCGACGGACGGTGGCGTTGAGTCGGTCTGCCATGACGAGCATGACGGCGCGATGCGGCTCGTGCTCGGAGATCAGCTCGGCGCGTGCCGTGTACTGGGTGCTCATCTCGACCTGATGGTTCCACAGGTTGATGAGCTCGGCAGACGGCTTGCTGTAGGTGGCCTCGAGCGTGAGGTTGCGGCCGATGCGGCGGCACTTGTCCTCGAGCTTGAGCACCATATGGGTGAAATACTTGGCGGCGACCTCACGGCTCACCTTGGCGGTGACGTTGGGGTTACCGTCGCGGTCGGAACCGATCCAGCTGCCGGGATGGAAGAACGCCGGGCACAGCGGCGGCACGGTACCGGCCTTGTCGCCCAGCACCCAGTCGTCAAAACGACGATAGATGACGGGGATAACGTCGAACAGCGTGTTATCGAAGATGTCGATGATGGTATCGGCTTCCTCGACCGGCGTGGGCTTCTTGAGCGCGATGGGGCTCGTACGCACCAGGGCGTCGATCTCCTGCAGCATATGGCGCTCGTTCTCCGCCAGGTCGGAGCCGCCCAGACGCGGACGCTCCTCCAGCAGGTTGGAGATACGGCGAATCTTGCCCTCGACGGCCTTGCGACGGGCTTCGGTGGGATGTGCGGTAAAGACAGGGTGGAACTCAAGCTTGCCGAGCAGCTCGTTGGCACCCTCGACACCCGTCTCGTTTACCAACTGGTGATAGGCGACGGTGAGTTCGTTGGCGGGATCGACCTCGGTATCGGTCGACGCACCGGCCTCGCGCTCGCGCAGCTGCGCCACACGGTAATTCTCCTCCGACAGGTTTGCCAGATGGAAGAAGCTCGTAAAGGCGCGGACGATAACCTGCTGTTTATCGAGCGGCAGGCTGTCGATCAGATCGACGACTTTGCGAAACGCCACGGCGGTTGGCTCGTCGGCAGTGGGCACGCCCTGCTCGTCAACGGACTCGTCGGCAGCACGGCTACCGGGGTTGCCGGCATTGGCCACAATCTCGGCTGTCAAAATCTTGTCGAACAGGTCCGCGATCTCGGGATCATACTCGCTAAGCACACGGCGCTCCAGGCGCAAGAACAGCGCCAGATTGTCGCGCAGCTCCTCGGGGATCTCGATCTCGGCGAGACGCTCCTTGGACTCGGCATTCGAGCCGATTCGGTTAACGAGGCGGTTGACCACGGCAGCGACGCGCGCCGCGGCTTCGGGTACAGACTGGTTGCTTAGGTTCTCAGCCACGTTTCCTCCCATTCCTCCTTCTATGCACGTAACATGCGGTATCCATTATAGGCACTCGGCAAAAACTTTCGGAGCTGATTGCGCTTTACCACACAAAAGTATTTTCTGCATTGCAAGGGTTTTTGCCCCAAATGGTCGTATTTCTCGGTGGACGGCATACGCAAACGGGGGCATTCCGCATAAAAGCGAAACACCCCCGTAACAATCGCTCTCCATGAGCAGGGCACGTTAGCAGCCCCGCAGCTCAAAAAACATGCGCTACAGGCGCTCGCGAACCGCCTCGACCACGTTGGCCAAATCGACGAGAACCTCGTCGTGACTCTGCATGTCGCGCACCTTGACCTTGCCGGCGGCAAGCTCGTCGCCACCCAGGACCAGGATGAGCTTGGCGCCCACCTTGTCGGCCTGCTTAAACTGGGCCTTGAGCGAACGACCCTGGTAGTCGGCCTCGGTCACGATCCCTGCGGCGCGAAGCCGCTGCGTAATGGCAAAGACGTTCTGACGCAGATCCTTGCCGGCGTTGGCAACGTAGACGCACGGGGTCTCATCGGCGCCCAGGTCGCTGCCAAAGGCCTGCAGGGCCAGCAGGGCGCGCTCAAAACCGACGGCGAAGCCGACGCCGGCCGTGGGCTTGCCGCCCTCGAGCTCGACCAAGCCGTCATAGCGACCGCCGCCACCGATGGAGCCGACACCGGCGCCGGGAGCCTCGACCTCAAAGACGGTACGGGTGTAGTAGTCCAGGCCGCGCACCAGGGTGGGATCCTCGACGTACTCGATACCGGCGGCGTCCAGATAGCGCTTGACCTGCTCGTAGTGCTCGCGGCACTCATCGCACAGGTTGTCGCCCATCAGCGGGGCGTCGGCCATGATCTCGCGGCAGTGGTCGTTCTTGCAGTCGAAGGCGCGCAGCGGGTTAAGCTCGGCGCGCTCGCGGCACTCGTCGCACATCTCATCGGCATGGTCGAGAATGAACTGCTTAACCTGCTCGCGATAGGCCGGACGGCATTGGGCATCGCCCATCGAGTTAATGAGCAGACGGAGCTTGGACAGATCGAAGCCCAGGCGCTTGTAAAACTCCATGAGCATAATGATGCACTCGGCGTCTGCCGCCGGATCGGGAGCACCGAGCCACTCGATGCCCACCTGGTGGAACTGGCGCAGGCGACCCTTCTGGGGACGCTCGCCACGGAACATGGCCTCGGCGTAGTAAGCCTTAAACGGCGTGGAGCCCTGGGGCACCAAGTTGTTCTCCACGACGGCGCGCACCACGCCAGCCGTGCCCTCGGGACGAAGCGCCAGGCGCTGCTTGGGCTTGAGCTTGGTATCGGTGCCCTCGGTAAAGACGCGCTCCAGGTTGGCGCCGCTAAACACGCGGAACATCTCCTTGCGCACGACGTCGGTCGACTGGCCGATGCCGTGGACAAACACGTCCACCTGCTCGATGGCGGGCGTCTCGATGGGCTTAAAGCCAAACGGCTCGAACACGCCGGCAGCGATCTGCTGCATCTTTTGCCAAGCGCGCATCTCAGCGCCGATAAGGTCGCGGGTTCCCTCCGCCTTCTGTGCCTGCATGGGCAAACACCTTTCTTTTGTATCGCGTCATAGGTAGTGGTCATTATACGGCACAAACACAAACAGCGGCGGCGCATCTGACCGAACGAGGGTATGGGG
>UQPI01000098.1 GCA_900542945.1 uncultured Collinsella sp.
ATTCCGTTTTAAATGACGGGCTAATCGCGTACAGGAGGGTGCCCCGGGGACGGGCGGGGTATTTCCTCCGCGCGCAGTTTCGCAGCGCAGCGAGAATGTTTGAGCACGGAGGAAATACCCCGCCCGTCCCCGGGGCACCCTCCGTCAGTAATCGGTCCTACTCCAGCTCAAACGCTCCGGTGTAGAGCTGGTAGTAATACCCGCGCTTGGCGATCAGTTCGTCGTGGTTGCCGCGCTCGATGATGCGGCCGTGGTCCAGACAGATGATCGCGTCAGAGTTGCGCACGGTGGACAGGCGGTGTGCGATGACAAACGTCGTGCGGCCTTCCATGAGTTTATCCATGCCCGCCTGCACGATGGCCTCGGTGCGGGTGTCGATGGAGCTCGTTGCCTCGTCCAGAATCATTGCCGGCGGATCGGCGACGGCAGCGCGGGCGATCGAGATCAGCTGGCGCTGGCCCTGCGACAGCTGGGCGCCGTTGCCGGTGAGCATGGTGTCATAGCCGTCGGGCAGGCGGGTGATAAAGTCGTCCGCGCCCGCGAGCTTGGCCGCCGCGATGCACTCCTCGTCGGTCGCATCCAGGTTGCCGTAGCGGATGTTATCCATCACGGTGCCGGTGAACAGGTTCACGTCCTGCAGCACGACGCCCAGGCTTCGGCGCAGGTCGGCCTTGCGGATCTTGTTGACGTTGATGCCGTCGTAGCGGATCTTGCCGTCGGCGATGTCGTAGAAGCGGTTGATGAGGTTGGTGATGGTCGTCTTGCCGGCACCGGTGGCGCCGACAAACGCGACCTTCTGGCCCGGCTTGGCAAACACGGACACGCCGTGCAGCACCTCGTGGTCGGGCGTGTAGCCAAAGTCGACGTTGTCCATGACCAGGTCGCCGCGCAGCGGTACGTACTCGATCTCGCCGGTTGCGCGGTGCGGATGTTTCCACGCCCACATGCCGGTGTGGTGGTCCGCCTCCTCGAACTCCCAAGTCTCGGGGTTCACCTGCGCGTTGACGAGTGTCACGTAGCCTTCGTCGGCCTCGGGCTTCTCGTCGATGAGCTCAAAGATGCGGTCGGCGCCGGCGAGGCCCATGACCACGGCGTTGATCTGCTGTGAGATCTGGCCGATCTGTCCGCAGAACTGCTTGGTCATGTTGAGGAACGGCACCACGACGGCGATGGACAGCGCCATGCCCGAGATGCTCAGGTTGGGCACGCCCAGCGCCAGGAAAATGCCGCCCGCCAGTGCGACCAGCACGTAGAGCAGGTTGCCCAGGTTCATAAGGATGGGCATGAGGATGTTGGCGTACATGTTGGCCTTCTGGGAGACCTCGAAGAGCTTTTCGTTGCGCTCGTCAAAATCGGCCTCGGCGGCAGGCTCGTGGCAGAACGCCTTGACGACCTTCTGACCGTTCATGACTTCCTCGATATGGCCCTCGACCACGCCGAGCTCGGTCTGCTGCGCAATGAAGAAGCGCGCGGAGTTGGAGCCGAGCAGCTTGGTCATAAAGGTCATAAAGGCGACGCCGGCGATGATGACCAGGCACATCCACACGCTGTAGTACAGCATGATAAAGAACACCGTGACGATGATGATGATCGTCATGAGCAGGTTGGGCAGCGACTGGCTGATCATCTGACGCAGCGTGTCGATGTCGTTGGTGTAGTGGCTCATGATATCGCCGCGCTGGTGCGTGTCGAAGTAGCGGATCGGCAGGTCCTGCATGCGGTTGAACATCATCTCGCGCAGCTTCTCCAGCGAGCCCTGCGTGACGATAGCCATGGCGCGGTTCCAGAAGAGCGAGGACAGGACGCCGACGCCGTAGATGCAGGCGAGGGTGGTCACGAGCTGTGCGATCTTGGGCTGCGCGGCTCCCCAATCGCCCGACTGCCACGATTCGCTAATAATTTGCAGGGCGCTCTGAAGGAAGGTCGCGCCGATGGAGTTGATGATGGCGCAGAGCACCACGCCGGCGACGACGAGGGGCAAAAGCACAGGATAGAAGCCAAAGAGCGTCTTGATGAGGCGCGACATGGTGCCGCCCTTACGGTTGAGCGCGCGCTCGGCGGTCGTTGCCTTACTCATGTGCCTCGCCTCCTTCCTGGGTCTGAGCTTGCGTTGCGGTCATGTCGGTGTTGTCTGCCGTCGTGTTCGCGTCGCCAGAGACGTCGTCGGCGTCTTGCGTACCTTCGGCAGACATCTTGTTTTGCGAGGTAAAGGTCTCTCGGTAGATCTCGCTCGTCTTGAGCAGCTCTTCGTGGTTGCCGATCTGTGCGATGCGGCCGCCCTCCATGACGATGATGCGGTCTGCGTCCTGCACGGAGCTGATGCGCTGGGCGATGATGATCTTGGTCGTGTTGGGCAGATAGCTTGCCAGACCTGCGCGAATCTTTGCGTCGGTCTTGGTGTCGACGGCGCTGGTGGAGTCGTCCAGGATCAAGATCTTGGGGCGACGCAGCAGGGCGCGTGCAATGCACAGGCGCTGCTTCTGACCGCCCGAAACATTGGAGCCGCCCTGTTCGATCCAGGTGTCGTAGCCCTTGGGGAAACCGTCGACAAACTCGTCGGCGCAGGCCAGATGCGCTGCCTCGCGGACTTCCTCGTCGGTGGCGTTCGGGTCGCCCCAACGCAGGTTCTCGGCGATGGTGCCGCTAAACAGCACGTTTTTCTGCAGCACCATGGCGACCTGGTGACGCAGCGCGTCCAGGTCGTAGTCGCGCACGTCCACGCCGCCCACGCGCACAGCGCCTTCGGTGGTGTCGTACAGGCGGGCGATGAGGTTAACGAGCGTGGACTTGGCCGAGCCGGTGCCGCCGATGATGCCGATGGTCTCGCCGCTCGTAATGTGCAGGTCGATATCGTCGAGCGCCTGGCGCTTCGCATGCTTGGAATACTTAAAGCTCACGTGGTCAAAGTCGATGGAACCGTCGGCAACCTCGAGCACGGGCTCGGCGGGATCGGCGATCGTGGGCTCGGCGGCCAGCACCTCGGCAATGCGGTGTGCCGATTCGTCGGCCATGGTCACCATGACAAAGATCATCGACAGCTGCATCAGGCTCATGAGAATCTGGAAACCATAGGTAAAGGTCGAGGAGAGCTGGCCCACGTCGAACAGCGTGCCCTGGCTCGTGATGATGAGCTTGGAGCCCAGGTAGATGATGACGACAAACGCGCCGTTGACGCAGATGTTCATCATGGGGTTGTTAAAGGCGAGCAGCTTCTCGGCGCGGGTGAAATCCATCTGGACGTCGCGCGCGGCGGTCGCGAACTTCTCCTTCTCAAAGTCTTCGCGCACATAGCTCTTGACCACGCGCATGCCGGTGACGTTTTCCTCGACGGACTCGTTAAGGGCGTCGTACTTGTGGAACACGCGCGAGAAGATGGGACGCACCTTAAAGATGATAAAGAACAGTCCAAAGCCCAGCAGCGGAATGATGACCAGGTAGACCATGGCGACGCTGCCGCCCATGATAAATGCCATGGTAAAGGCGAAGATCAAGACCAGCGGCGCGCGCACGGCGATACGGATGATCATCATAAAGGCCTGCTGAACGTTGTTGATGTCGGTGGTCAGACGCGTGACGAGTGAGGAACTCGAGAACTCATCGATGTTGGCAAAGCTGAACGTCTGGATCTTGTAGAACAGGTCGTGACGCAGGTTCTTGGCGAACCCGCAGCTCGCATGGCTGCAGGTGACGCCGGCCGCGGCGCCAAAAGCAAGCGACGTCAGCGCGATGAGCACCAAAAAGCCTGCGGTGGGAAGCATCTCGGCTACGGTGGCGCCGTCTTTGATGGCGTCGATCAGGTTGGCGGTGATAAATGGAATCAGCATCTCGCAGAGCACCTCGCCAAGCACGAGCAACGGCGTGGCAACGGTGACTTTCATATAGTCGCGGATGCTGCCCATGAGGGTTTTAATCATCCAGTTCCTCCCAGGTTACGCGGATTTTATCGAGCATTTCGGCGAGGTCCTCGCGCTCGTCATGGGTGAGCGCGCTAAAGGCCTGCTCTCTAAAGCGAATGCGGGCCGCCTGCTCTACGTGGGCCTTTTCCCATCCCGCTTCGGTCAGGCGAATGGTGAGCTGCCGCCGGTCTTTGGGATTGCGGCTGCGCTCGATAAGGCCGGCGCATTCGATCTTGGAGAGAATCTCGGAAAGCGAACCGGGCTTAAGATCAAAGTGCAGGCCTAGTTCCTGCTGTGACATCTCGCCGTTTGGCTGCTTGGCGAGCAAGCAGACGATGGGGGCCTTTCCCGAGGCGCCGCCGCCGTGAAAGTGCAGAAAGTGGCCGCAGAAGCCCAGCCCGTTTAGGATGTGCTTGGCGAGCGCGTCTGATTGGGACTGTGCCGCGGGCGCATCTGCGGGTTCATGGGGGTCGCCGCCCGGCGTGTGGGGGCAGAGGCCGATGTGGTCATCGCACATGGTATCGCTCCTTTCTTTAGTTAGGTAGTGCAATTGTTTTGTGCCTAACTAATTTAGGAGTGCAAGAAATAAATGTCAAGGTACCAAACTAGTGGTTACGCGGTTTTACCAAACCGCGTAACGGCTCGACGCTGCAAACCCGCCAGAGCGGCAATCTGCCTTTCAACT
>UQPI01000099.1 GCA_900542945.1 uncultured Collinsella sp.
AAAGGGCGGAGGCGGGGCATGCCCCGCCTCTTACACCACATCTCTGCGCGCTACCCGTGACCGCGCCAGCACCGCCGCGGGCGGGCAAAGCTGTAGGGCGCTGCGTCATTTAGGGTTCCGACATAGCGAGAATGACGTACCTTTGCTTCGAAAAACGGCGAAATCTAACTCAAAACGCTCATAGGGGGTATCTGAAGGCCACCGTTGGCAATACCGAATCGTATGCAGCCAGCTAGAGCTGCTGAATACTCCAAAAAATGCACGGCACACCCCATGGGACCCATTGCCGCATGGCAGGAAACAGGCCCACGGCATCTTCTAGATGCATTCCCGAGGAAATCACATTTGAACTAGCGATCGGATACGGCAAACAAAAGGGCCCCGAACGTAGTTGCTCGGGGCCCTTGGTTCACCTCGCTCTAGCGGGCGATGCGTATGTTATTTGCGCTTGCCGCCGCCGTCGCCGGGGCGACGGGAGCTGCCACCGCGCTTGCCGCCACGGCTGTTGCCATAGCTGCCACGATTATCGCGACCGCCGGCACGGCCGCCGCGGGAGCCGGCCTGGTTGCCGCCACGCCCGCCACGATAGCCGCCACGACGCTCATCGCGGGTGTCGTCGTAGTTGCGCCAGTCATCGCGACGATCGCGGCTGGCACGCGGGTCGCGACGATCGCGCGACTCATTCGAACGACCGGCGCCGCTGCGGCCACCGTTGCCACGAGCGCCCTCGCGACGCTCACCACCGCGGCCGCCCTCGCGGCCTCCGCGCTCGTCAAAGCGCTTGCCGCCGCGGGACTCGCCGCCGCGGGTACCACGCTCGTCACGCGAACCACGGCCTTCGCCGCCGCGACGCCCATCACGGCCACCGCGCTCGTCATCACGACCGGAACGACGGCGGTCGCCCGCACCGCGCTCGTCATCACGACCGGAACGACGGCGGTCGCCCGCACCGCGCTTGCCACCGCGCGAACCGCGGCCCTCGTCCTCGCGCTCGACACGACGACGGCCACCGCGATCCTCATCCTCTCGACGGCGGCGATGCGCCTCGCCCTGGAACTGCTTGGCACGACGCTCAGCACGGTTACCGCGCGCAGGCTGCTCAGCGGCACCAGCACCAGCGCGCTCCTCGGCAGCCACCTCGCGGGCCACGCTCTCCACAGCCTCGTCCACGCGAGCCTGAACGCCCTCGCGCACGCGGGTCTTCCCGCCGCGCTTGGGACGGCTCGGACGCTCGCCGTCGCCGCGGCGCTCGTCGCGACCGCGGTTGGAACGACCGGCCACATCGCCGTAATCGTCGCCGTTGCGCTTGCCGTCGCGACGCGCCTGCTCGAGCTTCTTCTTGCTCTTGGACTTGCCGCGCTTGGTCTTCTTCTTCACCTTAAAGGCGGCAGGGTCGCGCTCGGGGTCAACCGCGGGCGGGTTGGGACCCACATGCAGGTCGCAGGCCTCGTAGATGTCGGCGGTCTTGTCCATGAGCTTCTCGATCTCGTAGAACTCGTCCACGTCCTGCTCGGTCACAAACGTAATGGCCCAGCCCAGCTCGCCGGCGCGGCCCGTACGGCCAATACGGTGGATGTAATCGGTCGGCTCGGCCGGCACGTCAAAGTTCACGACGTAGCGCACGTCGCTAATGTCGATGCCGCGGGCGAGCACGTCGGTTGCCACCAGCACGTCGACGGTACCGTCGCGGAAGGCCGAAAGGGCACGCTCGCGCTGGGCCTGGCTGCGGTTGCCGTGAATTGCGGCAGCCTTGATACCCTTGCGCTCCAGACGACGGCAGCAGCTGTCGGCGCGGTGCTTGGTGCGCATAAAGACGATAGTGCGCTCCGGCCCCTCCTTCTTGAGGAACTCGGGCAGCAGGTTGTTCTTTGCCTCGATGGACACCGGGAACACAAACTGATCGACGGTGTCGGCGGTCGACGTGGCCGGCGCGATCTCCACGCGGGCCGGGTCGCTCACCAGGTCGGTGATCTCGCCCACGGCCTCCTCGTCGAGGGTCGCCGAAAACAGCAGCGTCTGACGCTCGGCCGGCGTCTCGCGCACAATGCGGCGGACGGCGGGCAAAAAGCCCATGTCGAGCATGCGATCGGCCTCGTCGAGCACCAGGACCTTAACCTCGTCCAGGTGGCAGGCACCCTGCTCGATTAGATCGACCAAACGGCCCGGCGTTGCGACCAGGATGTCGCAGCCGTACTTGAGGGCAGCGGTCTGGGGCTTGTAGCTCACGCCGCCCACGACGGTCACGGCGACATGGCCGGTGACGTCGGCAATTTTGCTTGCGACCTCGTCGATTTGCTGGGCAAGCTCGCGCGTAGGGGTGATGACGAGCATCACGGGGCCACGACCGTTGCCCTCGGGCTTTTTAGCACCGCGACGACGGTTGCGGCCACCGCGCTCGCGCACGGGCTTGGGCGGAGCGATGTGTTCCAGATTGTTCATGGTCGGCAGCAAAAAAGCGGCCGTCTTGCCGGTGCCGGTCTGGGCGGCGGCAAGCAAGTCGCGACCCTCGAGCACCACGGGGATCGAACCGGCCTGTACGGGCGTCGGCGCCGTGTAGCCCAGGTTCTCGATAGCACGGAGCATCTCGTCGGAAAGGCCCAGCTCGTCAAAGGCGGGCAGGCTCTCGGTAGCGGACTCGACGGCCTGGGCAGCATTGGCCTCATCGGCGGCATCGAAGGCAGCCTGGGTCATGGCCTCGCGAGTCTCGTCCAGGATCTCGGCGTCCGTGACGTCGGATACAGAATTACGCATATGTTGTTGTTCCTTATCTGCACGCGCAATGGGCACGGCATGCGGCCGTGCGGGCGTGCTTGGTAGTGCGCTAATACATACAAAAACGGGTGCGCACAGAGAGGACGTTGCTCAGCACGCTGGCGATCGCTTTGGCAGCCCTATCACGCGCCGTCCAGACGCAGCAGCTCTAAGCGATGGAGCAGATTCGCCGCCGGTTAGTATACCCGTACTCCGTATGCCCCCACGTAAACCACAGATGACGGAGCGGACGAGGTGGGCCCGGCCGATTGTCTCAATCTGTAACATCTACAGGGCAAATCTTCCTCTACGTGTTACAGATCGAGACAAACAGTCGGCACGGTTCACAAACGTCTCAATCTGTAACAGTTACCGAGTAAAATCGGTCCTAATTGTTATAGATCAAGACAGAGGGGATTTCCGTCCAGTCCAAACCAAATCTCTCGCTCTTCCTGCAATTTCGAACATGTGGCCTATAATGTTGCTTTGGTTACGCTATATATTGCGCAGCCATTTAATACGTCGCCCACCGGGGACCATTAATTCCTATCGCCATATTGGCTAGGAAGCAATCAAAGGAGGTATCCGTGGCAGCAGAGACGCCGTGCTCGGTCCTCTATAACGATATTCGCTCGTTCGGCGGTCTTAAACATCTCGAGATCGCCCGAATGCTCATCAATGGAAACTCTTATCTCGGCAGTACCCTGCTCGAGAAATGCTCTTCCAACCGCTCGTATCTCACCCGTTACATCGTTCATCGCAAGCCTGACCAGTGCGCGCCCGCCATCTACAGCGACTTTACCGTCACCACGCTCAACCTTTCCGCAGCAATCTGCAGCAAGCTCGGCGGCGGCGAGTCCGCCTATCGGGCAATCGCCGAGCACTATCGCGGTCCGGCCGCCAACGAAATGATGTCGGCTCTCGCCAGCTACAAGCTGGACAGCCGCCTATATGCAAATGCCCTCAATCGCATCGACAACTTTGACGGCAATGCCGTGCGCGAGAAAAGCACGCTCTTCTTGATGCTCTTTGTGGCAACGGGTGCACTTGCCGATCCCGTTCAAGGCGTGGCCACCGTCGAGCGCTTTTGCGACAGCAAGACGGGCGGGCACTTTGGCACCACCGAAACTACCGTCGGACGTGGCTTTATGGGCAGCCTGGAGCAGCCACGCACCGTCGCCCCCAACCTCGGCTTGCTTAGGACGCACGCCGGAAACAGCGTTGACATGCAGATCCACCCCCTTACGCGTGACCCGCGCGGCACGGTAATTGGTTCTTTGCCCAAAACCTCGCCCAGCATCACCGATGTAGGCGCTGATGCATCGCGTGAGCATCTCCGCATTTGGCTCGAGGGTGGGCACTGGTACGCCCAGGGCCTTGGGTCGACCAACGGCACGGTGCTCGAATCGGGCGCGGGCGACGGCGATATTGTGATTGAGCCGCCCCGCGACCAACGAGAGCCCGGCAAAGTCTATCCCCCGGTGGAAATCGAAAACAGCGACAGGCTCCATCTGGGTCTCTACACGACATTCCTTGTCATTGTGGACTAGCGCGGACGGCGATCGAAAGACGGTCGCCGTCCGTCTTTCGTCTTCTACTTTCTGCGTCGTAAACGACAATACTCAACGGTATACGTGGGTAGTGCGGCTATCATGGTATTTTACCGATATCCGCACTACCCACGTATACGCGCGGCAACCCATGCCAGACAAAGGAAC
>UQPI01000100.1 GCA_900542945.1 uncultured Collinsella sp.
TGCACCGACCTCTTTGGCGGCAGCGTCAACAACGAGTTCACCAAGATCGTCCAGACGCGTCCCCGCACGTACCTCGTTACCAACATGAACCTTCCTCTGCTCATCCAGCTGCTGTTTTCTGACGAGTCGGCGCCGGTTGAGGAGACGATTCGCGCCATCGTCGCTGCGGACGATACGCGCGTGAAGTTTGTCAACGACCTGTTGGTCGATGATGACGAGGAAGAAGAGTTCTAATCCGCAGCACCTATTGACATGCCGTAAGACGGCGCAAGACCTTTGGGGGGTCACATTATGATTCAGCTACTTCGCGTTGACCATCGCCTGCTTCATGGCCAGGTCGCAGTTTCCTGGGTTCAGGGCCTTGGCTCCAACTGCATTTTCTGCGTGGGCGATAAAGTCGCCAACGACCCGGTGTGGAAGACGACGCTCAAGATGGGCAAGCCTGCCGGCTGCAAGCTCGTCATCAAAGATATGGAGCATGCAATCGAAGCTATCAACTCGGGCGTGACCGACAAGTACAAGATGATCATCTGCGTCGCCACTATCGCTGAGGCAAAGCAGCTTGTTGAGGGCTGCCCGCAGATCAAGTCGGTCAACCTGGGCAACACCAAGCCCAAGGACGAGAAGCGTCCCGACGCCCGTCAGGTCTCTCGTCAGATTTTCCTGACCGCGGCCGAGGAAGCCGATGTGCGCGAGATGCTGGATCGTGGCGTTGAGGTCGAGATTCGACCCCTGGCCGATGACCCCAAGGTTGACTGCGCCAGCGTGCTCTAGGCGTTTAAATTCGAAGAGTCTGAGCTCTTCGTAGTGTCCTATATGGAAAGGGGGATGTATGCTTACCCAAGCAATCCTCATCGGACTTATCGCCGCATTTGGTAAGTTCGACTACCAGCTCGGTACGCTCTACGCGTTCCGTCCCATCGTCCTGTGCCCGCTCGTGGGTCTGGTCCTGGGGGACCTGCAGTCTGGTCTCGCGATCGGTGCGAGCCTGGAGCTGCTGTTCATGGGCTCGATCTCCATCGGCGCCTACGTGCCGCCTGATGAGACGATCGGCGGCGTGCTCGCCTGTGCCTTCGCTATCCAGCTGGGCCAGAGCACCGAGGCAGCCATCGCGCTCGCCATGCCCATCGCCACGCTGTGCCTTGCCATCAAGAACATCCTCAACGCCGCCCTGCCGATCCTGGTTGACCGCGCTGATGTCTTCTCCGGCCAGGGCAACCTTAAGGGTGTCTATGCGATGCACTTCCTGATCGGTTCCACCGGTGTCATCATGGCGTTCCTGCTGTGCTCGCTGTCGTTCTATCTGGGTGCTGACGCCATCCAGGGTATGCTCGACTTCATCCCGCCCTTTGTCCTTGCTGGCTTTGGCGTGGCCGCCAACATCCTGCCGGCCATGGGCTTCGCCATGCTCGGCCGCCTGGTGCTCACCAAGCAGCTCGTGCCCTTCTACTTCCTGGGCTTCCTGCTGTGCTCCTACGCCAACGTGCCCGTCCTGGGCGTCGCCCTGATCGCCATCATCATCGGCATCGACAAGTTCGACCTGCTCGGCCTGGGCGGAGCCCAGCCCCAGCTCTCCGCGGAAGGGGATGAGGACGATGACTTCTAGTCCCGAGAACAAGATCACGCGCTCCGACCTCGTCAGGAGCGCCCTCAACACCGGCGCCCTGGGCATGGAGTTCTCCTGGACCTACTACAAGCAGATGAACATCGCCTTCTGCCTGATGGTCGCCAACATGCTCAAGAAGATCTACGCCGGCCGCCCCGACGACTACGCCGAGGCCCTGCACCGCCACTGCGCGTTCTTCAACATCACCGTCCAGTTCGCCCCGTTCGTCGGCGGCATCGCGATGGCCATGGAGGAGAAGGTCGCCCGCGGCGAGATCGAGCCCGAGAGCGTCAACGACGTCAAGGCCGCCCTCATGGGCCCGCTGTCCGGCATCGGCGACTCCATCTTCCTGTCGACGCTGCGCGTGGTCGCCGCCGCGGTGGGCATCAGCCTGTGCCAGGCCGGCAACCCCTTCGGCCCCATCGCCTTCCTGCTCATCTACAACGTCCCCGGCTTCGCGCTGCGCGTCTGGGGCGCCGTCAAGGGCTACGAGCTGGGCGTGGGCTTCCTGGACGAGGCCCAGAGGACCGGCCTCATGCAGAAGATCATGACCTGCGTGGGCATCGTGGGCGTCATGGTCGTGGGCGCCATGTGCAAGGACATGTTCTGGGCCAGCATCCCGGTGGCCATCGGCTCGGGCGAGGACGCCCAGACCCTCCAGGACATCCTGGACGGCATCATGCCCGGCATGCTCGGCATGCTCGCCTTCTGGCTGTACTACTGGCTGCTGTCCAAGAAGATCAACCCCATGGTGCTGATCGTGGCCACCATGGTCGTGGGCATCGTCGGCGCGTTCTTCGGCGTGCTGGCGTAAGGGCCCGGCTGTATAGATTTTAGTTGCAACCTGGAAAGGGGATGGAGCAGGCCTATGCCCTCCATTCCCTTTTTGTATAGAAGGAGTTCGTATGTTCGCGAAGGATCGCGAAGCAATGCGCCTGACGCCAGCAGAGGTCAGGCTGATTATTATTGAGTCCCTGCAGTGGTGCGCCAACAACGCGGTCTACTTTTTGGGGCTTATCGGTGCGGCCACGTATGATCTGGCTGGCACGGCCTTTTTGGTTGCTGCCATTACGCTCGTGCGCAATCTTATGACGTCGGTGGGCAATATGGTGTCGGGCTCGGTCATCGATCGCTTTGGACCGCGTCGGACGTCGTTTGTGACGTGCGTGATTACGGCGGTGCTTTCGCTTGGCGTGGGGTTGGCGCCGTTGTCTGTCCCCGGGCTTGTGTTTGCCGCGTGTGTCTTGGGACTTGCGGGCGGTTTTATCAACACCTGCACGCATGCGTTTCCGGGATACCTAGAGTCGACCACCGAGGGCCGTACCCGCGTGAACGGTCTCATGGTGTTTTACAGCAATATCGCCTATACCGCTGGCCCGCTGCTCGGTGGTGCCATCGTGAGCTGTTTTGCCACGCAATCGGTCTATCTGCTCATGGCGGGCATGATGGGTGTGGCGGCCGTGCTCTCCTTGGGCTGCCACGAGTGTGTTGTTCCCGCAAAAGGGGAGAAGCCGAAGGGCGGTATTCTGGGCGGCATGGCCGAGGGTGCGCGACTTACGTTTCGCGACCACGACCTGCGCCTCATCTTTATCTCCGGCTTTTTGGGCTTCTTTGCGTTTGGCGCGTTCGATTCGCTGGAGTCGTTGTTCTACCGCGATGTGCTCAACGTGGATATCGTCTGGCTGGGCTGGCTGTCCTCGGTCGTGGGCCTCACTTCCTCGGTGGGTGCGTTCATCCTGACCATGCTTTCTGCTCGCCACGTCAACCTGCGATTGCTGCTCGGCGCGCTCATGGCCGTGGGCATTGGGTCCATGGTGTACGTGGGCACCGATATGCTGGGGGTCGCGATTATCGGTCAGGCGATTAACGGTCTGGCCTGGGGATTCCTGGAACCGCTGCAGATGATCTTGATTCAGGAGCGCGCAGACATCAAATACCTGGGGCGCATTACCGGCTTTGTGCGTTTTGGCCTGATGAGCGCCGGCGTGGTGCCGCTGCTGGCGGCTCCGTTTTTGGCGGAGGCTTTGGGTGTCCAGGCGGTGCTGTTTGGGGCATCGACCATTATTGCGCTGGTAGGAACGCTGTTCTTTGTCACGCAAGGGAGGCGCCAGGGGCGTTAGCTATACATCAAATTCTAATTTAATACCACTCACCAGAGAATTTCGACCGTTTACCGAGGATTGGAGCAGATTGAAAAGTGGTATTAAAAACACGCTAGGTGTATGTCTATAATTGGTATCGAAAAGAAACGCGATGTATAGATTCGCGTGTAGGACAGAAAGGAAAAGCCATGAAGGAAACCGAGAAGATCGAGATCATGCACTTTAGCCAGGAGGGCTACGTCGAGGACGGCAAGAACGTCTACGAGGCCGGCAAGAAGATGACCGCGCTCGCCGACAAGGTCGCCGACGAGGGCTACGACGCCGTGTTCCTGATGGGCGTCGGCGGAACCTGGGACGAGCTCATGCAGCTCGAGTACCTCATGAACAAGTTCGGCGACCGCG
>UQPI01000101.1 GCA_900542945.1 uncultured Collinsella sp.
ACTTTAAAATGATACCCAGAACAAGTTTTTTCAGATAATCGATAGTGAGGCTCCAGTCGCTAAGCACACCCGCTTTGATAAACAGCTTTATCAGGGACTTTATTAGGTAAAAATCGGTCTCTATGTGCCGAATGTAAGTTGACTGTCCATTTTCCGAAACAACTTATTCTAGGTAGCATTTTTAAGGCCCTTCCAAGGCAAAATATAAGTATTTTGCGACCAAAACTCTAGTCCGCGCGACCATTTTCCGCCCGCGCGGCTACATTCCCGCCCAATCGATAAAAATCTCCTCACGAAGCCGCCGTTCGAGCTCCTGCTGTCGCGGCGTCTTGTCTTTCAGCGGCACATCGAGATAGGACATGATGAGCTCCATCACCACGCGGAAGGCATCGGAGTCGGCCAGCTGGCCATAGGTCATCAGAACGACGGGATATCCCATCGCTTGCAAGGCCGTCGTTCGATCGGAGTCCGAGATCTTGGATTCAATGGATCCGTGAATGGCTTTACCTTGGCATTCAACCAGACACTCTCGGCTGCCGTCCTTATTTGCCAGCAGAATATCGGCATAGCGCCTATCAAGCCCCGAAATCAGGCGGGCACTGCGCGTCAAGCGAATCTCGACGTTATTGGTAAGGCGCAGCCCTTCGCCGCCGCGCAACCTCGTAAGGCCAAACAGCATCGAAGCCTGGACCTCGAGCGGCGATGCCGCCACCCCCGTAATGCATTTCGCGGCACGCGTGAACGATTTAGCGCCGCGGAGCCCCGGGATCTTATCGACGTACTCGGTAAGCTCAGAGAGCTCGATCAAGGGAGGTCGTTTCCACAAGTCCGTTGGATTCCCCGAGACATCCTTTACGTTTTCCCAGCCCGACCGTGCGTCACTCCATCGGCTCCCATATGCCTGCTCAAGTGCCGACTTTACCTGAGGCGCAATCTTGCACACGGCAAAGGTGCCGCACATCTCATACATGCACATGATCAGACGCTCGTTTGAGACCGAGGAAGCCAGGGTCAGCAGGGTAAAGAGCGGGGACGCGACATCGAGGCCAAACTCTGTCTGTCGCATGGAATCAAACGGCCTCTCCCCGTTCCAAACATGCCTGACAATGCGATCGCCCTTACGTCCGCAGCTGCCCTGCGCCAACACGTGTAACGGGGTGCCCAGGAAATGCGTGACGAGCGGATGCTCACATAGGTGCTCCCTGCGCGGATCGTCCGCAGAATCGGGCAGGTCCGGCATTATTGCCAAGACCTGTGGAGGTATCCGGTGATACCGAAAGGCAGATATGTCGCACAGCATGTCGTCCATGAAGGGTACGTACCCGCTGCGTCGCTTGTGAACCCGCTCGGACGGCAAACGCGCTGGCTCGGCCTGCGAACGGTAAATACTGCCACGCCCACGTCGCGGATCTCTCAGGAGGCTTACAATCGGTTTGGAAAGCAAACTGATTGTGAGGTTGCATATGGTTGATGAGGATTTTGCCTGGCGGCTTGCGCAGGAGCTTGTGCGGATCGACAGCTCAGACCCGGGCGCGTATGAGGATGAAATTGAGCGCTTCATTAAGAGGCTCATTGAGCAGCAGCTGGCACAACTTGATAGTTCTGCGCTCGATGCCGTGCAGATTGAGGAGCTCGAAGTGCTGCCCGGGCGCCGCAACCTTAAAGTCACCGTGCCGGGCCAAAGCGACGAGCCGCGGCTGATCTATATCTGCCACATGGATACCGTCACCTTGGGCGATGGCTGGGACGCAGACATCGCACCGCTTGGGGCGGTTGTGCGCGACGATAAACTCTATGGCCGCGGTGCCTGCGATATGAAGGGTGGCCTGGCCTGCGCTATTGCCGCACTGATCCATACGCTCGAGCGCGTGGCGGCGGATGGCGCGTTGCCCCGCCGCGGCTTTTCGCTCATCTGCTCGGTCGACGAGGAAGACTTTATGCGCGGCTCAGAGGCCGCGATCGATGCCGGCTGGGTCGGCTCGCGTGAATGGGTGCTGGACACCGAACCCACCGACGGACAGATTCAGGTGGCGCACAAGGGGCGCACGTGGTTCGAGATTGAAATGGCTGGCGTAACGGCGCATGCGAGCCAGCCGTGGAAGGGCGCGGATGCCGTCGCCGCCATGGCCGAGGTCGTGTGTTCGCTCCGTCGCGTGTTTGTGGCGCTGCCCGCGCACGATGAGCTGGGGTCTTCGACCATCACGTTTGGCCAAATCGAGGGCGGATATCGCCCCTATGTCGTGCCCGACCGCGCCAAAGTCTGGGTCGACATGCGTCTGACCCCGCCGACCGATACGGCCGCCGCGACGCGCATGGTAGAGCATGCCATCGCCGTCGCCGAAGCCGCCGTTCCCGGTTGCCATGGCAGCTACACCGTGACGGGCGACCGCCCCGCCATCGAGCGCGACCCGAACTCTCCCCTTCTAGCAGCGCTCAAGCGTGCCGCCGATGACGTGACGGACGCGGACACGACCGTCGGCTTCTTTACCGGCTACACCGACACCGCCGTCATTGCCGGCAAGACAGGTAACCGCAATTGCATGAGCTACGGTCCCGGGTCGCTCGCGCTCGCGCACAAGCCCAACGAATATGTGCCCCACGCCGACATCGTTCGTTGTCAGCAGGTGCTAATCGCGCTCGCCGATAACGTGCTCTGGGACGCGAGCGGCCAAGTTGGGGCATAATAAGCCGCGAACAAACCGACTCGTGCGTTAGGACCGCCCCATGAAAGCACTTCCGTTTCCCTGCATCCGCCCGGCTCAGGACCGCGTGCTCGAGGCACTGCCTGCAATGGGCAGCATCCTGAGCGGCAACGATGCTCTGCGCGGAGCCATTGCCGATGGTCTGATGCTCAAGGACCCGGGTGCGGCGTATTACGTGTACGAATGCTCGGGCGAGCCGGGACGCGTGACGGGTGTCGTGGCGATCTGCCCGACGAGTGTACTTGCGGACGGCAAGGGCGATGCCAGCGCCGACGTGGCCGCCGCCGCGCGCGCGATCGCCGAGCTCAAGGTGCAGCCGCGCCCCGTGTCGCTCGCCTACGAGGCCTCGCCCGTCATGGATATCATCCTGGGCGCTGCCAAAGAGGGCGCCTCGCTCTACGCCGTCACCGATCCTGCGGGCATTACGCACCACGTGTGGGAGGTCAAGCGCGAGGACGCCGTTGCCGCCATCCGTGCCATGCTCGATCAGGCGCCCGACCCGGTGTTCGCCGGTGACTCCGCCTATGTCGCCGCACTGGCTGGGGCATCGCAGATTCTGGCCGACGAGGCCCGCGCTGCCGGCGCCTACTCTGGCAAAGAGCCGTTCAACTTTGCTGTAGCCGTGCTGTTCCCCGCCGCGCAGGTCAGCGGCAGCGCGCCGCAGGTTCCGACGGGTCTGCTCACTCACCAGGTCTCACGGTTCTAGCGAACTCAAACGCTAAGCTGGAAAACCCAGCATCCAAACAAACAAGGGGCGGAGATGCAGCAAACGCATGCACCTCCGCCCTTTTCGCATCAAACAATTACGCCGGTAAACCGGGCCGCAACGTCAGCGTTATCCACGCTGCGGACCTGCCGCCGCCACGAGCGGCTCTAGCCCCAGCTCGCGCGCGTAGTCTTCCTGCGTAAAGACTTCGACCAGTTCAAACGTATCGGCCGCATCGTCAAACGCAAAATGCAGCACTGAGCAGTTGCCCGGCACGCGTTCGCGCTCGTCGGCCGCCGCGCCCCGCACGTGGTCCAAAAACTCCTTGATAGCTGAGCCGTGACTTACCGCGAGCACGCACGTATGGTCCGGACGCTGCATAAGATCGGTCAGCGTCGCCACCATGCGCGTGCGCACCTGGATCTGGCCCTCGCCGCCAAATTGACGATAGAAATCGCGCCACGGGCGCTCGGGCATGAGCATCACGCGCTCGGCCTCAAAGTCGCCAAAGAACCACTCACGCAGGCCGTCCAGGCGCTCGTACGCCAAGCCCGGCCACAAGTTGGCGATAGTCTGCTCGGTGCGATGAAGCGTAGAGGTGTAGGCATGATCGGGCTCAATGCCGCGCGCACGTAAAAACATGCCGGCGCGCGCCGCCTGGTCGCAACCCAACTGCGTAAGCGG
>UQPI01000102.1 GCA_900542945.1 uncultured Collinsella sp.
CTTGGAGAACAACATGTCGCCCAAACCGGTGAGCTTCTCGGCGCCCATCTGGTCGATGATGACGCGCGAGTCGATGCCCGTGGCGACGTTAAAGGCGATGCGGTTGGTGATGTTGGCCTTGATGAGGCCCGTCACCACGTTGGAGCTGGGGCGCTGCGTGGCAACGATAAGGTGAATACCGGCGGCACGGCCCAGCTGGGCGATACGCACGATCGAGGCCTCGACATCCTTACCGGCGACCATCATCAGGTCAGAGAGCTCGTCAATGATAATGACAAGGTAGGGCATCTTTTGCGGCGGATTGTCGTAATGCTCAAACTCGCCAGCAGCCTGCTTTTCGTTGTAGGTCGAGATCTTACGCACGTTGAGACGCTCGAAGACCTTCAGGCGACGCTCCATCTCGGACACAGCCCATTGCAGAGCGCTCGCGGCCTGCTTGGGCTCGGTCACCACGGGCACATAGAGATGCGGCAGACCGTTATAGCCCGCAAGCTCGACACGCTTGGGGTCGACCATGATCAGGCGAACGTCCTCGGGAAGGGCGCGCATGAGCAAAGTCGTGATGATGGAATTGATCATCACCGACTTACCAGAACCGGTCGTACCGGCAATCAACAGGTGAGGCATCTTGGCGAGGTCGGCGACAACCGGCGTGCCCTCGGCGTCGCGGCCGATGGCGAGCTCGAGCGGACCGCCCTTCACATAGGGCAGCACGTCGCCCAGATTGACGTTCTGGCGCTTGCGGTTGGGAATCTCGATGCCCACGAGCGAGGTGCCGGGGATCGGGGCAAAGATACGCACCGACTGGGCAGCGAGCGAAAGCGCGATATCGTCCTCGAGGCTCGAGATTTTGCTCACACGCTCGCCCTCACCGGGCTGCAGCTTAAAGGTCGTCACCGTGGGGCCGGCGATCCAGCCGACCACGCGGGCACTGCGGCCAAACTCAAGCAAGGTGGATTGCAGTGACTCAGCGGTCTGCTCCAGCTCCTTGTCCGAAGACGCAGCGGAAGCCGACTGCGGGTTGGCATGCAGGATTTCGAGCGGCGGAAGCTTGAGGCCGTCCTCTTCTTCGCCCTCGTTATCTGCGGCGCCGTCGTCCACTCCCCCATCACGAGCCGCAGCCGATTCGATAGCACTCGTGGCAGGCGCATCGGCAACCTTGGGATGCTTCAGGAAGTCGGGAATCTGAGGTGCGGCCGAGACGGGATTCACGGCAAACGGCGGCTCGGACTCGTCAATCTTATCGGGGTCGTCTTCCATCGAAAGCTGGCCGGTTACCTGGCCGCGCTTTGCATGGCGACGCGGCAGCAAAGTTGTCTTTGCGGTCTCAATCGGAGCCTCGTCGTCCTCGTCATCGCCCTCGGTAAGCTCAATCTCGCTATCGGACCAAGATGGGTCGGGTTCGCTTGTGTTGAGCTTGGGCGCAGCCTTGCCCTTCTTGACATGGCGACGCGGCAGCAGCGTGGTCTTGACCCGCTCGGCTTCAACCGACTCGGATACGTCGACAAACGGGTCATCGTCCTCGTCGTCATCCAAAACCGGGTCGACATCGCCACCCATGACCGTGGTCACCGCGGCGTCAGTCCCCTTCTGGCGCAGAATGCTCAGGTGCGGACGAGCGACGCCGGGAACAGACAGGGCCTCTTCATCGCCCCACGGGCTCGCATTGACATCGGCACGTCGACGCTCGGCAAAATCGGCAGCGCGATCGCGTGCGGAGCGCAAAACGCCACCCACCGAAAAGCCGATAATGACCAAACCAACGACGACAAGCCCCAGCAAGACAACCATGGCGATAGGTTTACCCAAGGCGTTTTGCAAGGCACTTGCGATAAAGGCGCCAATGTAGCCGCCCGACACGGAAAGGTTCTGCGGCGTAAACATAAGGTCGCACGAATCGCTCGTGCCCGGCACCATCAGCGAAAGAATGGAGACGACGGCGATAAAGACCAAGGCGCCGCCCGCAACAGAGCGCACGTTGAGCGGCGAGTCCTCACCCAAAAAGAGCGTGGCGGCAAACAGCAAGATGACGATCGGCAGCACGTAGGCGCCCAGACCAAAGCCCAGGTGGTAGAAACCGGCAACCGCAGCCGTCACGGGCGCTGTTGCCGGAGAGATCACGGCAATGAAGGACGCGATCGCCAAAACGGCGATGACCACACCGGCGATATCGCGATTGGCCGAAGGCTCGACCAGGGGCTCAAACTCATCAAACTCGGACTCGTGGCCCTTATTGGCACGCAGATGGGAACCGGCACCCTTAGCAGATGCCGGTTGGTTATTGGCCTTATTGCCTTTGGCGTTTTTTGCAGATCCGCGCGCCAAACTAAACCTCCATGACGACCGGGATGATCATCGGACGGGTGCGCGTACGGCTCCAGATAAAGTTAGAGAGCGAATCGCGCACGGCCTTGCGAATGGCATCGGAACCGCTGCTGGTAAAGCTAAACTTACCCTTCTCGATCGTCTTCATAATGGACGCGGAGGCATCCTCGGAGAACTGGTCGTCGATGGCAAACGAGACGCCGCGGCCCGAGAACTCGATGGCCTCGATCTTCTTGTGTTTGAGGGAGACGATGGCAACGGCCGTGACCATACCGTCGTTGGCGAGCTTCTGGCGATCGCGCAGGACGATGGGGTCGGTATCGCCGATACGCAGGCCGTCGACGTAAACGACACCGGACTCGACGGGCGTACCGCGCTTGACGATACCACCGCGCATCTCGAGCGTGTCGCCGTTATCGAGGATAAAGATATGATCGTCCTTGATGCCCATCTTGCGGGCCAGCTGGGCATGGGCGCGCAGATGCACGGCCTCACCGTGAACCGGCATAAAGTACGTGGGCTTGGCCATGGCCATCAGGAGCTTGAGCTCCTCCTGGCTACCGTGACCCGAGACGTGGACGAGAGCGCGGTTCTTATCCCACACGTCGCAGCCGAGCTTGGCAAGGCTGTTGACGACCTGCTGGACGGCCTTCTCGTTGCCAGGAACGGGAGTTGCCGAGAGGATAACGGTATCGCCCTCGTGGATGGAGAGCGTCTTGTGCTCGCCATTGGCCATGCGGGACAGGGCCGACAGCGGCTCGCCCTGCGAACCAGTGCACATGACGACGATCTTGTCGTCAGGCAGGTTATCAATATCGAAGGCATCGATGATATCGGCATCATCGATGTTGAGATAACCGAGCTCGCGCGCCACGCGGGTGTTCGTGAGCATGGAGCGACCGGTCACAACGACCTTACGGCCGCACTTGCGGGCGGCATCGCAGATCTGCTGCAAACGATGGATGTGGCTCGAGAACGATGCGACGAACACGCGACCCGGGGCGTTCTTGATGGCGTGCAGCAGGTTGGGACCAACCTCGGCCTCGGACTTGGTAAAGCCGGGAACCGTGGCATTGGTGGAGTCGGAAAGCAGCAGGTCGATGCCCTGCTTGGCAAAGCGGCTGATAGCGGCATAGTCGGGCGTAACGCCATCGATGGGCGTCTGGTCGAGCTTAAAGTCGCCCGTGTGCATAACGGTGCCCTGATTGGTGCGGATGAACACGCCCAGAGCGCCGGGGATGGAGTGCGTCATCGAGAAGAAGTCGAGCGAGATGCCGCCGAGGTTGACATGGCTGCCGCCCTTGACCTCGCGGAACTTGGGTGCGCGGATGCGGAACTCAGAAAGCTTGCCCTCGATAAAGCCAAGCGTCAGCTTGCTCGAGAAGATGGGCACCTTATTGTTGAGGTCCTGCAGCAGATACGGAAGCGAACCGGTGTGGTCCTCGTGGCCGTGAGTGACGACGATACCGCGGAGCTTCTCCTCGTTCTCCAGAACATAGGTGTAGTCGGGAAGCACCAGGTCGATACCGGGCTGGGAGTCATCCGGGAACATGAGGCCGGCGTCGACGAGCACCATGTCGTCGCCGCACTCGAAGACCGTCATATTCTTGCCGATGCCGTCAAGGCCGCCAAGCGGGATGATCTTCAAGGGAGATGATTTTTTAGCTGCCATAGGTTAGTGTGGTTTCCTTTCTTCGAAACGGGTCTGGAACAACCGACGGGGCGCTTCTGGCAAACCGACCG
>UQPI01000103.1 GCA_900542945.1 uncultured Collinsella sp.
CGCGTTCCTCAGGGCGCTCGTCCGGGAGGGCGGGATGCCGTTCGAGATGAGGGTCAGGACGCCGGCGCCCGACGGGGAGACGGCGAGATAGCCGGCAGGTCGGCATGAAACGGCAGGGCCAGGCGAGCAACTCGTCCGGTCTCGGGCGCATCGCCCCCTTGCCGGATTCGAATCCGACAAGGGGGCGACCGCTGTGCAATCGCAAGAAGATGATGGGGCGGAATGTCAATCCTGGTCTAACAGAGCCTTAAAAAATCTTCGGGCGAATTATAGTCAAAAAAGCTCCGCCCCAAAAAGACTGGGTATTGGGCGTTGACAGTTGGCGAGCCGTAGGTAAAATATCAACTTGTCTTGGGGACGTAGCTCAGTTGGGAGAGCGCTGCCGTCGCATGGCAGAGGCCGAGGGTTCGACTCCCTTCGTCTCCACCCTTGGATTTGATAAGCCGCTGACATTGTGTCGGCGGCTTTTTTTAAAAGAAAGGGCTGTACCATGGCCAAGCTTGAGTCCCAACCACTGTCTGCCGAGGAACGCGCCGAGTTGGAAGAGCTCCGCGCCGAGAAAGCTCGTCGCGAGGCCCAGGAAGAGGCACGCCGCGAGCGTGAGGAGCTGGCCGCCCTGCGTGCCGAGCGTGCGAAGGCCGAGGAGGCCGCCGCGAACGTCGCCCCCGCGCGCAAGCCCGCCGCCGCGAAGCCCGCGCCCACCGCACCTAAACCTCAGCCTAAAAAGGTCGCTCGTTCCAAGTCCGTCGAGCCCAAGCCGAGCCGTGACGAGATGACCTTTGCCCAGCGCATGGTTACCTCCAAGGAGCCTACGGGCGAGAACGAGATCCCTGGCATGGCGCCGGCTCAAAAAATCATCATTGTCCTTGCCCTCATTGCGTTTGTCATCTTTATGGGCTACACGATCCTGACCAGCATGGGCCTGCTCTAGCCCATTCGCGCTGGGTGCCATGCCCGAACACTCTGCCCTTTTCCAACCCTCAACCTCTGCACAACGCATCCGAAAGGTCGCCCCATGGCTTTGACCGACATCTCGCATCCCACCGACATTGCAATGCTCACCGATCTGTACGAGCTCACTATGGCCCAGGGCCTGTGGGAGAGCGGCAAGGCCAATGAGCAGGGTTGTTTTACCGCGTTTTACCGCGACCATCCTTTTGGCAGCGCCTATGCCGTCATGTGCGGCACCGCCGAACTGCCCGAGCTGGTCGAGAATCTGCGCTTTACGCCCGAGGACATCGACTATCTCGCCTCGCTCCAGGCCCCGGCCGGCGGCGCGATGTTCAAGCCTGGATTCCTCGACTACCTGCGCGATTTTCGTGCGCATGTAAACATCGACGCCGTGCCCGAGGGCGAGCTCGTCTTTCCGCGCGAGCCCATGGTTCGCGTCACCGGCCCCGCGCTGGAGTGCCAGCTGCTTGAGACGGCGCTGCTCAACATCGTTGGGTTCCAGACGCTTGTCGCCACCAAGACGGCGCGCGTGGTGCTGGCGGCGGACGGCCGTCCCGTTGCCGAGTTTGGCCTGCGCCGCGCTCAGGGTCCCGATGGCGGCTTGGCCGTCGCGCGCGCGAGCTACGTTGCCGGCTGCTCCTCTACGTCCAATGTGCTCGCCGGCCGCCGCTACGGTATTCCCGTCTTTGGCACGCATGCGCACAGCTGGGTGATGAGCTTCGATTCCGAGCTCGAGGCCTTCCGCGCCTTTGCCAAGTCGAGCCCCAAGAACTGTACGCTGCTCATCGACACCTATGACGTGCGCGAGGGCTGTGAACATGCCATTACGGTTGCCAAGGAGATGGAAGCGGTGGGCGAGCGCCTGTCGGCCATTCGCATCGACTCCGGCGACCTCGCCAAGCTCTCCAAGTATGTGCGCAGCCGTTTTGATGCCGAGGGCCTGCCCTATGTGGGGATCTCGGTTTCTAACGATTTGGATGAGTACACGATTCAGTCGCTGCTCGACCAGGGCGCGCCCATCGACAGCTTTGGCGTGGGTACCAAGCTTGCGACCTGCTATGACCAGCCGGCGCTGGGCGGCGTGTACAAGCTTTCCGCCCGCCGTGCGAGCGAGGCAGATCCATGGACGCCGGTGGTCAAGCTCTCTGAGCAGCCCTACAAGCGCACGATCCCGGGTGTGCAACGCGTGCGCCGTTATTACGACGGCTTTGGCGGCCCGGTCTGCGACATGATCTACGACGAGGACCATCTGGCGGGGGAGGGTGCCGCGCGCGGCAATACCCTCGTGGCCGTGAATGATGCCGCCCTGGTGACCGACGTGTCCGAACTCGAGTATCGCGAGCTGCTGGTGCCGATCGTGCGCGACGGCAGTGCGGTGGCTCCGCGTGAGAGCATCCAGGACGCGCGCGAGCGCTGTGCTTGGGCGCTCGACCATCTGGACGCAGCTTTCAAGCGCTTCCTGTACCCGCAGACCTATGTGGTGGGTATGGAGCAGGGCCTGGCTCAGGTGCGCGACGAGCTCGTGCGTAAGAACATGGCCGCGGCCTCTGCCTTTCCCTGGGCTCACTAATTCCTTGGGCGGTAGGGGCGAGTCACGCTTCCCTGGCCGCCGGCTCGGCCGTTCGCTGAACAGTTGATTGGTTTGACGTATGACGACTTCTTATAAAACGATGGTGGTAAAGATCGGTTCGTCTACGGTGGTGGGCGCCGACGGCAAGGTCAACCGCGCCTTTATCGGCGGGCTTGCCGATCAGGCCGCAGCGCTGCGCGAGCTTGGCTGGCGCCTGGTCGTGGTGAGCTCGGGCGCCATTGCCTGCGGCTATCCCGTGCTGGGCTTCGACCGTAAGCCGGTCGGTGACCTGCCGAGCCTGCAGGCCTGCGCCTCGGCTGGTCAGTGCATCATCTCGTCGGCCTATGACGAGGAGTTCCATGCGCGCGACCTGCTCACCTCGCTCGTGCTGCTCACGCGCCACGACACGGCGCGCCGCACGTCCTACCTGCACGCGCGCGACGCCCTGCTTCGCCTGGTGGAGCTCGGCGTGGTGCCGGTCGTCAACGAGAACGATACCGTCACCGTCGATGAGATCAAGTTTGGCGACAACGACACGCTGGCGGCGCTTGTGAGCTGCCTGGTTTCTGCCGATCTGTGCGTGACGCTCTCGGACATCGATGGCCTCTACACCGCCAATCCGCATGAGGATCCGACGGCCGAGTTTATCCCGGTCGTGCATAAGATCGATGCCAAGATTATCGCCTCGGCGGGCGATTCTTCCACATCGGTGGGTACGGGCGGCATGATCACCAAGATTCGCGCGAGCCGCATTCTCATGACGGCGGGCATTCAAAGCGTGATTTGCTCGGGCGAGGAGCCCGATGCGCTCGTGCGTTTGGCCCGCGGCGAGAGCGCGGGTACGCTGTTCGATCCGCCGGCGGAGCGCCTGGACATTGCGCCGCGCAAGTTGTGGATTGCACTGGGCGACAAGGCGCACGGCTCGGTGACGGTCGATGACGGCGCCGCGAAGGCGCTGGTCAGCCGCGGATCGTCGCTGCTCGCGGTGGGTATTCGCGAGGTCGATGGCCAGTTTGCCGAGGGCGATGTGCTCGACGTGTGCGACCCGAGCGGCATGGTTGTCGCCCGTGGTATCGCCGAGGCCGATTCGGACGTGCTGGAGCTTGCAGCCGGCCGCCGCCAGGACCAGATTGCCAGCAACCGCCTGCTCGCAGACCTGGCCGAGAAGCCCGCGATACACAGGGATAACTTGATCGTATTTGCATAAAGAAAGACAGCGCTGCGGATCGTTTCCCGTGGCGCTGTCTTTCTCGTGCCGGCACTTGGGGACGTTCCTTTTAATATGAGCAGGACATTGTCAAGAGGCAAAATTGAACTGCATCCCATTTCTTGGACTTTGAAATTAAGGTTCGAGAAAAGGGAGGCA
>UQPI01000104.1 GCA_900542945.1 uncultured Collinsella sp.
GGGGTGCGTCGTTTTCTATTGACATTGTATCCCGAATCGCCCCGCCGATTCGGGACATTTTGAAAACGCAAATATGGGCTTAGGCACGAACGGGATCTCGTTAATTCCGAAAATTATGTATAATTCCAATATAAACTGGAATCAAACGAAAACGATGGAAATGAACGAAGCGCTAATCTACTTACAAGAAGCACTAGGCCTCTCCGCCAAGACCAAAACCTGGCCTGGATCCGCACGCTTGCCGCTGCATCTGCGGTCGATTGAGGTCCGCGCTGTTGACGCAAACGGTTTTTCGTTTTTGCTTGCAAGCTTGCCTGCTGGCGTCGGGCTTCCCGAGGCTAAGAGAGTCTATAGTCAGCTAGCCTTGCGCGCGAAGATTCCTGTTGTCGTTTCGTTTCCTGATGCCGATGCACGCCAGCGCAAAGCATTGATCGCACAAGGGATTCCCTTTGTCTGCCCAGGTAGACAGGCTTTTCTTCCATTTATGGGCACAGCCTGCACGGAGAGGGGCGGTGCCCGGTTTCGCAATCACGCGACCAAGATGTCACCCAACGCACAGGCTGCCGCAATCTGGGGAGCAGCCCAGGAGCCATATCGCCCCTATGACCTTTGTCGCGCGCTTGGGATTTCGGCAAGCCGCGCGAGTGAGGCTATAACCGAGCTTGTTGACAGGGGACTCGCGAGGCGCGAGCGTTGCGAGCGACGTGTCGTCGTGCTCCCTGTTGCCGTTGATCTTCTGCTCAGCGAGCACATGGCAGAGCTCTCCTCGCCTGTCTCGAAGGTCTTTTTTGCAAAGAAGACTCCGCAGATCGACTATCTTGTTAACGCCGGGGAGACGGCGCTCGCTGCGCGTTCGATGCTCGCTGCGCCGGGTATGGAACAAAAGGCCGTCTTAAGAAGTGCATGGCGTCAACTGAGCGACCTCGAAGTCGCAGACGGGGAGTTGCCGGATAACGAAACGGCGATGATCCAAGTGTGGCGCTATGCGCCCGTGTTTGCCGGCTCCTCCCGTATCGACGACATTTCGCTTGCGCTATCTTTGGCGGCAATCGATGATGAGCGAATTCAACTCGAAGTCGATCGCATGTTTGGAAAGGAATATCCATGGCAAGAAGCGCTGTAGAAGGTCTTCAAGAATTTGAACTGTAGGCGGCGTTTCGGTCCTAGTTGCGTTGTCCGGCGCGGAAGCTCGCTAATCGGCTATTATTTGTTTAGACAACCTGAGCTGTAGAGGAGTGACCGGCGATGGTGCAGGGCGCCAAACATATGAAGAGCAATAACGCCGCGGCCAACGGTGGCTCAAGCCCTCAGCCCAAACCTCAACCAAAGCCCAAGCGCCGTCGCAAGCGACTGCCGCGCTGGGCCGACCGGCTCATCACCATCGTCATCATCCTTATCGGCGTGGGCCTTATGACTTGGCCGTGGATCTTGGACCGGCTCGAGGCCTCGGGCGTGTTCAACCAGATCAGCACCGTGTCCAGCACCGTGGACGCGCTGTCTGCCGAGGAGCGCGAGCGCATCCTGCTCCAGGCGCGCTCCTATAACGAGCAACTTGCCGGCGAGGCCACCGAGCTTCCCGCCGACCAGATCGAGCCCTACGCCCAGCAGCTCATCTTTGACCGCGACCCCATGATGAGCTGGGTCGAGATCCCCTCCATCGACGTGAGCATGCCCATCTACCACGGCACGAGCGAAGAAGTCCTTATGGCGGGTGTCGGCCGCTTGGAGGGCACGAGCCTGCCGGTGGGCGGCACCTCGACGCATTGCGTGCTCACCGCGCACTCGGGTATGCGCAACCTGAGCATGTTCGACGACATCCACTCGCTGGAGCCCGGCGACCTGGTGCTGCTGCACACCATGAACAAGACGCTTGCCTACAAGATGGTGGACTCCGAGGTGGTACTGCCCGAGGAGATGGAGTCGCTGACTATCGAGCCCGGCGCCGACAAGGTGACGCTCGTCACCTGCACGCCCTACGGCGTGAACGACCACCGCCTGCTGGTGCATTGCGTGCGAACCAAGTACAACAAAAAGGACGTTGACAAGCAAAAGTCGCTGGCCGGCCGCCACTGGGGCAAGCGCGAGTTTGCCGTGCTTATCGTGGTCGTGGCCATTGTGCTGTTGCTGCTGGACATCGTGATCCACGCGGTCCGCAAACGTCGCAAGGCCAAGGCCTCGGCATAAGGCATCGTTCAGAACAGCCACAATGGGGACAGGTACCTTTGTGGTGGTCGAGACTTCCAAGCCATCACAACATTCGATGAAAATCGCGATTTTGACGAAAAGCGTTGAATGTTGTGATGGTTTTCATTGTGGACGGCGCGGTTTTCGTTGCGGGCGGGATGGTTTTCGCTATGGACGGTGCGGTTTCGCTGCAGAATCGCCGGCCCGCTGCCTGCCAGTCCGCCGCCCTCGTTACGTTTTCGCTGCATTTGGGTAAAGCACCTGCTCCAAGTGGCGTTGCCTTGTATACTAGAGCGGTTTATCTGTTATGCGGAAGGGAGCGCCTATGGCACTCAGCGAGAAAGACGTGCGCGGCATCGCCGAGTACGCAAAGATCGCACTGACCGATGACGAGCTCACCCAGATGACGTCCTACATGAACGACGCCGTCCAGATGCTCGAGCCCGTCTTGCAATATGACTTGCCCGACGTGGAGCCCACGTTCCATCCCATCGGAAGCCTGTCCAACGTGATGGGCGATGACCTGCGCGAGCCCGAGCGCGATCTGCCGCTCGACGTTGCGCTCGAAAACGCCGGCAGCGCGCGCGACCGCTACTTCCGCGTGCCGTCCATTTTGGGAGAGGGGGAGAGCGAGTAATGGCGCTAAGCTTCGATTCCCTTACCGCCGCCCAGATCGCCGCGGGCGTTGCCGCCGGCGACTTTGCCGCTACCGAGGTGGCCCAAGCCTCCCTCGCCGCCATCGAGGCGCGCGAGGGCGGGGTCCAGGCATTCCTGCAGGTGGCGCCCGAGCTTGCGCTCGAGGCCGCCGCGCGCGTGGATGCCGACCGTGCCGCCGGAAAGCCACTGCCCCCGCTCGCGGGCGTGCCGCTGGCCATCAAGGACAACATGAACCTCGTGGGCACGCGCACCACCTGCGCTTCCCGCATGCTCGCGGACTACCGGAGCGTTTACACCGCCACCTGCGTCCAGCGCATGCTCGATGCCGGCTGCCTGCCCATGGGCAAGGCCAACATGGACGAGTTTGCCTTTGGCAGCTCCACCGAGAGCTCGGCGTTCCACCGCACCAACAACCCCTGGGATACCGAGCGCGTGCCCGGCGGCTCCTCGGGCGGCTCCGCTGCCGCCGTCGCCGCGGGCGAGGTCGCGCTCTCGCTGGGCTCGGACACCGGCGGCTCCATTCGCCAGCCGGCGAGCCTGTGCGGCGTGGGGGGCTTTAAGCCCACGTATGGCGCTGTGAGCCGTTACGGCGTGGTTG
>UQPI01000105.1 GCA_900542945.1 uncultured Collinsella sp.
AGTTTAACCTCGCGATCGAGCTTGATTTGGGAAATCGCCTCGGCAAGACCGGTCGACACGCGCTCGACCTCGGGGATGCCACGACCTTGGCGAAAATTGCGATCGCTGCAGTCGCCAGCAGCGCCCACGACCATGGCAGGATAGTACCCGAGGCTCGGGGCGAGCTTTTTACCGGTAAGGCCGGCAAGCTCACTCGTGAGCTCCGTACAATCGGGCCCGACGCAAGCGGAATGCACCGCCCAGTTCACAAAGCCCGCAAATGGCTTGCCTTCGGTATCGAAGAACGAAACGACAATGACCTCATTGTCGGCGAGTTCGCCTGGGATGATGCGGTTGTCATAGAAACCGGTGACGACCTGCTTGCCCAGGCGGCAAATCGCGGGCTGCGCATTGGCGCGGCACTCCTCAAAGCATTGGCAAATGGTATCGAGGAGCCAGCGATAGTAGTTCTCGTCGAATTTTCCCGTCCACCAGCTGCGGTGGTAAGCGACGATTGAAGTATGGTCGTGCGTCGCCGAGAGCAGGACGCAATCACGGTCAATGCCGTAGCGCTCGGCGAGCATTGTCTTGACTTCCTCGGCCATGCTTTCCTCGAACTCGAGGACATCGGCATTAAAGAGAAACACCTCGCGTTCGCCTTGCTGGAAGAGAATGGCGTTGGCGTAGACGTCGTCATGGATGCCCGTCGCAGGCTCCAGGCGGTTGGGAAGATTGCGATAGCCAATCAGGTAGATGTCGCCCTGTGGGGTGATTTTGCGGCGCGCGTGTCCAATGTTCATGCACGTTCTCCTTCTGTGTTACGCCGCATTCAAGGCGGCAATGATGATATCGACGAGGCGCTCATGGGAGCCGGCGGCAAAACCGGAGTTCATGGCCTCATAGGTGATCTTTTCGTACGCGTCGGGGGCCGGTAGGTATTTCTGTCCGCCGTTGACGAGCGTGGCAAAGAGCACAGAGCCGGACCGGGCGACGCGCACGGTGGCGCCGAATGTACTCGAGACCTCGGGCTGCACGCCGACAAGCTCGACGTTTCCCAGCCGAAGCAGATAGACCCTCGTGTGCTGCTCACCGGCAGCATGAAACTCATACGTTCGATGCGGAGCCAAAGAGTAAAAATCGGCGCGTGTCTGAGCGGGCAGGAGGACGTCGACCGTGCGAGCATCGATGCCGGCAGCGCTATCCTCACGTGCCATGCGAGCGGCCTCAATCAAAGCATCGCCCAAGACCTGCCCCTGCTGGTGCAGCATGCGGTATCCGTCCTCATGGGCATCGACCGTCCGCTTCACGCCGGCGGCATCGAACGTGACGTTCATGGCGCGCTCCGCCGGACCTTGGTCGCCCGCGGCGCCCGGCAGCAACAGGGCAACGCCGCCCAGCTCACGCTCGAGTGACATGGCGGCAAAACCAAAGAGATCTCCGCTCGCCACGCGTCTCCCCTCGGAGTCGCGCGACCCGTCGAGCACGGAGGACTGGACGTCCGCCGCCGCAAGTACGGCAACGTACTCGCCCCCGGCATCCCTCATGGCGAGCACGGGCATCGCGTGGTCGGCAAACCCCTCGGGATTCGAGCCCAACCACCAGCCGGCCGGCGTCTCGATGTCGCGATTAACGTTCACGGGGCAGTCGCCCTCCGCCGTGGCGAGTGTGACGGAGCGAATGCCCGCAACAGCCCGCTCGACAGCCGTGCGGGCGGCGGCGATGAGCGCTGCGCGATAGCGCTCGTTGCGATCGCGGGCAGCAGCATCGGCAAGATGCCCGGGAGTGCGAACGTGAGGCATGGAAAACGTGTGGGTAGGAACCACCCAAGAGTAAGCGCCACTGCAGCCGGCGGCATCCTCGACGACCTCACGCAGATCGGCGAGCAGAGCCGGAGCAATCGATGTGACCTCAAGCGAAAGAATGCAGGAGCGTCGCCCCGCCCCCTCGATGACAAGAGCACGGGCAAAGACCTCATGGCGGAGTTCGTCGAAACCGTCAAACGGCAATACGCCCCCAAGATCGATGGCCGCACGGGCGGCCCCAGCCCTCATCTCTCCTTTGTCCATGGCAGACACCCCCTCTGATTGCCGCTCACTCGACACCGTACAGTCGCTGCGCCGTGCCGCCAAGCACAAGATCTGTGTCTGCATTGCTCAGGCTCGCGGCACGAACGCAGGCGACACCCTCGGTGAGCCACTCGCGTTTAACCGGATAGCTCGTGCCAAAAACAATATGGTCTGCACCCAACACGTTAACCGCGCAGGCGAGGAGTGTCTTGCCCCAAGGCTGGGCATGGGACATGTCGAAATAGATGTTGTTCTCGAGGCGCTTGGAAACGGTCTCGGTATCGACCTGAAAACGTCCAGAGGCATCAGGGCGCTTGGGGCCGTGAGGCAGCAGCATCTCCTTGAACGCAAAGTATGCGCCACCGAGCATGGAGTGGACCATCTTGATATTAGGATAGCGCTCGAAGAAATCACCAAAGATCTCGCGGCCGATCGCCGTAGTTTGGTCGACGCAGCGACCATAAGAGCGGCGAAGGTTGTCGTACGCGAGAAGCGACTCGTTCTCGACCGGTACGGGAACATGGTGGACGTAAACGGTGACGTTGCGCTCGTTCAGGTGTTCGAAGAAGCTCGAGAAAACCCGGTCGTCGAGATAGCGCTTGCCGTAGTGAGCGCAGAGCTGCACACCCGCAAAACCATCGTCGAGCCTGCGGTCGAGCTCCTCTAAATTTGCCTTGGTGCCAAAGGGTGGCACAGCGACAAGCGGAATCAGGCGGCCATTTGACGCCTTCGCGTCAGCGGCCATACCGTCGTTGAAGCGCCGACACATCTCGAGCGACATCCACTCGTGGCAGCCGGGGAGCTTGAGGATCGCCTTGTCGACCCCCGCCTCATCCATATCGGCCAAGCGCTTCTCGAGGGTGTAGTCGCCCTCGATGTAATTAAGGCCCGGAGAACCGGCGGGCATCTCGATCACGATCTGTCGCTTGCCGACGGAATTCACGGTCAGATAGCCTTCGGTGTCGTAGGCGCGGGGCACCTCGGCCAAAAACTGTTCGCAGAGCGTCTCGTCATGAAAGATGCGCTCGTCGAACCAGTAGGAATTTGCATCGATAATCATTGGTTGGAACCGCCTTTCATCTTGTTGAGAACATTCTAGAAAAGCGGGTACCCGGGCATCAATTCCAGCTTAAGCCTACTGTATTCCATTTTGGAATAGAACTTACCGCTCACACGCGAACCTTGCTCGCTCAAAGAGACAAAGCGTTAGCAGCACGGGCTTAGACAGAAAACGGCCGGCCCGCATCAGTTGC
>UQPI01000106.1 GCA_900542945.1 uncultured Collinsella sp.
AAAGTTCTGCGGGCGTTTCTTTTCCATCATCTTGAGCTTGCTCGGGAAGAACGCAGGATCAGCGAAGTCGTCAATCATATGCCAACGTTTCACATTGTTACGGGCATAACAATATGGACACCCCACCGTGCAGCCGATGACGATATTCATATTCTGAATCTGATTTTTGATGCAGATGCTCATAACGCCTGCCTATCTGCCTCTCCCGTAAACACGCAATCAGCCTCCCCCGCCTTGCGGGCAAAAGCCTCGATATCTTGCTTGCAAGCAGCAGGCTCGCAATCGCTCAAATCGTATGACGTGCCGCCGTTTCGATAGACGGCCCGATGAGAAAACGATCGGCTGACAAGCCCGATGCCGAGCTTCTCGCACAGGGTCATCCGTGCTCCCTTTCAGCTATAATAAACAAGTGTCTATAAACAGTATCCTTGTTGATTTTCGCAGGGGCAATGAACAAACGCGTGCACCTGTCGATAAACGAACAGCTACTGGACATTGTCAAACGACTCAGATTGGAGAGGCGATGGGAGAAACCAAGATCGACCGCCGGCGGCGCTACACCCTCTCGGTCATACAGGAGGCGTTCTTCGCGCTGCTGGCCGAGGTCGGCTTCGCGAAGATGACGGTGGCGGACATCTGCCGCCGCGCCGAGATCAACCGGGGAACGTTCTATCTGCATTACGAGGATAAGTACGCGCTGCTCGATGCGCTTATCGACGAGGCATTGGCAGCGGCTCCCCCGCTTGAGGGGGTTGAATCGGCAACGCTTTGCCAGCGTCCGCCGGCAGACGACGATTATCGCCTGCTTTATTCGGACAGCGACGCATACGCTCGTGTAGCCCAGCGCGTCATAGAACGCGGAGCGGAGCAGATGGTTCCCTGGGTCATGGAGAAAACAGGGCTTTCACGCGAAGACGCCTTCCTGCTCTTCGTCCACAACGTCCAGGGCAATCTGGCCGTCAACCGCCTGCTCGGCTGGAGACGAGGCCCCGAGTTCGCCCATGCCCAGGAGCTGCTCAACGCCTATTCCGAAGGAGGCATGCGAGCGGTGTCAAGTCGCCACGATTCCCGTAGCTCATCTTAAGCGTAGGCCCATTCTGGGCAGGCGGCGCGTATCTCCAACTCCATGCGGGCCTTCTGCTCCTCGAACACGGCCTTGCGTCAAGCGAAAACTCGGCAGGGTCCGAGTTTTGCGCAGCAATGCCCAGCTTCGTGCGGATATACGGCAAGAACGCATCGGAGAAACCCATCCCTGCAAAAGGCAGAGACAACGACGATGATACCGTGGGCATTGTCAAGGTAGAACACCTCAAAGATGGGGTTAGTAGCCTTGCCGTATTCCCGAATCAGAATTAGCACATAATGGCGTCGTCGGCGGTGAAGGCGCCGAGGGAGCCCTGCTTGACCTGGATGCAGACGTAGGTGATGCCCGAGTCGGCCGCGGCGCGGAACCTGCGGCGCGCAGCGGGGGAGATGCGCAGCCAGTCGCCGGCTGCAAGCTCGATATCCTCATCGTCGATGGTGGCCGTGCCAGCGCCCTCGAGCACGCCGTAGATTTCCTCGTTTTCCTTGTGCGCATGGATGAACGGAACGTCGGCGCCGGCGGGAAGCTTGTTGATGCTCACCTCTGCCCCGGTGAGCCCGAGCGCCTCGTGCAGCTCGACGCGACCTTCGTCACCAGTGCTGGTCTTCGCGTAATTAACCATAGTAGTTCCTCTCTCAGAGAACCGATTTGCCTTGCGGGCATATCCCGCTTGAGCTATATTTCACGTGATAGTGCATGCAAAAGCGAGTACGCACTTATTTGTAACTACGTACTTTTTTGTGAAACCGGCGCGATCAAGAAGGAGGGCCTCCCGTGATGGCCAAAGAGGAACTTCCGGAGTGTCCGGTAGCGACGGCGGTGGCGCTCATCGGCGGCAAGTGGAAGCTGCTCATCATTCGCAACTTGCGCAAGCGGCCCTGGCGCTTCAACGAGTTGCGCCGCGACCTTGAAGGCATCTCTCAGAAGGTGCTTACCGACAGCCTGCGCCAGCTGGAGGATGACGGCCTCGTCTTTCGCCACGACTATGGTGAAAACCCTCCCCGCGTTGAGTACGGGCTCACCGAGCTCGGCCGGCAAATGATGCCCGTTATAGACTCGCTCGCAGACTTCGGCGCCTATTACAAGGCGATTGTTCCGTAGCAGACGCGTCACTCGGCGACACTCGCTTCACGACGGCGTGGGAAACGAGGCGCTGCTGGAGCGGCAAAATGCCGAACATCCGCCCGCCCGATTTCGTCACCCGAGAGGACTTCGACTGGGCCGTTTCGGAAGCTGCCGCCAAGAAGAAGCTGGACTTCTCGGCGGTCGAGCTGCTGAGGGTCGGCGAGGGCCTTTGCGTTCAGTGCATGCACACCGGGCCTTACGACGGCGAGCCGGCGACCATAGACGCCATGCGCGCATTTGCAGCGGAGGAGGGCTACGCCCCCGATTTCTCCGAATCCCGTCTCCATCACGAGATCTACCTCTCCGACCCGCGCAAGTGCGCGCCGGAGAAGCTCAAGACCGTGATCCGCCATCCTATAAAGTTGATTTAGCGAAACGAGCGACGCAATAGATAGCGGTGTCGGTTCAAATGGAACCGACACCGCTTCTGTATGAGGCTTGCTGCAAATGGCGATCAATGCCCGCGATGCTTCCGCTTGCGCTTCAGCTTTCGCTGCTCGAAGCGCGCCTCCGCCTCGTCCGCGCGGCGCTGGCTTCTTGCGCGGACCGACTCCCGTTTCATTGTCTCCCGCTGACTCGTGAGCGCCTACTGCGCCTTGGTGCCCATCGCCGGCTGCTTAAGTGCTTTCGCCGCCTCGCGAGTGCGTCGCTTGGGGTTCTTCGCGGGCTTGCTCGCCTCGGCAGGCTCGTCGCCTAAGAACGCGAGCTTCGCCCATTTGCTTGAAACGAATCGCAGGATTTCCTCATCGGACGGCTCCGCGCCGAAGACGATGCGGGCGACGCCGTATCTGCCGTCCTCGACATGCTCCGCCAGCCCGACCCAGAATTGGCCGTC
>UQPI01000107.1 GCA_900542945.1 uncultured Collinsella sp.
CATTTTTGTAAATGTGACAAAGGGACAGTCCCTTTGTCACATTGCGTGTGGAACTCATGGGGCTGTCCCTTTGCCGTCTTTTTATTGATGTTGGGAGCGCCAAGCGGTGGGGGTGGTGCCGGTGTGTTGCTTGAAGGCTTGGGCGAAGGCGGCCTGCTGAGGGTAGCCTAGACGCTCTGCCACCTGCGCTATCGTGAGCGCGCTATCGGCCAAAAGGTCCTGTGCTCGCTCCATACGGCGTCTGCGAATGTAGGCGCCCAGGGACTCGCCAGTTTGGGCCTTAAAGGTGGCGCATAGTTTGGAGCGGCTTGTGTAGAGCCTCTCGGCCACCTCGTTGATACCCACGCGTCTGCCTTTGTCGAGCGTGCGCTCAATCATTGCCGTTGCTTCTTCGGCAATGGTTATGCTGACACGTGTGTCTGCCGCTTGCCGCGCCTGCTTGTGGGCCGCGCGCGAACAGGCGAGCTCCGCGACCATGGTCTCCACGATGCCTTGCATATAGACGTGTCCGCCTACGGTGCGGGCGCGTTCCTCGTTAATCCGGCGCAGCGTGTGGCAGATGGCAGACGTCGCCTCCTCGTGCCACGACTCGGCAAACGCCTCAAAGACTCCCGCGAACTCAGTGGGATACCGATGCTCCAGCTCGTCAAAATACCCGGGTAAAAAGAGCACCGAGCGCGAGTGATAAAGCTGCCCTGCAAATAGCGGGCTTAACTCCTCGCCACAGTTATCTTGGATAAAGCTGCACACGGCATTGTTTGGCCACGGTCCATGCAGGGGGTTAAGGTTCGCAGGCGTTATGCCGGCTTCGGGCATGCACATGAGCGTGGGCGCGCTGACCTCGCTCACGCACGCGTACGGTTCGGGTGTGTATTCGGCCAGGTGCATATCGTGCGTCGGGGTAATGAAATGCTCCATAACGATGCAGGTGGGGGAGAGGGGCATGATCCATGCGCGTCCGTGCGCCCGGTCGTTTGCCACCTCGCCGGTAAAGACGGCGCCCTTGCCGGTAAGCTCCAGGCCAAACTGCTCAAACTGCGGTGCGTAGAGCTCGGTTATGTCGGTCGCTGCCCGCCGTATTTGCAAGAGCGTCCCTTTCCTTTGCAGAAACGTCCACGCCTGGCTTAATTGTGAGCCATGGCTAACACATCAATGATAAGTTCATTACGGTTAACTCTCAAGCCGTTAGAAAGGAATCTCATGGCAAAGGGATCAAAAAGGGAAGGCGGCGGTATCGGCGAGCTGCTTGCATATGCCGGCGACCGCAAATTCCTAACGTATTTGGGCATGGCTCTCTCGGCGCTCTCGCAGCTGCTGAGCTTTGGCCCGTACGTGTGCATTTGGCTTGTCGCGCGCGATCTGATCGCCGTGGCACCTAACTGGAGCGAAGCCTGCGACATCGCGATGTATGGTTGGTGGGCCGTCGGTTTTGCCCTGGTGAGCATCGTGATTTATTTCGTGGGGCTCATGTGCACACACCTATCCGCGTTTCGTTGCGCGTCCAATATCCGCAAGGCTACGAGCGAGCATCTGCTTAAGCTGCCGCTCGGCTACTTTGACACGCACGCCACCGGTGAGCTGCGCCGTATCGTAGACGGATGCGCCGCCTCAACCGAGACACTGCTCGCGCACATGCTGCCCGATATCGCCGGCGCCACCGCCATGGTCGCAGGTCTGCTCGTGCTGCTTTTCGCCCTCGATTGGCGCTTGGGCGCGGCATGCCTTATCTCGGTCGTCGTTTCGCTTGGCGCCATGGCCGCCATGATGGGCGGCAAGGGCGGCGAGTTTATGAAGGCTTACATGGGCGCGCTGGTCAAGATGAACAAGACCGGCACCGAATACGTACGCGGCATCCCCGTGGTCAAGGTATTCCAGCAGACGGTCTACTCCTTTAAGGCGTTCCACGATGCGATCGCCGAATACGCCGATATGGCGCAAAACTATGCGGGTACGTTTTGCCGGGGTCCGCAGGTGCTCAACCTTACTGCGCTCAACGGCCTTGTGGCATTTCTTTTGCCTGTGGCGCTGCTGCTGGCGCCGGGCGAGACGGACTTCGCGCACTTTATGGTCAATTTTACGTTTTACGCGATCTTTTCGGCCGTGGTGCCGACGGCCATGACCAAGCTTATGTTTGTGGGCGAGGCGTCTCAGATGAGTGCTGATTCGCTGGCTCGCATCCGAAGCGTTATGGATTCCAAGCAGCTCTCCGTGCCCGCTCAACCCAAGCACCCCGCTGGCAGCGATGTGCGCTTTGAGGACGTGAGCTTTACCTACGAGGGTGCTGAGGCGCCTGCCGTCGATCATGTGAGCTTTAGCGTTCCCGCAGGTAGCACCCTTGCGTTGGTTGGTCCCTCGGGCGGCGGTAAGTCGACCTGCGCAAGCCTGATCTCGCGTTTTTGGGATGTTTCCTTGGGTCGTGTGCTCGTGGGCGGCGTAGACGTTCGCGACATGGATCCGCACGAGCTCATGGACCAGGTCGCCTTTGTGTTTCAGACCAACCAGCTGTTCCGCCAAACACTTGCCGATAACGTGCGCGCCTCCAAGCCTGGAGCCACTGACGACGAAGTGCGCGCGGCCCTCTCCGCGGCCCAGTGCGACGATATCGTGGCCAAGCTCCCGCAGGGCATCGACACCATGCTCGGCGCCGGCGGGGCGTACCTTTCGGGCGGCGAGGTCCAGCGCGTGGCGCTCGCCCGCGCAATCCTTAAGGACGCGCCCATCGTGGTGCTCGACGAGGCCACAGCCTTTGCCGACCCCGAGAACGAGGCGCTCATCCAGCGCGCCTTTAGCAAACTGGCGGCGGGTCGCACAGTCATTATGATCGCGCACCGGCTTTCGACCGTGGTGGGGGCCGACAAGATCGTGGTGCTCAACCAAGGTAGCGTGCAGGAGACTGGCACCCATGCCGAGCTGCTGTCCCAAAAGGGTCTATACGCCAAGATGTGGGCTGAATACGAACAGGCCGCGAGCTGGAAAATCACTGCAGCGACCGCGGATGCCGCCGTCACGAAGGGAGGCGAGGCCTAAATGTTCGCCTCAT
>UQPI01000108.1 GCA_900542945.1 uncultured Collinsella sp.
GGCGGTAACGATGGCGCGGCGCGGCCAGCTGGGACGGTCGTTCATGGAGTATTTGGATGCCATGGGACTCCTTCGCATATGGTGGGAGCGCGGCCGGGCGCAAGGCCTGGCGACGCGGTGGTCAATTCGTGCATATCGTTCGACATTATCGCACATGCGGGCGGGTGCGTGGCAGGGGCGCTATCCTAAGATGCTATGAATGAGATTTCCAACATACATGCGTTTGAGGACGAGGTTTTTCTGCACGCTTGCTTCGTGTGGGGGATGGCCGTGATCGCGGTGTTTGCCGTGTGCCTGGTGCCGGTGTTTATGCTGTTGGGCGGGCCTGCGGACTTGGACGCGGCTGAGGCGGGCGGCTGGACCACCGTCGTGGGCTGGATGGTCGGTGTGGCTGCGGTTTCTGCAGCGTCGTTTGCCGTGCACGAGCTGGTGCATGCGGTGTTTTTTAAGCTGCTGGCGCCTGCGGGCGCGCATGTGACCTTTGGCGCGAATCGTGAGACGGCGATGATCTATGCCTGCGCCGAGGGCGTCGTGTATTCGCGTCGGCGGTACATGGCGGTTTGCCTGGCGCCGACGGTTGTTTTGACGGTGGCGTTTGCCCTGGGGTTTGCGTTCTCGGGCTATCCGCTGCTGTGCTACCTGGCGGCTGGTCTGCACTTGTCGGGCTGCGTGGGCGATTGGTATTACGTGCGGACCATCCTGCGCGACCGCCGCATTGTCGCCTGCGAGGATACGTCCTTTGGCGTGCGCTTTTTCGGGTGAGGAGATGTTGATGAGGCCGTTGTTGTTGCACGCTTGCTGTGCGCCGTGCTCACTTGAGCCGGTTCGCTTGCTGCGCGAAGAGGGGTTTGAACCCACGATTTGCTGGACCAACCCCAATATTCAGCCGCGCGATGAATGGCAGCGCCGCTTGGACGAGCTACGCCGGTGGTGTGCCGATGGCGACATCGAGCTCATCGAAGCGGGGGAGGACCGCGAGCGCTGGGAGGCCGGCGTGGCCCCGCTGGGCGCCGATCGACCCCGTCGCTGTCGCGCGTGCTATGCCTTGCGCTTGGCCGAGGCATGCCGCGTTGCCCAGGAGCGCGGGTTTGAATACGTGGGCACGACGCTCGCCGTCTCTCCGTATCAGTTGTTCGACACCTGCAATGACGTGCTCGAGCGTTTGGCTGCCGCCCGCGGTCTCACTCCGGTGATTCGCGATTTTCGCCCGTATTATCCCGAGGCTACGCGCCGTTCGCGCGAACTGGGCATGTATCGACAGAACTACTGCGGCTGCCGCTTTTCTGCTGTCGAGGCGGCCATGGACCGCGCCCGCATCCGCGACGAGCGCAAAGCCGCCAAAAAGTAGTTCTTTTAGGCTGGGACTTTGAGCTGTCTGCGCGGTACGGTCGTTTTTGGGAAAGTCGATTTAATTAAGCGTGTGATCGTGGCTCGCTTGATACCAAACGACGACTCCTATGATTCTAATCCTCCGTTTGTTAAACATCAGATCCGGACTTGCTGTTGCATATGAATGGGACGACAGCACAATCATGTCGTTTCCTTCTGCAAATCGCCTAATTACCGGTGTTTTACCGTCTGCGAGCGCCAATACAGCACAGCCGTTCCAGGGCTTTGCGGTGGTATCGACAAGTAGTAAGCTGCCGGGAGGGTAAATGCGGGACATTTCGTCGCCTTTGATTTTAACGAAAACGCTATGTGGGTGACGTTTGGCTACGTCTACAGGCGCGCAAGCATTTTGTTGGCCGTGCGTGATGCGGCGCTTTTGCGATTCGATATCGATGACGGGAAATGCGCCCTCCATTTCGTGGATAGCAGGGTCTTCGTCGGTGACGATTCTTTTATTTGCGAGCTTTACGGCCAAACCGTTTTCCTCGCCAACAAGTTCATCGCGGGTGCAACCGAAGAGCGCTTGTAACTTTTCAATATAGCGCTCACGGGGGGCATACCGACTTTTTTCCCAACGACAAACGGTCTCTTTAGATACCCCCAACATCTCTGCAAGTTGCGCCTGACCAAGATGCTCCATGGTGCGGAGTTTACGAATATTTGCCCCGAAGCCCATGGCTATAGATCCTCTCGCCACAGAGGGAGGCATAGACAGTTTGTGCCACCATAGCCTTTGGTGAGCTCGTCAATGGATAGCGGGAATAATTCCATTCCTGCTTTCTCAAGCGCTTCGTTGGTCCAAACGTTTTCTTCATATACGCATAGTTTTCCTGGCGAGAGCGCAAGGATAGACGTTGCGTTGTTCCGGCGTTCTCTTTCGTAGGCGGTTTGATTCCCGCCTCCGCAGTCAATTACTTTTATTGGTTCGCAACAGGCTGCAGAGAGTATTTCCGGAATCGTGCGATCGATAGGAGTGATCGTAAGGCCCCTTCCGGATCGTTTTAGTTGAATGCTGTATGCATCAACGGCATTGCATATCTCACGATCGATGAGGAACGCGTCGTGATCAATTCTACTTATGAACGTGTCGAGGTGGATACGCAGCCCGTCAGAGGGGACTCGAATCGCAATTAGCTCGGTGGTCTGGAATTTATTTGAGGTCAGGAGCTCTTTGGCAAGTGACTCGACGGCGGCGGGTTCAGTTCGGTCAGAGATTCCAACTAATATTGTCTTAGCACTGATAACAATAATGTCTCCGCCTTCGATATGGTAACTACTCCTGTTCAAATCACATACTGGAGTTTCTCCCATGATCTTGTGGTGGGTGAATATCTGCCGGTATAAGGCGACCTCACGATCACGCTCAGGCCAATACATATGATTTAGGATGATGCCGTCTCCGACTACCACAGCAG
>UQPI01000109.1 GCA_900542945.1 uncultured Collinsella sp.
GAGTTCCGCACGCAAAGAAGGCCACTTAATGTGGCCTTCGTCTTGCGCAGGACTGTTTGAAATTTTGAGGAAGCACCCGCCCTGCCGGGGCTCCCGGGTTCCCGTTTACGAGAGCGCCTTTCTCAGCAACTCGTTGAAGAGCTTCGGGTTGCCCTTGCCGCGGCTCGCCTTCATGCACTGGCCCACCAAAAAGCCGATGACCTTCTGGTTGCCGTCACGGTACTGCTGCGCCTGATCGGCACAGTTAGCCAGCACCTCGTCCACGATCGGCTGCAGCGCGCCGGCGTCACTCACCTGACGCATACCACGCTCGTCGACGATCTTGTTGGGGTCGTCACCGGTCTGGGCCATGGCCTCAAAGACCTCGTGCGCCTGGTTGGAGCTGATAGCATCGGTCGCCAGCAGCTTGGCAAGGGCTGCCACCTGAGCCGGCGCGATGCCGGACTCGGCGAGCGACACGCCTGCGCCCTTAAGGTAGGCGATCATCTCGTTCACCAGCAAGTTTGCAACCGTCTGGGCCTCCTTGCCGGCCATACCGGCAGCGGCGGCCTCAAAGAACTCGGCAAACTCCGGGTCGCCGGCAATCTGCTCGGCATCGGCCGTCTTAATGCCAAAGTCGGTCTCAAAACGGGCGCGCTTGGCATCGGGCAGCTCGGGAATCTCGCCACGGCAGCGGTCGATGAACTCGTCATCCAGATCGAACGGCGCCAAGTCGGGGTCGGGGAACAGACGATAGTCGTCGGCCGTCTCCTTGACGCGCATGACAACGGTACGCTTGCGGCTGGGCTCCCAGTGGCGGGTCTCCTGGTAGATGATGCCGCCCTCCTCGAGCACCTCGGCCTGACGGCAGATCTCGTAGGCAAGGCCGTCATGCAGGCTCTTAAACGAGTTGAGGTTCTTGAGCTCGGTCTTGGTGCCCAACTTGGTCTCGCCACGGCGACGCAGCGACACGTTGCCGTCGCAGCGCATGGAGCCCTTCTCCATGGAGCAGTCCGAAATGCCCAGCGTCACAAAGATGCGACGGAGCTTCTCCATAAACAGGCGAGCCTCCTCGGGCGTGCGCAGGTCGGGCTCGGTGACGAGCTCGATCAGCGGCGTGCCGCAGCGGTTGTAGTCGACGAGCGACTCGGCCGCGGCGGTAATGCGGCCCTCGGCGCCGCCCACGTGAACCATCTTGGCGGCGTCCTCCTCCATGTGGATGCGCAGGATGCGGATGGGCACCGTGTAGGAACCGTCCTCGCGACGCTCGGGCATCTGCAGGTTGGACGCATCGTAGCTGGCCAGATGACCGGCGCGCTGATTGCCCTCGCGCATGGTCGACGTCATGGACGTGGACAGACCCTCGGCGTTGGCCGAGGCGCTCGCCAGGCTCTGGGCCTCGGCCTCGCCAAATGCGCAGTCGGGGCGCTCGGCGGCACCGCGACCGGTCACGTCCAGGTCCAGGTGACCGTACATGGCAAAGGCGACCGGACCCTGCGTGGTCTGAAAGTTCTTGGCCATGTCAGGATAAAAGTAGTGCTTGCGGTAGAACATCGAGTGGCGCTGGATCTCGCAGTTGGTGGCGAGACCTGCCTTGACGATGCTCTCGATGGCGCGCTTGTTGGGCACCGGCAGCGCACCGGGCAGGCCCAGGCACACCGGGCACACGTTGGCGTTGGGCTCGTCATCGTGGCTGAGCTTGCAGTTGCAGAACATCTTGGTATCGAGTGCGGTGAGCTCGGTATGGATCTCCAGGCCGATCACGGCCTCCCAATCCTGCAGGACCTCGGAAAGCTCCTTCATTACAGCTCGCCTCCCTTCCCGGCAAAATCGGGCGCGACGGAAAGCGCGGGCGCACCCGTGGCGGCATCGGCAAAGCCGCGCTCCAGGGCGCGGGCAAACGTGAGCAGCTGACGGTCCTTAAAGGCAGGCCCCACCAGCTGGGCAGAAACGGGCAGCTTGCTGTCCTCGCCCAGGCCCAGCGGCACCGAGATACCGCCGTTGCCGCAAATGTTGAGCGAGATGGTGTACAGGTCGGAGAGATACATCTGCGTGGGGTCGCTGATCTCGCCAAACTTAAAGGCCGTGCGCGGCGAGGCGGGCATGAGGATGGTGTCCACCTTGGCATACGCGGCGTCGTAATCCTGCGTGATGAGTGTGCGAGCCTTCTGTGCGGCGTAGTAGTACTTGTCGTACACGCCCGAGCTCAACAGGTAGGCGCCGAGCATCTGACGGCGCTTGGCCTCGGCGCCAAAGCCGTGGGCGCGCGAAAGCGAGCTCTGGTCGGACAGGTTGGCGCAGCCCTCCTCCTGATAGCCGTAGCGAATGCCGTCGAAACGAGCCAAGTTGGAGAACGCCTCGGCCGGGCCGATGACGTAGTAGGCGGCGATGGCGGCGTCCAGGTGCGGCAGGTCGACCTCGACCAGCTCGGCGCCCTGGTTCTGCAGCTCCTGGGCGGCGCGCTGAACAGCGGCCTTGACCTCGGGCGTCAGGCCCTCGGCCTCCATAAACGCGGGGATGATGCCCACGCGTTTACCCTCGATGCTGTCGTTGAGATGCTCGGTAAAGTCGACGGCGCAATCCTGGCTGGTGCAGTCGTACGGATCATGGCCCGCGCCGGTAAGCGCGTTCATGGCCAGCGCGACATCCTCGACCGTGCGGCCAAAGGGGCCCACCTGGTCGAGCGACGAGCCAAAGGCAACCACGCCGTAACGGCTCACAGCGCCATACGTGGGCTTAAAGCCCACCACGCCGCACAGGCTCGCCGGCTGGCGAATGGAGCCGCCGGTGTCCGAGCCCA
>UQPI01000110.1 GCA_900542945.1 uncultured Collinsella sp.
CTCAACGCGACCCTGCGGAGCCGTGAGCGGGGAGGGAAGGCGATCCGGCCTCCCGCCCTGCGCTCCGCAGCAGCCAGCGCCAAGCGCTAGTAGTTCACCACCTGCTCCTCAAAGTACGCCTTGGGGTGGTTACACACCGGGCACACCTCGGGCGCCTCGGCACCAACGTGCAGGTGTCCGCAGTTCAGGCACTTCCACACCTTCACGCCCTCGCGCTCAAACACCTCGCCCGACTCGATGCGCTCGACGAGTTTGTTGTAGCGCTCCTCGTGAGCCTTCTCGACGGCGGCGACACCATGGAACTTTGCGGCAATCTCGGCAAAGCCCTCTTCCTCGGCGGTCTTGGCAAACTCGTCGTACATCGTGGTCCACTCGTAGTTCTCACCCGCGGCGGCATCGCGCAGATTGTCCAGGGTATCGGGGACGGCGCCATCGTGCAGATACTTAAACCACAGTTTGGCGTGCTCGGACTCGTTGCCAGCCGTCTCGGCAAAGATGTTCGAGATCTGAACGTAGCCGTCCTTCTTTGCCTTGGAGGCATAGTAGCGATACTTGGTGTGTGCCTGGGACTCACCGGCAAAAGCGGTCTCGAGGTTCTTCTTGGTTTGGGAATTCTCAAAATCCATAGGTGTACTTCCCTTCAACGCATGCCGCCCGTAGGCTTCGAGCGGCCTCGTCTTTAGGATGCCCTCATGTCGGAAATCTAAACCTTACAATCCTGTTCTTCAGATTTCCACGGGCTAAATGCTCAGCCAGCGATCGCCCTCGGCTCGGCAAAAGCCCTCACGCTCCAGGTCGGCCAGAATGCCCGCGACAAGCTCGCGCTCGACCGGCCCGCGCCCAGCCGCCGCTTCCATATCGTTAACGCCCACCACGGCATCAGCAAGCGTAATCCCCGCCGGTTGGCCATCGCGCGCTGCCAGCAACATGCGCACGATATGCGCGCGCTTTTGGCGACGTGAGCCCTCAAACTTTGATTGACGGCTATAGCCCGCCGAGCGCCTGGACGGATTGGGCAACGTCTTTTTTAGATATGCGCCGTAATCCAGCAACGCGTAATACCACGCGCGCGGCGTGTCGGCATCATCGAGCGGCACGGCAAAGGGAGCGATCTCGTCGGTCGCCGCACCGGGGACCGCCGGACAGGCCGCCTGAATCAGCGGCACCAGCTCGCGGTCGGGAACAGCCGGTACATCGGGAAAGAAGTGATGCAGAAAGACCGTGCGCACGTTGGTCTCCAGATACACGCCTGGAAGGTCAAACGCAAACGACCGGATACCTTGCGCCGTTGCCGGGCCAATACCAGGCAGAGCGACCAAGTCACGCGTCTCACGCGGAAACTCACCGTCCCAGTCCTCCACAACGCGCTGAGCGGCCTTGTGGAGCGCCAGAGCGCGTCGGTTGTAGCCCATGCCCTGCCAAGCGTCCAAAACATCGGAAGGCGCGGCTTGGGCAAGCGCCTGCACGGTCGGAAAGCGATCGAGCCACGCCGGCATACGCGTCTCCACGCGTGGCACCTGTGTTTGCTGCAACATGACCTCGGAAAGCCAAATGATGTACGGATCGCGCGTGCGGCGCCACGGAAGGTCGCGATAACGCAGGACCCCTTCCGAACGAATCATCGAACGAAAGGGGTCCTGAATCATATCTATGCTCCTTATGCGGCGCTATTCCTCCCGGCATGTATACGCACAGGTGGCGTACTCGGGAAACGCTTCGCGGTCGGCGAACTTGGGATCGACGGCCGGGAACTGGCGGTGAGCGACGATGTCGCCGAGCGAAACGGAATCGAGGTAGTCGCGCATCAATGCTTGAGCTCCGGCCCACAGGGGATGATAGCAGCACGTGCCCATGCGCGCACAGTCACCATCGGGCGCGGTGCAATCATTCATAACCATAGGGCCTTGAACGGCCTCGACGACCTGGCGGATAGTGACATCGTCCGGACTGACCTTGAGACGCATGCCACCGTGGACGCCGCGCAGGCTCTCCACAATACCGGCCTGGACCAAACCGTGCTGAATCGAGCGGGCAAACGAATACGGGACATTGACCTCTTCGGCAGCGGTGCGAACAGAAAGCAAACGCTCCGGATCCTCGGCAAGCATCGCCAGCATACGAAGGGCGTAATCAGTCTTCCTCGATATGTCCATTTTTCCCCTTTCAAGGAATACGAACAGCTCGAACGAGCTCCGGGGCCGAGCTTTTGTCGAGACGCTAAATGACCGCTAGGACATCCAAATGATAAATAGGATATCCACTGAGTGCCGCGCTTGGAGCGAAATGCATCAGATGCGGCCTACAGTGCAATTTAGTATAACCTAACCCCTGCCTCGTTGAACAGGTGTTGCGCAACAAAGCTGTTGTTTAGACAGATATACTTACTGGATTTTACTTGCGTTCCCGAAGACGCGGGGATTCTGGGCGAAGATGCGCCAGGGCGATCGTTCTATCGAAACAAAGTGCATCAAACGCAAAAAGCCACGTCCGAAGACGTGGCTTTAATTGCGTTGGCGGGAAGTACGGGGCTCGAACCCGCGACCTCCGACGTGACAGGCCGGCGCTCTAACCAAACTGAGCTAACTCCCCAGGCAGACGTTCGCGTTTGTTTCCGCTCGCGTGCGCTGCGGGGATTAGTATACACAGAAGTCTGTCCGGCGCGCAACAACTTTTTTGAAAAAATTTTTCGGTCCCTCCGGGAGGGTCTCCGGGGCCGGCGGGCGCGGGTTAAATTTGCTGCTCTACAG